>DASZHC010000054.1:0-64875 GCA_035938215.1 Chthoniobacterales bacterium
TTTTCGCGATCGAAAGAGCGACCAACTAACAGGCGATTATATCCCGGTTGACTTTGTGAAACACGCTGAGTCGATGGGGGCGCATGCCATCTTTGCCCAAACGGCAAAGGAAGTTACCGCGGCGGTTCAGAAAGCCCGGGAAACTGCGGGAGTGACCGTCATCGTCGTACCAGTCGATCCGGAAAAGCGGATGCCAGGCATGGGAACTTGGTGGGATGTTCCGGTTGCAGAGGTCAGCGCGCAGGAAAAGACTCAAAGGACGCGTGAGAAATACGAAGAGGCCACCGGTTCGCAGCGGCCCATTTTTGTATGAAGATAGCGACAGCGCCTGTTAATTGGAATAACAACGATGTGCGGGACTACCGCGAGTGGACGCCATACCCACAGCTTCTGGACGAAATGGTGGGGGCCGGATACACGGCCACAGAATGGGATATCTGCATGTCCGATGATATCGCCCGCGTGCAAGCAGACCTTGCGAGAAGGAATCTCGATATGTTGGGCCGCTTTGTGGGACTGGAACTGCGGAACCCCGAAAAGAGGGAACAGGAGATCGAGCGAGGTCTGGAGATCGCGCGATTTCTAAAAGCGATTGGTGGCGAATACCTGATTGCTGCCGACAGCGGTGATGCGAGGCGATGGGGCGAAGCGGGTCATGTCGACCCCGTCGGGGGTTTGTCTGAGTCGCAATGGCACAGCCTTGGTGAGGGTCTGAACGAGTTGGGACACCAAGTCGAAGCCGATGGTATGCGCGTTGTATTTCACAACCATGTCGGGACCTATGTCGAGACAGAGACCGAAACCAGCCGGCTGTTAGATGAGACCAGTCCTGAACTGGTTGGCTGGTGCCTTGACTCCGGGCATCTTGCGTACGGGGGTGGCGATACGTTCCGCATGCTTAATCATTATGGAGATCGGGTGAGCTACGTTCACATAAAAGACGTGGACGGCAAGGTTCTGGAACGTTCGCGCGCTGAGCAGTGGGGATTTGACAAGGCATTGAAGAACTACATCTTCGCTCCGCTTGGGCATGGCATCGCCCGGGTCCCGCAACTCATTGATGCGCTTCACGCCCATCAATACCACGGCTGGCTTATCATTGAACAAGATACCACCCCGGGGGATCCGACCGAAATAGCCAGGCAGAATCGGATCTACCTCGAAAATCTGCTAACAAAAATTAATTATGAGTAGTGAAGAAGACTATATAAAGCTGGAGATGTTGGCTCGCAGAGGAAGATGGCTCGCTATCAGTACGGTGGCGGGAAGCGGAGCCGGTCATGTCGGTGGACCGTTTTCGGCGATGGATATTCTTGTGGCGCTCTATTTCCGGGTCATGAAGGTGGACCCGAAAGAGCCCCGGATGCCGGACAGGGATCGATTCATTCTTTCGAAGGGACATTCTTCGATTGGACAATATAGCGTCATGGCGCTCCGAGGGTTTTTGCCGGTCGAGGAACTCAAAACGTTTGATAAGGGAGGATCGCGATTGCAGGGACATCCGGATGTCACAAGATTGCCGGGCCTGGAAACATCGACGGGGTCTTTGGGTCAGGGGTTATCTGTTGGACTTGGTATTGCCTTGGGAGCGCGGCTGAGAGGCGAGAAATTCCATACCTTTGTCATGATTGGCGATGGCGAGTTGCAGGAAGGGATGATCTGGGAAGCGCTCCATATCGCGCCTCGATACAAGCTTGGGAACCTCACGGCTATACTGGACTGGAATGGGTTGCAGCAGTTTGGGTGGGTGCTTGCTATCAACGAAAGGCATCGCGGGGATCGGCGGGATCCCTGGTCGGGTATCGACTTGCGGGGCATATTCGAGAAACTAGGTTGGCGTTGTATTGAGATAAATGGACACGATTTCGCTCAGATTGTTCCGGCGCTTGAAGCGGCAAAAGCGTCAGGGGAATCCGACCAGCCAACGATGGTTATTGCGCACACGATAAAGGGCAAAGGTGTTCAATTTACCGAAGGTAAACATGAATGGCACTCCAAGGTGGCGACGAGAGATGAACTAAGAGTTGTCGCACAGGAACTCGGAATTGAGGAGGCAACGGCGTGAAAGCATTGAGAGATGTGTTTGGCGATACGCTTGTTGATTTGGGCAAGACGAATCCAAACGTTTTGGTTTTGGATGCCGATTTGGCTAATTCCACGAAGGCAGACAAATTCGCGGTTGCGCATCCGGACCGGTTTCTGGAGATGGGAATTGCAGAACAGAATTTCGTGGGGGTTGCGGTTGGACTAGCTTCCCTGGGATTTGTACCCTGGTTGTCTTCGTTTACCGTATTTTTTACACATCGTGCGATCGATCCTATTCGTATGTTGGTCGCGCAAACCCACGCCAACGTCAAAATCGGCGCTGCTTATGCAGGGCTTATGACTGGGCTAACAGGCAAGACGCATCAAGACGTGCAGGATATTGCGATTATGCGCGCAATGCCAGACATGACGGTTCTTGCGCCGGCCGATGCTGTCGAAGGGGAAGCTTTGATCCGCTGGGCGACCGAATTCGAAGGACCGGTCTATTTGCGTTTGGCCCGCGACGCCGCCCCCGACCTGTTCGACAAAAACTACCGCTTCAATCCGGCAAAGACAATTACGCTTAGAGAAGGGACGGATGTGCTTATGATATCGACAGGACCACAAACCGTGCGATGCGTAGAAGCTGCGGACTTGCTGGCGAAGGAGAAGTTGTCTGCAGGGGTTTTGCATATCCCCTCGATTAAGCCTGTCAACAAAGACGAGATTGTTAGCGCAGCCGAAAAAGCGAGACTAGTCGTGACAGTCGAGGAGCATACGATTTACGGCGGGTTAGGTGGATTGGTAGCCGAAGTTCTCTCTGAAGCTTCACCGAGAAAGGTTGTTAGGTTTGGAATCGAGGATCGGTGGGGCGAGTCGGCACCTAACGATTACTTGCTTGAACAGTTCCAGATGTCAGCTCCGCGGTTGAGCGAACGCATTCAGAAGCTGGTTGCGTAAAATGATGAGGAGTTGGGAGTCAGCAATCAGAATTTGGGCGACTCCTCGAAAGCCGCGCCCAGCTTCGGAGATCCCACGCGACGGGGTCATGTCTCAATATTCAACATTCGCTGAGTGCTGATGGACAGCACGTTCACGCCGGCTCTCAAGAAATTCAGTCGGCGAGCGTCGTTGATACGCCGAATGTTGAATATTGAGACATGACCCCGTCGGTTAATGAGGTTCTGGTTTAGTGTGCGTTCTTCAGTTTGCGGTAATGTCTGATGAGCGTGTTTGTCGAGCTGTCATGTTTCAGATCGGGTTCTTTGGAGTCGTCTAGTTCCGGAATGATTCGTGCGGCTAGAACTTTACCAAGCTCCACTCCCCATTGATCGAAGGAGTCGATGTCCCAGATGACGCCCTGCGTAAATACGCTGTGTTCATAGAGCGCAACCAGTTTGCCAAGAATCTCCGGCGTTAGCCGTTCCGCAAGAATCGTGTTCGACGGCCGGTTGCCCTCGAAGGTTCGATGGGGGACCAACCAATCCGGAGTTCCCCCCTCTTTCACCTCTTCGGCGGTTTTGCCGAAGGCGAGCGCCTCGGCCTGGGCAAATACGTTAGACATCAGAAGATCATGATGATTTCCAAGGGGGTTCAGGGATTGGCAAAAGCCAATGAAATCGCATGGCACCAATTTTGTTCCTTGATGAATCAGCTGATAAAATGAGTGCTGCCCATTTGTGCCGGGCTCGCCCCAATAGATCTGCCCCGTCTCATAATCGACGGTCTTGCCCTCAAGGTCGACGTGCTTCCCGTTGCTCTCCATCGTCAGTTGCTGAAGGTACGCTGGGAATCGTTTCAAATACTGATCGTAGGGCAAAATAGCGACCGTTTGCGCATTGAAGAAATCGTTGTACCAGACAGCAAGGAGGCCCAGTAACACCGGCAGGTTGCGCTCGAACGGTGCATGGCGGAAATGTTCATCCATGGCATGAAAACCGGCCAGGAGCGCGCGGAAGTTTTCTGGTCCGATCGCAAGCATTGTCGACAATCCGATTGCGGAATCCATCGAATACCTGCCGCCAACCCAGTCCCAGAAGCCGAACATATTAGCGGTATCGATGCCAAACTTCGAAACTTCGACGCCATTGGTCGAAAGCGCCACAAAATGTTTTGCGATTGCCTTTTCATCATGCAAAGCCGCCAACGTCCACTGCCGGGCGGTTTGCGCATTGGTCATCGTTTCAAGCGTGGTGAATGTCTTGGAGGCGACGATGAAAAGAGTCTCGTCGGCAGCAAGATCGCGGGTCGCCTCGGCGAAATCGGTTCCATCAACATTAGAGACAAAGCGAAATGCCAAATCGCGCCGGCTATAGTGTCGCAATGCTTCGTAGGCCATCACCGGACCCAAATCAGAACCGCCGATGCCGATATTGACAACATTGCGGATTGATTTGCCCGTATGACCCTTCCATTCGCCGTTTCTGACTCGCTCGGAAAAGTCGGACATCCGATCCAGCACCTCATGGACCTTCGGTACAACATCTTCGCCATCAACGATGATGGATTGATCGCGTGCCGCCCGGAGAGCCACATGCAGGACTGCACGCTTTTCAGTGATGTTGATTTTCTCACCTCGAAACATGGCGCCGATGCGGTCACGGAGGTTAGCGCTCACCGCGAGATCGAGCAATAAGCGAAGCGTTTCCTCCGTTATGCGGTTCTTTGAATAGTCGAGATAAAGACCGACCTCTTCCAAGGTGAACCGTTCGTTGCGCTTCGTGTCAGCGAAAAGCTGTCGAAGCGAGGCGCCTTTAATCGTTTCATAGTGCTTCAAAAGCGCCTGCCATTCGTGACGCTGAGTCAAGGGGGTCGTGCTCATTTTGATTCGTTGTTTTTAGTCGGAATTCTCGCGTGGCTGCTCAGCCACGGCCGCCTGATTGAACTTGCCACTCCGGCATTCAATAGTCGGCGGAACCATCAAGATTCCTTCCACAAATCTACGTAGAACGCCGCGGGATCTGGCACAAGCTATTATTTGCTTAAGCGGCGGCAAATGACTCAAACCTTCTTATAGATAACGCATGAATTAATGCCTCCAAATCCGAACGCATTGCTCATGACATGGGTCAGAGCCTTTTCGCGAGGCTCGTTGGGAACAACATCCAAATCGCACGCCGGATCCGGATTCTTATAATTGAGAGTCGGCGGTATTACTCCTTGTCGAATGGCCAAGGCGCAAATCACGCCTTCAATTGCGGCGCTTGCACCGAGAGGGTGGCCGTAATAAGGCTTTGTTCCGCTGACCGGTATCTGGCCGGTCCGCGCGCCGAAAACCTTTCGGATGCAGAACGCTTCATTCGCATCATTCAATTGCGTGGAACTTGCATGAGCGTTGATGTAGTCAATCTGGTCGGCGCTGAGTCGCGCGTAATCGAGTGCGTCATGCATTGCGCGAACACACGATTCACCGGTGGGCAGCGGCGTAGTCATGTGAAACGCGTCATTGTTTAGGCTGTATCCGATGACTTCGGCGTAAATCTCGGCGTTGCGGGCTTTCGCATGCTCGTATTCTTCAAGAACAAGGCTGGCGGCTCCTTCGCCCATGACGAATCCATCACGCTCGAGATCGAAGGGCCGGCAGGCCACAGCAGGATGCGCGCGACTCATTGTTCGAATGAAAGCGAACGCCCCGAACGTCAGTGGACTTAATGGAGCTTCCGCTGAACCCGCGATCATGACATCCGCCCAGCCTTCGCGAATGTATCGGAGCGCCTCTCCAATTGCCACATTTCCGCTCGCGCAGCTATTGGAGTTGGTAGTGCCAACGCCTCGAAAGCCGAACTCGATGGCGATATTTGAATGGGCCGATCCGCCAAAGACTTGCAAAGCCAAGGTTTTTTGGTGGACTGATTTGGGGCCTCCTTGCACAAAGGCCTTGTGTTGCATCTCAGCATTGGACACTCCTCCGAGAGCCGTCCCAAAGCTGACACCGACACGATGAAGCGGGTTGTCAGGCGAATATTCCAAGCCACTGTCTTCCAAAGCGAGCTTCACTGAGCCGACGGAAAATTGGGCGTACCGGTCAAGTCTTTTGAGCCGATGCGCTGGAAAGATCTTCTCCGGCTGCCAGTCGGTGATTTCGGCCGCATTCGTTGACCGGAAAATCGACGCGTCGAACTTCGAAATAGTCGCGATCCCGGATTTCTTACTTTTTATGGCGTCCCAGAACGCGCCTTTCCCGATTCCGATAGGCGTAACGGGGCCGACGCCGGTGATCACTGCTCGTCTCATCGTTTTTCCACGTATGTTTTCATGTGTCTCAGCGTCTGCGAGGCGACATGATCGATGAACACGCCCCCTATGATCAGCTCCGCGAGGGGAGCTAGAGTGGGAATCCGAAAAGCGAGGTCATGAACAATTTCTACTTTGACGCCCGACGGCAAAGTCTGAAATCGCCATAGTACCTCCATTCCCTTGGTCCACGCTTTCAGATGCCTGAAGCGAATCTGGCGATGCTCGCGATCGATGATTTGTTCTGAAGTCCAAGCAATCGGAATAAACCCTCGCTTAGCGGCCATCTTTACCACATTGCGGACGGGATTCTTCTCGTAGTAACGGATGTATCGATAGTGGGGAAGAAAGGTCGGCCAGCGCTGCAAATCCGCCGCAGCCTCAAAAATAGCCCCTTCCGGGGCATTCATAACTATCGAGTTTGTTCGGTGCATCCCGCTCCTTTTGATACATAGTGAAGATAACACTCCACGGATAAGACATTTATTGATTCCAACCGGTAAAACTGGCTGGCGGAGAGAAATGGTCCTGAGCGGCCGAGTAGTCCTGGAGCCTCAGCGCCCCCGAAAAGAAATGGAGCAACTGTTAAAAAAAGCTCGTCAATAGCGTCCATTTCCGCAAGCGACCTGGCAAGACCGGGACCTCCTTCGCAAACCAATGTCCGGACGCCGTGCTGCAGATACAGGTCCTCCAGGACGCCCGGGAGGTGGACCCTCTCTCCTTCGTTCAGATGCAATTGTGCCTGCGCTTTCAGCGCCTGGCGATTGGCTGAGTTCATTCGTGTGGTCGAATAAACTACAATTGGCGAAAATTGATGGCTGAAAATATTGAGCTGCGTAGAGATATCTCCGGAATTCGAAACGACAACTCTCAGTGGATATTCGCTTTGGCCTCGCTCCAGTCTCGCTTTCCGCAAATCCTCATCCGGTAGGCTCATCGACATATTGTCCGTTTGAACCGTATTCCTCCCGAGGATAAGAGCGTCGCCGAGCGAACGGATTTCGAGCAATCGCCGCTTATCATGTTTCGAAGTAAAATTTGCCGGCCCAAGTTTGGCGGTCGACACTTTGCCATCGACCGTCATCGCAAAGTTTACCAGAACTCGTGGCCGCAGCATAAAGGCGAGACCCGCT
Source organism: Chthoniobacterales bacterium (assembly GCA_035938215.1). Classification (GTDB taxonomy): domain Bacteria; phylum Verrucomicrobiota; class Verrucomicrobiia; order Chthoniobacterales; family JAFAMB01; genus DASZHC01. The sequence continues at coordinate 7,392 of DASZHC010000054.1, forward strand.
AGTGTCCTTTATTTTTGGCAACGCGAAATAGCACTGTGATGGGGCGACGGTAGGGTCCGATTTCCGAGCGGACCGTCAGGATTGGTCGCCTTAAACTTACGACCTCGCCGTAAAACCGGTCGCCTCGGAGATGCGACCCTACCAGTCCCGACTCAGCTGATGGGTCTAACTCGTTGCCAATCAGTAGCTTCCAGCACCAGTCCTTGGAGAGGAATGAATTGCTCATGAAGAAAATTTCTGCTTCCAACGAGCCAATGCGCTGGTGATTTCGCCCCTAGACGCTCGTGAATCCAACTCCCATACGAGTGGCACAGAGGAGGGAATCGCGGCCAACAAGGCTGCGAAATCAATCATCCCGCTAAATGGCACCTTGTGATCGTCGCAGGGAAAAAGAACGTCATGAATGTGGCATCCCATCAAGTGCGATGCCATTTCGGAAAGCCACTCGGCGTGGTCCAGAAGCGTGAGATTGTGCCGAATTTGTGCGTGCCCGAAATCATGCCAGTAGCCGATCGAGCCGATCTCGGAAAAGAGCCGGCGAAATTCTCGTTCGGAAGGGCATGTCTCGATGCCAATACGATTTTCGATACCAAGCATGATGCCTGCCGATGCTGCATGATCGAGAACAGGTTTGAGCCACTCGACGATGCAATCATAAAGGGAGTTAGCCTCTCTTTTCTTAATTGCCTTCAGTTTCATGGCGACGTAAGAGCGGCTCAGATATCGTCCTGAATTGATGAGTTTGCACAGTCGCTCTGTATAAGGAGCCATTGGAACTGAGCCCAAATGCATGACAACATACTTTGCGCCGAGTTTCCGGGCGTAATCGATGGTGCGCAAAGCATGAATTTGCGCGCGTTCTCTCTCTTCGGCTCGAAGAGCAGCGCATTCGTAGCGGTCTTGGGCGACATCAACGCCGGCGGGCAGTGGACAGAAATTGTGGAGACTGGTCACCCTCATTGTATGATTGGCTAGAAACCGTTCAATCCCTTCCCATTGCGAGATCCGAATGCCTTGACCAAGTTCGATATGATCGAATCCGAGGGAATAGATTTCCGCCAACATCCCGTCTCCGCTTGAGTGACGGCTTGAATTCCAACAGGTGGAAAACGCCAGCGGCACTTATTTCGCCCAAGTAATCAACCTGAGTTCGTGCTCCTGCACCAGGTGTGGATGCGTCGGAATGACGCGGACGTTAAATCCGTAGCTTCCGCTTTCGGAGGCAGGAATCATTCCGCTAAAACGGTAGACTCCATTGGCGGTTGTCTTTTCGACATCCAGAAGATCAATTGTGTAAGGATTACGAAGCGCACCGTTATCTGATTCACCGACATATGCTTGAACCCGAACATGAGTTGGCTGAACCGGGCCCAGGAATACGTGTGCGGTTATCTCGAGTTTATCCCCAACGAACAGCGAGACTCGCCCGGATTGCGATGTTTCGACCGATTCAATTTGGACGTGGGGCCAGTCCACGCGCGTACTATGCTTCCACTGTGCTAATTCCACGCCGGCCTGGCATCCGTTTGCGCTGAGTGCTTTGTAACCCTCTGCAGCCGGTTCATACAGGCGTTCGTTGTACTCTTTGACCATTCTATGAGTGTTAAAGACAGGAGTAACACTGCGTATTGATTCACGCATCAACTGTATCCAGGCTACCGGAATCCGACCATCCGGCTTGGCATAATAAAGGGGGATGATTTGATTCTCCAGGACATTGAACAGGCTATCTGCGTCGACCTCGTTTTGAAATTCGGGTGTCCCCTGAGTAATCTCCGGGCCAATAGCCCAGCCATTTTTACGGTTGTACCCCTCACACCACCACCCATCCAGCACGCTGAGATTCAATCCTCCGTTAGGCGGCAATTTCATTCCACTGGTTCCGCTAGCCTCCAAGGGGCGAAGGGGGTTGTTAAGCCAGAGATCGACGCCCTGATACATGCGACGTCCGATGTAAGTGTCATAGTCTTCCACGAAGACCACCGCATGCTCCAGGCCGGATTCTCGCGATCGATTGTAGACCTCCTGTATGAACCGTTTCCCAGGCTCATCCTTCGGATGCGATTTGCCGGCAAAAATAAACTGAACCGGGCGTTCGGCGTTCTGCACCAGCCGCAGAAGGCGCTCTTTCTGACCGAATAGCAGCGTGCCGCGCTTGTAGGTCGCAAAGCGGCGAGCAAAACCGACCGTTAAGACGTCCGGATTGAGAATGCTGTTAATCTTCCGCAGCTGTTCTGGGGACTCGCCGATTCGAACGCGCTGCCGGCGCAGACGGTCTCGGATAAAGTCGATCAGCCGACTTTTGAGCAACTGGTGGGTTTCCCAGAGAACGTCGTCAGGGATGTCGATTACACGGCGCCAATACTCTGAATCCGTAAGATGCTCTTCCCAGTCAGATCCCAAAAATTTGGAATAAATGCGGTGAAATTCCGGTGCAGTCCAGGTCTTGGTGTGAATGCCGTTGGTGATGCTGGTAATCGGAACTTCTTGTAGAGGAACGCCGGCCCAGACGTCTTTCCACAAACCCTGGCTCACGTTGCCGTGAAGTTTGCTCACTCCGTTTGCATGTCGGCTGACCCGAAGCGCAAGGATGGTCATGCTAAACGTATCGGTCGCATTGACCATCGGTTCTCCGAGACGAAAGAAATCGTCGAAGCTGATCCGAAAATCTTCCGCGTATGTGGAGAAATGGCGTGCCATCATATCGCGGGGAAAGGCATCGTTTCCAGCCGGCACGGGCGTATGCGTCGTAAAGACGTTCGAAGCTGCGACGATCTGCAATGCCGAGTAATAATCAAGACCTTTGTCCCGGACATACTGGCGAATGCGCTCCAGTGAAAGAAAGGCCGAGTGGCCTTCGTTCATGTGATAAACCTCGGGTTTGATGCCAAGTGCGTCCAGAGCTCTGACGCCGCCGATACCGAGTACGATTTCCTGCCGTATCCGCATCTCCAGGTCGCCGCCATAAAGTTGTTCGGTGATCAACCGATTTTCCGGAGCGTTTTGTTGAATATCGGTATCGAGCAGGTAAAGCTTTATCCGGCCGATCTGCAATTCCCAGACTTTGGCTACGACGTAGCGGCCGAGAATTGAGACGGTGACGTGAAGCGGCTCGCCTCCGACTTTGGTTTCGAGCAGCGGCAGATGATTGAAGTTCTGGTTCAGGCTTACCGCCTCCTGCCATCCCTCCTTGTTAATCTGCTGTTTGAAATAGCCGTGTCTGTAGAGGAGAGTTACCGCGCAAAAATCCAGGTCAAGGTCGCTCGCTGATTTACAATGATCGCCGGAAAGAATTCCCAGGCCGCCTGAATAGTTTGGAACCGATTCATGGAACCCGAACTCTGCAGAAAAATAGGCGATCCGCGGGGCCGTGGTCCGGAGCTTTCCGTAGGTATCCGTCCTTCGCATGTAGGCGGCAAATTTCTGGTAGACGCTCTGCATCTCGCGGATGTAATCGTCGTCCACCGAAAGTTCCAGGAGGCGCGCTTGGCGCGAGAGTTGGAGCATACGAATCGGATTATGGTTCGTTCGATCCCACAACTCGGTGTCCAGGTGGCGAAAAAGCCGCCGGGCGTCCGGCTCCCAGGTCCACCAAAGATTGTGAGCCATTTCCCGAAGTGGTTCCAACACCTCCGGCAAACGGGGTGCCACGTTGAACGTTTGTACAGGTTGCATTGATTTTCCCTTCAATTCTCGGCCAAAGCTCCAATTTGGACGCCGGAAGCTCCGCTAGCTCAACCTCTCCTCGCAAGAGTTGCAAGCATTTAGTAGCGAGGGCCGTGCCGTTGACGTAGCGGTTCCACCAAGACATACTGATCAATCGCAATGAAATATCGTACTTATCGCAACACCGATCTGACCGTAAGCGAAGTCGGATTTGGGCTCTGGACGGTCTCGACGGGTTGGTGGGGTGACTTCACCGAGGAGCAGGCCGTCGGTCTGATGCGAAAAGCACTGGATCTGGGCATAACCTTGTACGACGCCGCAGATACCTACGGGAATGGCTTGAGCGAAGAATTGATAGCCAAGGCCTTCCGGCAGCACCGCGATCAGATTGTGATCGCCACAAAGATCGGATACGATTTTGTGCATTACGGAAATGAGCGGCGTGGTCAACGGGAAATACCGCAGGACTTTTCGCCTGAGGCTTTGACTCGCGCCACGGAAGCCGCGTTAAGGCGCCTGCAAACGGATCGGATCGACCTTTTGCAACTCCACAATATTCGCATGGCACAGGTCAGCGAGGACTCTATCTGGGAAACGCTCGAAAGGCTGCGCGACAAAGGATGGGTGCGATTTTACGGGATCGCTTTAGGACCGGCAATCGGGTGGATGTACGAAGGGATCAACTGCGTCAAAGAGCGGCCGGTGACGAGTGTGCAACATATTTATAATATGCTTGAACAGCATCCCGGCGCAGCGATTCATAACGCTGCGACAGAGTCAGGAAGAGATACAATGTTCCTGATTCGTGTACCACATTCCTCAGGCATGCTAGAGGGCCACTACACGCTGGAGACCAAGTTCCCGCCAGGCGATCACCGGAATCATCGTCCACGCTCATGGCTTGTGAATGGCGTAAAAAAGGTGGAGCAGCTTCGATTTTTGGAATCTCCTCTCCGAACGCTCGCGCAGGCTGCATTGCTCTGGCTTCTAAAAGATGAACGAGTTGCTTCAGTTTTGCCGAATATCTATGACGAAAAGCAGCTATCTGAATTCGCTACGGCCACAGAAGCTCCTGATTTCACCGATAAGGAAATGGAAAAAGTCAGCTCCCTTTATAGATCGAATTTTGGCATAAAGGAGGACGATCCTCCGAAGTTCAAGGGAACAATGAGCCCGGCTTTGACTGTAAATTCCGGCGCCGGCGCTTAAGGAAACAAGCTCTCAGGCACTGGTGTGGAAGCTATTGGGAGGCAAAGAGTTAGAAATTACGCTAGAGAGCCACATTGTGGGTGGTTTCGCCTTCTAAAGCGATTGCTGGTAGGCTAGCGAGGTAGGGCCGGATCTCCGAGCCGGTCGTTCTGACGAGGCAGACTCGTAAGGCAAGGACGCTATGCTCGGCGGGCAGCTCGGAGATCTGCCCCTACCGTGGGTTACGAATCGCGCGGATCTATTCCATGTTCACAGAGATGCAGGTACTTGTGAACGCTAGCTATCGGTATCCATGCAGATAGTCACGGGGCCGTCGTTGACTAGGCTAACTTGCATGCGAGCTCCGAAAACGCCACGCCCAACCGGCCTCCCGATTTCCTGTTCTAACCTCATACAGAACCTTTCATAGGTTTGCCGGGCTACGCCGGGAGCCGCCGCGCGAACGAAGGAAGGTCGATTTCCTTTCCGGGTTTCAGCGAGAAGAGTAAACTGGCTAACGACAAGTATTCCCCCGCCGACATCCTCAACCGAACGATTCATTGCGCCTGCCTCGTCGGGAAAAATTCTGAGCCGAGAAACCTTTCCAACGAGCCAATCGAGTTCCTTTTCGGTGTCGCCGTCCTGTACGCCGAGCAAAATCAGGAGCCCGGGGCCGATTTCGCTAATAAGGCGCTCTTCTACTGTGACCGAAGCCTTTGCTACACGCTGAATCACCACCTTCATCGCACTCGATCTAAAACCTTGGCGCGGGTTCGCAAGCAAAAACCCTTCTTCGAGCTTCTTGCGCGGTAGGGGTAGATCTCCGAGCTGCCCGCGCAGAGGGGCGATTCCGATGCAACCTTCGTAGATTGCGGCTGCGAGGGACCGCAGCCCTCCAAGCCTTGCGAGTCTGCGTCCTAATAACGGTCGGCTCGGAGATTCGGCCCTGCGTCGCAGCTGCGCTTGGAACGTCACTCGTTCATGTGTAGGTTGCGCCAATTGTTTAATGAATGCTCTTACTGCTTTATTTCTTGCGCTACTCGTTGGCGCAAGTGTCGCTTTTTACCTTCGGATTTTCCGATTAATTTATTTGCAAGCCGGCGGGAAAGTTGTTGCGAGCCATTTCGCCCGGCCTGATGCCTACGTGGCTCTCGGCTGTGTCACCATGTTTATCGTTCAATGCTTCCAGAGCCTGAATGGAAATAGAGGCACGTTGCCCGCTACAATCGACACCACACTTCTCTTCATGGTTCAGCTTGGGTTTTGGATCTTTGTGATTGGAGTCATTGTTTTGTCTTTCGTGTTGCGCGGCATGCATCCCAGCGCGCTCTTTGGATTCGATCGTCTCGGTTTCTCTAAAGTGTTTTTCCTTGGTTTGGGTCTCCTCTTTGCGGCGTTGCCCTTGATTCTGGCCAGCAGTACGCTGATTAGCGACTTTTTACGCTCCAATGCCCAGCGAGATACTCAGCCGATTATGCAGCTTTTTGAGCGGGCAAGCGATCCGGGCAAGCGCGTGCCGCTGATCATTCTTGCGGTCGTGATCGCGCCGATTTCCGAGGAATTCGTTTTTCGCGGGTTCCTTTACGGAGTGCTCAAGAGGTTTGCGGGTGCGCTGCCTGCCTTGTTTTTCTCTGCTCTCTTGTTCTCTTTGATTCACATGCATATTCCTTCTTTGCTGCCTCTCTTCCTGTTGGGATGCGTGTTGACGTTTGCCTACGAACTTTCGGGATCGTTGCTGGTCCCGATGGCCATGCACGCATTTTTCAATACTCTCACGCTCGTTCAGGTGTTTTTTGCGGGTAGATGAAGCTGAATGAGCTTGGTGAAGATGAAGTTATACGGGGCTTGACCCGCGGATTGAAGTTGGATCGCCGCGTCGTTCTTGGTCCCGGCGATGACTGCGCAGTCGTGAAAACTGCGGGTAATCTTCAGTTGCTGAAATCAGATTGCATCGTTGAAGGGATCCATTTCCTTGCCGATGCCGATCCAATGTGGGTTGGCTGGAAAGCGATGTGCCGCTCAATCAGCGACATAGCGTCGATGGGCGGGTTGCCTCTGGATGCGTTAGTGACTGTGGCAATCCGCTCCGATGTCGAATTTGAATGGTTGAAGGAGCTTTATCGAGGATTGCGTAAGGCAGCCTCTACCTACCTGGTGAACCTGGTCGGCGGAGAAACAGCAAGATCGCCGGGGCCACTTTTTTTGTCGGTCACGTTAACCGGTATGGCCGAAAAAGGAAAATATGTTAGTCGCTCGGGAGGCAGGAGGGGGGACTGGCTCTTCGTTACCGGAAAGCTGGGGGGCTCGATCGATGGCAAACATCTCCGGTTTTCACCGCGAGTGAGAGAAGCTCGCTGGTTGGTCGGCCGTTTTCCGATTCATGCCATGATGGATTTGAGTGACGGTCTCGGAAGTGATCTTCCCCGTCTGGCGGCCGCAAGCGGTGTGGGATTTGAAGTGGCCCTCAAAAATCTCCCTCTGAACAAAGGTTGCGTTCCGGAAAACGCAGTACGGGACGGAGAAGACTACGAACTGCTTTTCGCGGTTCCGAGGGCCGTCAAATCGCGCCTTGAATTCGAATGGAAGAAAGCCTTCCCCAGATTGCAGCTCACCCCCATTGGACGGCTGGTTGATTCCGGCCGTTATGAATTCGAGCAAAAGGGGTTCGACCATTTTCGAGGCAGCACATGATTTCTCCGAACGAATGGATTTCCAAAAGCCCGGATCAGACGCGGTTCATCGCGGCTGGTCTGGCAAGAAGCCTGATCGCCGGTTCAGTGATCAAACTGGTGGGCGATCTGGGGGCAGGCAAGACCGAATTCGTTAAGGGTCTTGCAACAGGCCTTAACTACAGGAACGTCGTCACAAGTCCGACGTTTACTCTGGTGCAAGAATATCGCGGGGGGAGATTGCCATTGTTTCATATGGACCTCTATCGCCTGAATGAAGAAGCCGAGCTGGACGATATCGGGTTTGAAGACTACCTGAGAGCCGGCGGTATTTGTGCCGTCGAATGGGCGGACAAATTTCCTGGTCGCATGCCGCATGATTCCGTTGAGATTGTCCTGACCATTCGCGAAAACACCACGCGAAGGATCACGTGGTGAAGAGTCTTCTGATCGAAAATTCGACCGACATCGGAACCGTAGCTCTGGCGGATGGCATCAAGGTTCTTGCGCTAGGCGAGATCACGAAGCACGGGATGCTCTCGGCTACGATCCGTGATCTCGTTTTGGAATTCGGTCCTCCGGACGAAATCATCGTTGGCCTGGGGCCCGGCTCATATGCCGGTAGTCGAGTAGCTGTTGCGACCGTGATCGGTCTTAAAATTGGATTCAGATGCCCAGCATTTGGTTGCCCATCTGTGCTTGCATACGGAGCGGCGACCTACTATGTCGTCGGCGACGCGAGACGTGGCTCCGTATTTCTGGCGAGCATTGAAGAGAACCGATTGGTTCGCGTGCCGGAACTACGTTCTGGTGAGGAGTTTCGTCTCCTGTTGCCGGAGCTCCGCAGCCGAGCGGTTTTTGCGGTTGGGCCAATCCCCGGCGTAGTCGATGTTCCGATCGTGCGGCCTCGTGCCGAATATTTGTTATCGCGTCGAGATTCGTTCCAGCCTTCTTTGGAGCCGCTTTACCTGAAGGAGCCGCACATCACACAACCTAAGAAGAGCTAGCCCCTCGGCTTTTTGCCGTCCAGACGAATGGCGCATTCAGCCACTCCGTGCCCACCGTGTCCTCCGTGTGAGGCTTTTCCTCTCCTCATTGTTTGACGAGCGCGTTTTAATATGGTCCCCAGAACCAAATCAACGGGGTCAGGACGATTCTAGCCGAACAGATCGTCCCTTTCGGGGTTTCAGAGGCGGCGACCGGGGCCCATCTGTTCAATCAAGCCGGGCGGCGGCGAGGCGCGCGCGTGGATTCATTTTTTGCTGCCTCAGCGATACTCGCTGGCGCTCCGTTATTGACCAAAAACCTTGCGGACTTTGAGATCTTCGAACCATTCGGCCTTCAGCTTCAGAGGTAGGCAATAGGGAGGCCGCTTCACCCCAATCCCTTGACAGATCGCGGAGGTTCGTGGGCCGGGGTTGGGTCTCAAGCGCCACAACATTTTTTGTACTTTCTGCCACTGCCACAGGGACAGGGTTCGTTTCGACCAGGTTTGGGCGCCTGCAACCGGATTGTTTTTGTCCTTAGGGCGCGGCGATACAACCGGCGCAACCGGGTTTGGCGCTTGGCCAAGACGGAATCTAAGTCCGGCTGGACTTCTTTTAGCGCATCGTCGGATATCAAGGTCTGTGCTCACTCTAATCAGCCTTCAGAGTGAGCCTGAACTCGACGGAGACCCGTCGAGCATATATTGGTTGCAGGCGGAATGAAAATTGTTGTTGCTTATTCGGGGGGACTCGACACCTCGGTAATTCTGAAATGGATAAAAGAGACCTACGCTGCTGATGTCGTCGCGTTTTGCGCTGATATCGGTCAAGAAGAGGAATTGGATGGATTGGAGCAGAAGGCTCTGAAAACCGGCGCGTCCAAATGCTATGTGGATGATTTGCGCGAGGAATTTGCGCGAGATTTCATTTTTCCAATGTTTCAAGCATCGGCGCTTTACGAAAATCAGTATTTCCTGGGGACGAGCATTGCCCGGCCGCTGATCGCAAAAAGGATGGTCGAGATTGCCCGCGCCGAGGGGGCCGAGGCGGTTGCGCATGGCGCAACGGGCAAAGGCAACGACCAGGTTCGCTTCGAATTGACGGTTGCGGCTCTAGCTCCACATATCAGAGTGATTGCCCCATGGCGGCTTGAAGAGTTTCGTGAAAGATTTCCCGGTCGAGCGGAAATGATCCGATACGCCGAAGAGCAGGGAATTCCTGTCGCTGCGAGCGCAAAAAAGCCGTATTCGATGGATCGCAACCTCCTCCATATAAGTTTTGAAAGCGGCGTTCTGGAAGATCCCTGGATTGACGCGAGCAGTCCCGAAATGCGCGACATGTACAAGCTAAGCGTCTCTCCGGAAGACGCCCCTGACGCCAGTGAATATGTAGAGCTTGAGTTTGAGAAAGGGTCTTGCGTTGCGCTCAGCCACCCAAATATCAGCGAGATTCTGGATCGAATAGGCTCGTCTTCGGAAGCTCGTGGAGGCCGAGTTCAGCTGTCCCCATTCTGGATCATGAAAGCTCTGAATTTTCTGGGGGGCCGAAATGGAATTGGCAGGGTCGACATGGTTGAGAATCGCTTCGTCGGCATGAAAAGCCGAGGGGTCTATGAGACGCCCGGAGGCGCAATCCTGTTTTTTTCGCACCGGCAGATCGAATCCCTGACGATGGATCGCGAAGTGATGCATATCAGAGACGCCCTGGGCCCGAAGTATGCGGAGCTTGTTTATAACGGCTTCTGGTTTGCCCCGGAGCGCGAAGCGATTCAGGCGCTACTGAGCGAATCGCAAAAGAACGTTTCCGGCGTCGTGCGAGTAAAATTGTACAAAGGAAACATTATTGCGGCCGGACGAAGGAGCCCGGTAAGTCTCTATAATCCTGATATCGCGACGATGGAGGCGGATCCCACCAAGGCGTACAATCAATCGGATGCGACGGGCTTTATCGCGCTGAACGCGCTTCGTTTGAAAGTTGCTGCGAAAGTTCACGGAAGCATTTCCGGCTCTTAATTAAGCCTGAAAATTTCGTGCGATAGACGAACGGGAATCTTGCCGAAGGCTCACGCAAAGGTACGCGGAGGTACGCAAAGGCATGGATTTAAAGTTTGTTCGCTATGCGGCGGATCCCTTGGTGTTCGTCGCCAAAGCTAATCAAGAGACATGTTCAAATAGTCCGGGGCCAAGCACGGAGTGAACGCGAAAGGCGGAATCCAAAATCACTTTCGATAGAGCATTCCGGCTCTTATGGCATAACACTCTATTAGAATGTATCGGATAGCTTCAAATCTGATCCTTTGCGTGCCTCGGCGTACCTCTGCGCGAGGCCCAAATATCTGAGTGCCCGAAACTCAATTACTTTTCGGCTTAAGCTGATAATTTCTTGCGACGCCCCTGAATGCCTCGACCTGATTTTGCTGCCAGCCTGTGTCGCGTCCCAATTCTTTAGCCAATAATTCGGCGACAGCCGGAGCCGCATCTACAGCTGCCGTGGAATCGAGCAGCAGCGCGCGAGTCCTTCGCGCAAGTACATCCTCGACCGTACGCGCCATTTCTTCGCGCACTGCCCAAACAACTTCGGCCTTCATATAGGGAAGCCTGCGATCGAGGGGCGCGTCAAGCTCTTTGTCCGATGCTGCCAGCTCATTGATCCTCGCACGATCGGCCCCGTAGACAGCCAAATGGAGAGGGGATGCAAAAGTTTCCACGCTCCGGCTGTGCCCGTGAAGTGGAAGCTCAGATGTACGTGAAGGAGCGGAGGGCAACCCGGCGAGTTTGATGACCTGATCGATGCAGTCTTCGCCCATCCGGCGATAGGTTGTCCATTTGCCTCCAGTGATTGTGACCAAGCCGGAAGCAGAAATAGCGACAGTGTGTTCGCGGGATAATCCTGACGTTTTGCTGGCGTGTCCAGCCTTGACCAAAGGCCGAAGCCCAGCGTAGCAAGAAAGCGCGTCTGATTCGGTTGGATCCTTTGCGAGATACTTGCCTGCTTCAGAAAGAATAAATGCAATTTCGTGGGCCTGGATGCGGGGCTCTTCCACCGGCTCAGGAACTGGTCCGTCAGTGGTGCCGAGAATCACCCGGTCGTGCCACGGTATGCCAAACAGAACCCTGCCATCAGAGGTCTTGGGCACCATCAGCGCCGAGGTGCCCGGTAGAAAAGTCCGCGGCAGAACCAAATGCGCGCCCTGACTAACCGCGAGCATCTTCTCCGTTCCCGGCGCATCCATTTGCCGGATCGAATCGACGAAAACTCCGGTCGCATTAACGACCGCTCGAGCCCTAACTTCAAACTCCGACCCGCTCTCTCGATCCCGAATCACCGCTCCGACTACTTTGCCGCCGTGCTTAGTAATTCCGACGACTTCGGCGTAATTGACCGGGAAGCCGCCAAGATCCGAAAGCGTATGCGCCAGAGTCACGGCCAGTCGCGCGTCATCAAACTGCCCATCAAGATAAAGAATCCCCCCTTTCAGGTGGTTCTGTTCGACCGTAGGCAGATGGCGAATGGTTTCGGACTTGCCTAACGCTTTAGAGGGACCAAGAGAGAGCTTTCCCGACAATCTATCGTAAATTCCTAAGCCGATTGCATAAAACGGAATTTCCCAGAGGCGATAAGCAGGGATCACGAACTTGAGCGGATGGACAAGGTGAGGGGCATTCTTTAGCATCAACCCTCTCTCATGCAGGGCTTCCCTCACCAACGCGATATTGCCTTGTTGCAGGTAGCGAACGCCGCCATGAGCCAATTTCGTCGCGCGGCTCGAGGTTCCCTTTGCAAAATCCGTTTTTTCCACAAGAAGGGTTCGAAATCCGCGCGACGCGGCCTCCACTGCGGTGCCGAGACCCGTCGCTCCGCCGCCTAGAACCAGGCAATCCCAGACGATTGACGAGTCTGAGATTGCTTGGATTGCAACGCTCCTGTCCACAACCGTGAAAGGCGTTTTACGCCCAGGCTTTCGCGCGTTCCAATGCTTTGTTCCAACCTGCGCGAAGTTTCTGGCGCTCGTCGCTTCCGATTTTTGGTTCGAACGTGCGGTCCGAGCCCCATTGCGACTCGATTTCGCCGATCGAATTGTAGAAGCCGACGGCTAGGCCTGCCAGATATGCTGCGCCCATCGCCGTTGTCTCCGGGTTCGACGCACGCACCACCGGCACTCCGAGCAGGTCCGCCTGGAATTGCATGAGCAGGTTGTTACCGCACGCGCCGCCGTCGACTCGGAGTTCCGCCAATTTTATTGACGAGTCAGACTCCATCGCGGTCAGAATATCGGCAACTTGGTAGGCAATGCCCTCCAGAGCGGCTCGCGCGATGTGCGCCGCGGTGCTGCCGCGGGTGAGCCCGACAATTGCGCCTCTCGCATAGGCATCCCAGTGTGGAGCGCCAAGGCCGACAAAGGCTGGAACCAGATACACACCGCCGTTGTCTTGCACACTGGCTGCGAGACTTTCAACCTCAGGGGATGTTCGGATGATGCCGAGACCATCACGCAACCACTGTACGACGGCCCCTGCAATGAAGACGCTTCCTTCAAGCGCGTATTCGGTTATGTTATTCCTTCGCGACGCAATGGTCGTGAGGAGATTGTTTTTTGACGGGACGGCTTCGGTGCCGGTGTTCATCAGCATAAAGCAGCCGGTACCGTAAGTATTTTTAGACATTCCGGGTTTACTGCACATCTGACCGAACAGAGCGGCTTGCTGATCACCGGCGATCCCTGCGATGGGAATTCCGGCTAACGTGCCGGCTGACGACACTCCGTAGACTTCACTTGAGCTCTTCGCGGCAGGCAGCACGGAGCGTGGTACGTGCAAAGCGTTAAGGAGCTCGTCATCCCAGTCCCGGGTGTGAATATTGAAAAGCATGGTTCGCGAGGCATTGGTTTCATCCGTCACGTGAACTTTGCCATCTGTCAGTTTCCAAATAAGCCAGGAGTCGACTGTTCCAAATGCGAGCTCGCCGCGCTCCGCTCTTTCCCGGACCCCCGGAACGTTGTCCAGGAGCCAGCGCACCTTTGTTCCAGAAAAGTAGGCGTCGATCACCAGTCCCGTTTTGCCCTGGATAAGCGGCAGCAGGCCATCGGCACGCATCTGATCGCAGATCGGAGCGGTTCTGCGGTCCTGCCACACGATCGCATGGAAGACGGGTTCGCCCGTTTTTCGATCCCACAGAAGCGTGGTCTCACGCTGGTTTGTTATTCCGACGGCGGCGATGTCCGCCAAGCTGATATTCGCGCGACCGATTGCGTCCGCTGCGACAGCAATCTGGCTCGCCCAGATTTCATTCGGATCGTGTTCGACCCAGCCAGGCTGGGGAAAGAACTGGGTAAATTCCATTTGTGCGACGGAGACAACTTTACCGGAGTGATCGATCACTAGAGCTCGAGAGCTCGTGGTACCCTGATCCAGAGTAATTAGGTATTTCATATTATTTCCTTGAGATGCGTTTAGGTTATTGGGGGGGCGGGGCACTCCCGAAAGTGGCTGCATAGACAAGCGCGCCGATCACACCGCCGATGATTGGGCCAACAACTGGGATCCAGCCGTAGCTAAAATCGGAGTCACGTTTGCCCGGAATTGGCAGTATAGCGTGGGCAATGCGAGGCCCAAGGTCACGCGCAGGATTGATTGCATAGCCGGTTGGACCGCCTAGCGACATGCCGATTGCCCACACCAGAACCGCGACAACCCATGGTCCGATCGCACTTCCGAAACCCTCCGGCGTCTTTGGGCCGGAGAAATAGGTCATCGAAAGAACGCCGAAAACCAGAGTGAAGGTTCCGATGATCTCTGTTACCACGTTTGCCGCGTAATCACGAATAGCCGGACCTGTGCAGAAAACGGCCAGTTTCAGGTCGGCGTTTTCCGTTGCCTCAAAATGTCTCCTGTAAGCGATCCAGACAATGACACCGCCCAGGAAGGCGCCGATCATTTGAGCGATAATGTATGGCACCACGTTTGCCCAAGGGAATTTGCCGATGACCGCCAGGCTAATCGTTACAGCCGGGTTAATGTGAGCGCCGCTGATCGGCCCGGACGCGTACACGCCCACGGCGACCGCCATGGCCCAGCCGGTGGTTATCACAATCCAGCCGGAGTTTTGTCCCTTTGTCTTACTTAAAACGACGTTAGCAACAACGCCGTCTCCGAAAATTATGAGCAACATCGTGCCGATGAGCTCGCCGATGAATGGATTATTCATGAGTTACGTTTGATGGGGGGTAACCGACAACAGCATTTACGCTAGCATGTCCTACGAACAAATGTTTGTAAGAATGTAGTGTCTTCTAGAATCCAACCCGTGCGGAGGCAAGAAAAATTTGTTAAAAGAGCGTTGGCTTTTGCTAAGCCCGGGAGCTGGTCGGGGTCGATTTGGTGCATTGAAAGAGGATCGCGCCAATGTCAGTCCAGATGAACATCTGCTAATTCTATTGGCTGTAGAAAGAGGATTTACGAGTGCGAAGAACGGTGGGAGCAAATGGCAATCAGTATTAGAAATTGTCAACGGCGATCAAGCGCAACGATTGACTTGTGGCAATTAATGGCCAACCCATCTGTTGGGATTCTGCGATTTCCGCTCTCATGGATCGGAGTTGGGGCTTTCGATGGAGTGCTGATCCAAATTACGCTCTATTTTCTGTAATCCTTATAGACATCTGGATCTATACCCCATTTGTCGTCATCCTGGCGCTCGCCGGTCTGCGTTCCTTGCCGAAATCTCCGTACGAAGCTGCGCTGATTGATGCGGTTCGGCGTGGTTCGTTTTTCGTAACCTGACGCTGCCGATGCTAGCCCCGGTTTTGTTAATCGCGTTGATTTTCCGGTTGATGACTTCCCGCAGGAATTCGCAATTATCTTTGCTTCAACACGCGGCGGTCCAGGAGACCTTACATTAAATGTTGCGATCGCGGCTTATAACCAGGCATTTCCTTTTTGTAATCTGGCCGGATCGATCCCCATGCTTCTTTTCCTCTGGGCGTTTATTTACGCCGTTTGTTTCATTCTGATCGGCTACTGGAGGAAGGCTCAAATCCGAACCGTTGCCTCTTGCGCGGCGCCAAGGTTCCCTGCCAGAGGTGGTCGACATGTTTGTGGGATTTGCCTCCAGAACGATCAAAAAAAACGAGCAAAACCTCGCAGAGTGAGCGAAACTAATATTCAATTGGTTTCTTTCAGCGGCCGCCCGTCCGCAGCGTTGTTGGCCCCCCAAAAAAAATCTAACCTTGAGAGGCTTCACCCGATGGCTTACTTGGAACTGACTAAGATCGAGAAACATTACGACTCGTTTCACGCTCTGAAGAGCATCGATCTTCAGGTTGAAAGAGAGGAATTCGTCGTCTTTGTCGGACCATCGGGATGCGGAAAGAGTACCCTTCTTCGCTCCATCTGCGGTCTCGAAACGGTCAGTAGCGGCAGAATCGTGCTCGATGGCCAGGACATCACCGATATCCATCCATCGAAGCGAAACTTGGCTATGGTGTTCCAAAACTACGCGTTGTTCCCGCACTTAAGCGTCTTTGATAACATTGCCTTTGGGCTGCAGTTGCACGGTGTTTCGAAAGACGATATCCGAAAGCGCGTTGAGCGTGCTGCGGCGCTCTTGCACCTGGAGAAAATGCTGGACCGCAAACCCAAGCAGCTCTCAGGGGGTCAGCGTCAACGGGTCGCCATCGGGCGCTGTATTGTGAAGGCACCAAAATTATTCCTTTTCGATGAGCCGCTTTCCAACCTGGATGCCAAGCTTCGAGTACGGATGCGAGTAGAGCTGCTCAACCTGCACTATGAAACTCGTAACACGGTGGTCTACGTTACTCACGACCAAGTGGAAGCAATGACCATGGCGGATAAAATAGTGGTCTTGCAGGACGGTCGCATCGAACAGTTCGGAAGGCCGATGCTCCTGTACGAACATCCAGTGAACAAGTTTGTGGCTGGTTTCATTGGATCGCCGCAGATGAACTTTCTCGCCGGCAAGGCCGGTGCTTCGAACCCGAAAGGGATTTCCTGCGCAGTTGACGGGATTGGTACGCTTACACTGCCACTGCAGGCGGATGGTTGGAAACTAAACGAATCGATAACGGTCGGCGTGCGACCCGAACATATCGAGCTGGAAGACGGAGTATCGTGCACTTCGGTTAAGGGAATCGTGAACATTGTAGAGAATCTCGGCGGCGAGACTTACCTGCATGTCGAAATCGCTCCCGGAGCACCACTAATCATGGTCAAGCTGCACGGTTCACACGGTCCGAACCGTGGAGAACGCGTTACACTCTATCTGCCCGCGGACAGGATTTACCTTTTTGGCGATGAGGGGAACGCTATCCCGGCGAAGCCGCTAAAATAGGGCTTCGGGGCATACTCGTCGTAACGAACTTCGGTCGTTAGAGAGTCCCATCCATGAACAGCGGTGGCTGACATCCTGCAAATCTCTCCCCAAATTTACATGGTTTATGGCTACGATCTGCGTTGATGTCGGTACCTCGGTCATCAAGACGGTCGCTTTCAACGACCGCGGCACCGAGATCGCCCTTGCCCGCCAGGAAACGGAAGTGCTGCGTCCCGCACCCGGCTTTTCCGAGCAAGACATGTATTCTGTGTGGGACGCGGCAGCCTTCACGGTCCGCACTGTTGTAAGCCAACTGTCCGATCCGGTACGCCTTATCTCGCTGACGGCTCAGGGGGATGGTTGCTGGCTGGTGGATGCCGACGGTCACCCTACCGGCCCTGCAATCCTGTGGAACGACGCGCGGTCCGCCACGATTGTTGATCGCTGGCGAGGGGCAGGCGTATTGAAGGAAGCCTTTCGCTGCAACGGCTCGCAGGCCTTCGCCGGCCTTCCCAACGCCCTCTTCACCTGGCTCAAGCAACATGATCCCGATCGCATGGAGCGTTCTTACAAGTCGCTCTGCTGCAACGGCTGGATTTTCTACAATCTGACCGGCCGGATGGCCATCGATGAGTCAGACGCATCCGTGCCATTTTTCGACGTGCGCGAGCGGCGCTATTCCCGCGAACTCCTTCAACTCTACGACCTGGAGTGGGCCGAGCGGTTGTTGCCGGATGTACTTGCCAATGACCAGCGCATCGGCGAGCTGCGTTCGGCGGCGGCTGCCGAATTGGGTCTGCCGGCAGGGCTGCCTGTGGTCATGTCGCCTTATGATGTTGCCTCAACGGCCATCGGTGTCGGCGCGGTCAGCGACGGGCAGGCGTGCAGCATTCTCGGTACGACGCTTTGTACTGAGCTTGTTATGGACCACGTCAACCTGGAAGGGGAACCGTCCGGGTTGACTATCCCATTCGGTCCGCCGGGGCTGTACCTGCGCGCCTTCCCAACCCTGGCCGGGGGCGAGGTTATCCATTGGGCGGTAAGACAGCTTGGTCTCAGCGAGCCATCGGACCTTAGTCAACTGGCTTCCAAAGTCGCGCCGGGTGCGGGCGGCCTTTGCCTTCTGCCGTACTTTTCTCCCGCCGGCGAGCGCGTACCGTTCCTGAACACTGGCGCCCGCGGCTCGCTTTTCGGGTTGTCGTTCGAACACGGCCGGGAGCATATCGCCCGAGCGGTGCTCGAAGGATTGTCTCTGGTCATCCGCGATTGTTTGCAGGCATCGCAAGAGGTGCCCTTTCCCCTACACGTTTGCGGCCTGTGCGGTGGTGGTGCGAAGAGCGAAGTATGGTGTCAACTGATTGCTGACGTCACAGGCACGCCAACCTTTCGCACCGTGGACCAGGAAGTCGGTGCGAAGGGGGCTTTCATTGCGGGATTGGTCGCCGTGGGCAAAGAGGCGGATTTTTCCAGCGCAACCAAGGATTATCTGCAAATCCGGGACATGTTCGAGCCGCACAAAGAATCGCACGCCCGTTACGATGAGTTGTTCGAGCAATTCCTCGCCATCCGCGAGAACACGTTGCCCATCTGGAAACAGATGGCGGATGGCGGCGCTCGATTGAGTCCGGCGGCAGCCTGATTTACTTGCAAGGCCCTTTCTTTATGGCATTAAAGCAATCCTCGGACGCTGCCTGGCTCGGACTGGATCTCGGCACTCAAAGTGTGCGCGCCATGGTTGTTTCCGGTACCGGCGAGACCTTGGCCGCCGGTTCGCACAAACTGACCAGCCGCCGCAACGGACCCCGGCACGAACAGGACCCCGAGGAATGGTGGCGCGCCATCTCAGCCGCTTCCCGAGTGGCTCTTGCTGCGCTGCCTGCCGGCTTGACCATCTATGGTGTCGCAGTGGATGGCACGTCGGGCACGATCCTGCTTGTTGATGGCGGCGGCCGGCCGTTGACGCCGGGGTTGATGTACGATGACACCCGGGCGTTTGAGGAAACCAAACGCGCCAACGAGGCCGGCGCGGCGGTTTGGGCCACGCTGGGCTACAACCGGATGCAGGCGCCTTGGGGTTTGCCGAAATTGCTCTGGCTGTTGGGTCAACATCGTGGCTTGGCCGCCGGGACGCGCCTGGCGCACCAGACCGATTTTATCAACCGTCGGCTAGTCGGCAGCGAGGTCGCCACGGACACGAGCAACGCGCTGAAAACCGGCGTGGACCTGATCAACGAACGCTGGCCGCGCGAGGTGTTCGCCGCGCTTGGAGTGCCCGGCGAAATTCTGCCAGCCGTGGTGCGTGCCGGGACCGCTCTAGGGGTGGTGAGCGCGGAGGCGGCTACGCAGACGGGCATCCCGCAAGGCACGCCGGTCATCGCAGGCATGACGGACGGTTGTGCGGCACAGATGGGTGCGGGGGCATTGAGCGTCGGAAGCTGGAACTCCGTGCTGGGCACCACGCTCGTCCTCAAAGGGGTGACGCCCGATCTGATCAAGGACCCGGCTGGGGTCGTGTATTCACACCGTTCGCCCGATGGCAACTGGCTACCCGGCGGCGCTTCGAGCGCTGGCGCGGGAGTGATCTCCAAGCGTTTCCCCGAGCGCGATCTGGAAGCGCTCGGGACACAGGCTGCCGAGAGGGAGCCGGCAAGCGTGGTCACCTACCCTCTGCACGGACGCGGTGAACGTTTCCCCTTCATCGCGCCGGAAGCGGAGGGTTTTACCCTGGGCCGACCCGCCGACGAGATCGACCAGTATGCCGCGCTGCTCCAAGGCGTGGCGTTCATCGAGCGTCTCTGTTTTGACTACCTGGACATGCTCGGCGCGCCGGTCGGCGGCCCATTCGTGCTCACCGGCGGCGGGGCGAAGAGCCGGTACTGGTGCCAGTTGCGGGCGGACGTGCTCGGCAGCCCGGTTACCCTGCCGGAGAACGCCGAGGCGGCTTTAGGCATGGCGGTTCTGGCGGCGGCGGCCGGGCGCAAGGTGGCTGACGTTGCCCGCGCGATGGTGCGCATTCGCGAGGTGATCGACCCGCGCCCGGACCACGCCGGACGCTTCCGCGAGTCGTACCTGCGGCTGGTCGATGAACTCGCCCGTCGGGGCTGGGAGACGCCAGCCGTCGCGCAACACGCCCACCGGAGGGCCGCCGTGTGACACACCTCTTCCTCGTTCGCCACGGGGCGACCGTCTGGCACGCTGAGAACCGCTATGCCGGCACTTCCGACGTGGCATTGGACCCGGGTGGCTATGCGCAGGCCGAGCGACTTGCCGCATGGGCATCCGAGGCCGGGCTGGCGGCGATCTGGTGCTCTCCGCTGAATCGCTCACGCGAAACGGCTGCCCCGGCCGCGCGCGCGGCGGGCCTTGAGCCGCGGATTGACGAACGCCTGCGCGAGATCGACTTCGGCCAGATCGAGGGCAAGACCATGGCCGAGGCGGAGCAGCTTTTTCCCGAGGAAATCCGGCGCTTCAAAACCGATCCCGCGACTTATCCGATGCCCGGCGGCGAAGACCCGCATAAGGCTGCTTGCCGCGGGGTGTCAGCTCTGCGCGACATCGCCGCCGCGCACCCGCACGGGCGCGTGCTGGTCGTCGCGCATAACACGCTCATCCGCCTGGCGCTCTGCTCCCTGTTTAGTATTCCGCTGGCGCGTTACCGGACGGTTTTTCCGGGTGTCCGCAATGGTGCGCTGACCGAAATCGGATTTGAGGATGAAAACGCCGCTCTCCTGCAATACAACTCTCCGCTGGGCACGGCCGGCGGACCACAGACCTAACCTCCCAAACAAACATAATGAACACACGCATCCTTGTCGCCGGCGATCACTTCATCCTGCCTTCCATCTTTGCCGACGCGATTCGCGCCGAAGTGAAGACCGCCATTGAGTTCCGCGAGTATCAATCCCCTTGGCCGGGCGTGCCGTTTGGCGAGATCGGTGAGGTCACGGAAGCGTCTGGCTCGGAGGACGAGGTCATCCAGGCTCTTCAAGGGGTGAGCATCTATGTGGCAAACCATGCTCCTCTCACGAAGAAAGTTCTCGAAGGCGCGCCCGACCTGAAACTTGCCGTCATTGCTCGCGGAGGTCCGACCAACGCTAACGTCAAGGCTGCTACCCAGCACGGCGTGCTCGTCTGCAACGCC
The DNA here is from genome assembly GCA_035938215.1 of Chthoniobacterales bacterium. Classification (GTDB taxonomy): domain Bacteria; phylum Verrucomicrobiota; class Verrucomicrobiia; order Chthoniobacterales; family JAFAMB01; genus DASZHC01. The sequence continues at coordinate 28,370 of DASZHC010000054.1, forward strand.
CCCGGCCGCAACGCCACGGCCACCGCCGAGCACACCATGAGCCTGATCCTCGCGGTTCTGCGCCGCATTCCCGAAACGCATGCTGCGCTCGCGCTAGGCGAATGGCGCGGCGATTACTACGAATACGACAAGTGCGGGCTGGAGCTGGAAGATTCCACCGCCGGGTTGATCGGCTACGGCGCGATCGGCACCCGCGTGGCCCGGATGCTCCGCGGCTTCGGGTGTCACGTGCTCGTCTACGATCCCTATGTGAAGCCTGAGACCTTGGGAGACCTGGCGCAAAATGTCGAACTTAACGAACTGCTCTCCCGCTCACGCATCGTTTCCTTGCACGCGCGGGCCACAACCGAAACCCAGGGCATGATCGGCGCGAAACAGCTCGCCGTGATGTCTGCCGGGTCGGTGCTTATCAACTGCGCGCGCGGCACGCTCGTCGATTACAACGCAGTTTGCGACGCGCTCGACAACGGCCACCTCTGGGGTGCCGGCTTCGACGTGTTTCCCGAAGAGCCGATCCCGGCGGACTCGCGCCTGCTGACAACTCCGCACATCGTGATGACGCCTCACGTTGCGGGTGCCAGCAAGCAGACCGCCGAGAGAGCCGCGCAGATCGCCGCCGGTGAGGTTCGCCGCTTCCTTCACGGTGAACCGCTCGAACACTGCATCAACCCGGAAGCCGCCGCCGGCAAATCTGCCCGGTAAGCACCCGTTCTTCAGCAGATCATTATCCTTCCGCTACTTAATCGCTCCGGCCGTGAGACCGCGGACCAGTTGACGCGAGACGATCATGCTAAATATGATCACCGGCATGGCCACCAAGGTGCCCGTGGCCATAATCTGGCCCCAAGGCAGTTCATAGCCGCTCATGAAGCTTGTGGCGACGACCGGCGCGGTCTTGGCCTCGGTTCTTGTCAGTATCAGGGCGTAGAGCAACTCGTTCCAGGAGAAGATAAAACTGAAGATTGCCGAGACAGCGAGTGCGGGTGTGGCCAGCGGCAGCGCAATCTTTAAAAATATCGCAAACGAGTTGTAGCCTTCGAGTGTCGCTGCCTCGTCCAACTCTTTTGGAATATTGCGGAACTGGTCAGCACAGATCCAGACCACGATTGGCACGTTGAACGTGAGGTAAATGAGGATAAGTGCCCACGTCGTATCCAGGAGTCTGAAGTTGCGGGCGATGAGAAAAAACGGGAGCGCCACAACGATCGGACTGAGCATTCGGTTCGAGATAAACCAAAACCAGATGTCCCGCTTCCCTTTAAACTCGAACCGGGCAATCGCGTAGGCGGCCGGCGTTCCGAGCACCAGCGAAATCAGGACTGTCACCAAAGCGACAAACAACGAGTTCTGCAGGCTCTTTAGAATGTCGAACTTGCTAAAGGCGTTCACATAGTTTTCCAACGTCGGTTGGAAAAGGAATTGAGGGGTCGATGCGAGGATCGCCGGTTGCTGCTTGAAGGACGCCGTGACCATCCAGTAAAACGGGAAAACGCAAACCAATATTACCAAAAGCAGGGCCACGAAGTGGAGTATGTCGTCAAGTTGCAGGCCCTTTCTTCGCCTAGATTCGCTTGTTTTCATGGTCTTCAGATCTCCTTGTAAACGTACTTCACATAAAGGCGGGATAGAATGGTAGCAATGATCAACAACACCACAGCCTGTGCCGAAGCCATCCCCTGGTCGAAAACGCGGAAGCCGATACGTTGTATATACACGCTTATGAGTTCAGTAGCCGAACCGGGTCCCCCGCGAGTCATCGTATAAACGACGTCAAACAGCTTAAGAATATCCGCAGTTCGTAGAATCAGGATTACGGTTATGCCGGGCAGCATGAACGGGAGTTGTACCTTCCAGAGTATATGCCACCATTTTTCCGTTTCGAGGCGAGCCGCTTCTTCAATTTCGAGCGGGACCATCGTCAGGCTCGAAAACAAGATCAGGGCGCAGAACGGGGTCCATTGCCAGTCTTCCATTATCGAGATGGAAACGAAGGCGAGGTCCGGATCAGCCAGCCAATCAAGCTTATGCGCAAAAATCAGGCTCCAGAAATAGTTTAACACCCCAAAGTCCAGATTGAACATGAGCCGGCCCGACAGCCCTACGACAGCGAAGGTGGTGGCCAGAGGAATGACCAGCGCAACTCGACCTATCTTCTTCAAGAGCTCATTTCCGGGTCTATGCAAAAGCAACGCAATCGCCAGCCCGAGCGCCAACTGAATCGGCAAGTTGACAACGAGGAAAAGCAAGGTTCGACCGAGCGCTTCCCGGAAGGATTGGTCCGTGAGAAGCGCCAGGTAGTTTCCGAACCAGTTAAAAGGCGCGTCGAAGAGCGGCCAGATCCCCAAAAAACTCCCCTGCGAATGGACTTTCGGCAAGATAAACTGGTGCAATGAGTTCCAGACCGCAAAGAGCAGAGGAAAAATCCCCACGAAGAACAATACAATCACCGCCGGGGCAAGGAAGTACCAGGCCCCGGGAGAGTAGGTTTTCTTTCCTGTATTCGCTTTCATCCTCGGCGTTGATCTTTGTAGCGTAGCCGGTGAAATCCGACATATGCGGAGGGAGGCTCGCGAAGCGGCCCGGTTTGGCCCCGCTCACGCGGGGCCACCGTTGAACAGAAAGTTCGGCGCTAGACCGTCGGCGCTCTCGCGTCTCATTGTGCCAACGGCTTCTTACCGTTGTAATAGCCGGCTTTCTTGAGTGTGTCCTCCACCAGTTTGCAAATCTGCGCCGATGCCTGCTTTACAGTCGATTGTCCATCCATCATCTTGGTGCCCCACTCGGCGATGATGTCTGAGAGCTGGGGCCATTCTGCGAACCGGGGGCGAAACTCTGGCACACCCTGCTGCCAGGATTCGACCATTGGAGCAATGAATGGGTATTTTGCCACCAGTTCTTTGTCTTGGTAGGTCGATTGGCGCCCGCTGACACCGCCGTTTTCCACATACTCCTTCGCCTTGGCTTTGGATGTTACCCACTGGATGAATAGCCAGGCAGCTCCTTTTTTCTTATCATCGACCTGAGTCGTCACAGCGAGCGAGAATCCGCCGAGCGCGGGTTTACGGCCGTCCGGACCCTTCGGTTCGGGTGCAATCCCGAGCGAATTGACGATTTTCGAAGTCTTCGGGTCGACCAGTGTCTGATAAAACGCTGACCACTCGGTGATCATCGCAACCTGACCTTGGGCGAGGGCATTGACTGCCTCGCTGTGGTCGAAGTCCACGATGCCCGGCGGCATGTATTTCATCAGCCTTAAACGGAACTCGAGTCCCGCTTGCGTTTTCGGATCCGAGAGGTTGCACTTGAAATTAGAATCGAGCAGAGAGCCGCCCCAAGGCCAGATGAAACGCATGAAGCTATCGCAAGATTGCGTCTCGCCGCGCCGCGACTGCAATGCGAACGCGTACTTGCCGTCCTTTGTGAGCTTCGGAGCGTAGTCGTTAATAAGTTGGTCCCACGTTTCTGGCGGCTTATCGAAGCCGGCCGCTTTCAGCATGTCTTTGTTGTAATAGAGGAGACCTGAATAGTTATCGAAAGGTAATCCGTAAGTTTTACCGTTCCAGGTGCCAAACGCGTTCAATAACAGCGGGAAGAAGTCTTTTAGATCCAGGTCGGGATCAACCAGGTTCGGAAACTTCTTTTGCAGATCGTCGATCGGGACAATCCAGCCGGATTCGGCGTATTCACCGATCCAGACAAGGTCCACGAGCGCAATCGCTAGGTCGCCCTGTGCGCTAAAGTCCAGGACTTCTTTTTCACGACTGTTCTCGTACGGAACGATCTCATAGGACACTTTGATGCCAGTCTTCTGCTCGAATTCCGGCAACATCTTGATCGCCGCCCTGTAACCCGGACGATCGAGGAATATCACCTTGATCTCTGTTCCTTTGTAATCCTTCGCCGCTTCCTCGAGGGACCAGGCTTGAGCAACGCTCAGGCCGACCGACGAGAAGGCAACTCCAACACATAACATGCAGAGGAATTTCTTCTTCATAGTAGGGGATATCGATTAATGATCGACGGACTCTAAGACTTTAATATTATCTCTTTCTGGGCAAGTTAACTAATGGGTTAGCAGACGTAACTATTTGCTTATTGGCAGCAGTCGGCCAATCCGACACGAAACCCGGGGTGGGAATGAGCGCAACGACTGCGTCCTGTCTGTATCCTGTCAACTGAAAATGCACCTGCGTTAGTGAGTTTCGAAATACAGGTGCGTTTTAATCCTCACCTTTTTCACCGCCGTTTCGCGATGGTTCACGAACGATGTGTCGAACAAGGGCTTCCCGAATTCGCTGTGTTTTGGCTGTCAGGTTACCTCCCTTCCGCTGGGGCTGCTGTTGATCCCCGAACATGGAGCGGGGAATTGATCACATTGCTCGGAGCCTTATTGGCAAAGCGCTCTTTCTCGTTGATCCGCTGAAGCAATAACTCCACCGCCTTCCCGCCAATATTCGGAATAACGAACCCGACGGAATGTGTTGTCCGTAGCCGTAGACTTCTCGCGCCGAGGTTCACCCGATAACTCAACGCGGCAATCGCCCGCTCAGCGTTTTGCGCGGTGCCCGGCGAAACCGGCGCGCTATGTTCGATGTAGTGCGATACAGTGCTCGGTGCGACACCGGCGAGTTTCGCGACGCTTAGGATGGTAGCCTCCATGGAACGTTCAAGGGCGGGGGGAGTAGCTGCAACATCAACTTATAGCGACTCGGTTGAAACGTTTTCAAGAATTATCCGAACCAAATTGTCGAGAGGCTCTCGTCCCGCGAATTTACCGATGGGGTTCCGATAGCAGGTGGACAATTATGGAAGGCGTTCCATAATGCAGAGCATTCTTAGCCCACCGCCGCGGCGACCACTCTCTCGATCTTCTGTTTTTTAAGGGACAAACCCCGGTGGGGGCCATCCTCTTCTGTTTTACGAGCAGCCCAAATCCAGCCACGACGAACTCTCCGTTCCTTTTGGCAGCTTTGTAGGCTCTGGCGCTAAGCGTATCGAGGAATATCCCAGCACTCTTTTATCGGTCTGCCCGGCTCCGGCAAGTGCGGCTTGAAGTTCGCCGGGGCTGTGTTGCATCTGAGCTTTGATGACCAGGACCCCCATCTCTTTGACGTGCAGGACGAGCAAAGGCTTGTAGCATAGTTTACCAGTCGCACTACGCCGAGTTTATGCGCGGTGCGGTGGGACGGGGCGGCAGGAATAATCCTTTTTGGGAGGAAGCCAGGGCACGCGATTTTTGCAGCGGAAGTGCTAACTAAGTTGGGTTAAGATGCTTGGCATGGCTTCGGATTTGCAAGCCTCTCCTTCTTCCTTGGCACGGAACTCTCTTATCGAGTACCTGAGCATCCCGCGCGAACTCGCGTGGGGCTATGTCGGCCTGTTGCTGTTCATGATGGGGGACGGGGTGGAGTCAGGGTACCTGGCTCATTACCTTCACGGCGAGGGGATTTCCCAGGGAAAAATCGCGTTGATATTCACGGTTTATGGCGCGTTCGCGACAATGGGGGGTCGCTATTCGGGCGCTTTGGCCGATGTGTGGGGACCGCGTTTGGTGATGTGGATCGGTCTTCTGACCTGGACCGCATTCCAGATCGTCTTTTTGGGCTTCTCGCTCCCGACGGGTAATTTCCCTGCCCTGCTCGTGAGCTACGGGCTCCGGGGCTTTGGCTACCCGCTGTTTGCCTACGGCTTCCTGGTTTTGATTACGAACGTTACTCCGTCGAAGCGGCTCGGATCCGCCGTTGGATGGTTTTGGTTTGCTTTCAGCGCAGGACTGCCGACCTTGGGTGCTTTTGTTGCTAGTCTGCTCATTCCTCACGTCGGCGAGTACGTGACCTTCTGGTGTTCGCTTGCGATGGTGATTGCCGGCGGTGTTGTCGCTCTTTCGGGACTGCCAAGAAGAGCCGGCCTATCTGCGCCGGGCGCGCCTCAAAAGAAGACGCGCGATTCACTTTTCTCCAGCTTTTCGATTGCCTGGAAAAAGCCAAAGACGGCGATTGGCTGTGTCGTGCGCATGATCAACACCGCCCCGCAATTCGGTTTCTTGGTATTCTTGCCAACTTTTTTCACAACCGATGTCGGATTGCATCTTAGCCAATGGCTGCAGTTGCTGAGCTATATGTTCCTGAGCAACATGGTTGCGAGCCTGTTGTCGGGAATCGTTGGGGACAAACTCGGTTGGCGGCATACGGTTGCCTATGTTGGCGGGATGGGTTGCACGATCACGACGCTTCTGCTTTACTACGTGCCAGTTGCACACCGGGGAAATTTCGTGTTGGCCGTCGTGGTTGCCGTTCTTTACGGGGCAACCCTTGCTGGCTACGTCCCGCTCACCGCCATCATGCCACTCTTGGCGCCGGACAACAAAGGTGCGGCCATCTCGATGCTAAACCTCGGGGCGGGGGCAAGCGCTCTGCTTGGTCCGGCGATCGTTGGCGTCTTCATTGGGCCGCTTGGGGTTGAAGGGGTGATGTGGATCTTCGCCGGGCTTTATGGGCTCAGTGCGTTGCTGGCTCTGTTCCTGACGTTGCCGGACGAAGTGGAACGCGGGACCCTTGGGTGGAGTGGCATTGGCGAGGCAGCGTTTGGCGCGTCTGCGGGTCTGCTGGACCATCCCCCGGCGATGGCTGCTCTGGCGGGCCAGCACGACATCGATCTGGTGCTGTTTGACCTGGGGGGGACAATTTATGACGACTCAACTTACACGAGGGCGTTGCTCCGGGCCGTTCACGAGATTGATCCGAAGGCCCAGGAACAGGAATTCTGGGCGGTTTATGATGCCGAACGGATGAAGGCGTCGGGTTCGTTGCGCACTGCCATCGCGAACCATTTTGTTCCTAATCGGGATCGCGAGAGGCTGACGACCCTCGCAAAGGTCTACTGGGAATACCCAGCGTCGGCCCTTTATCCGGATGTGAAACCTGCGTTGAAAGCGCTGGCTGACCACTTCAAATTGGGCCTAGTAGCAAACTCGGGTGAGGCGGCTCTTAAGGCGTTGCGACGGGACGGTATCGAGGACCTTTTTGCCGTCATTGCCCTCGCAGACTTCGTTGGGGTGGAAAAGCCCGATGAGAGGATCTTCCAATACGCCCTGAAAACCGCCGGCGTTTCGCCGAGCCGCGTGGTGCATGTGGGTAACCGTCTCGAGAGCGACATCCGACCGGCTCAGCGATTGGGAATGCGGACCGTGTGGCTGTTGCGCGGCGACGCTCCTCCGGCGCCAACCTTGGACCAATTGGTTGAACCGGATGCCGTGATCACTTCGCTCCTGGGTTTGCCGACGGCATTATCAAGGTTAACGGGCGGCAAGGAGCTTAAGTCATCCTCAGCAACTTCTGCGGTTAAGGATCTTTCGGAAGCTCGTAAGGAGCGCATCAAAGCTTTGTAATCGAATTGAGGCCATGTTACTCGCAACGGCTACGAGGGACCCTAGCCCTCCAAGACCAGAACGGCCAATGAAGTTGCTGGTGCGTGCCGTCGATCAGGTCGCTAGAAATCCACCGTCTATTGGAAGGGCCAATCCATTGAGCATCGCTGCGGCATCGCTCAGCAGGAAGCAAACCACCGACGCTATATCCTCACACTCCGCAAATCGGCCCAATGGAATTCGCTGAAGCATCGGTCCCCCTTTTTCAGGATCACTCCACGCCCGTTTCCCCATTTCAGTCAATACGACTGTGGGATTTACAGAGTTAACGCGAATGCCATGTTTGCCAAGCTCCACGGCCATCACTTTGGTCAACTGGTCCAGCCCAGCCTTGGAAGCGCAATAGGCAGCATGTTTTTCGAGTGCCTGAAATGCCGCCATACTGGAAACGTTCACAATTGAACCTCGAATACCGCGCTCAATCATTTGGGCGGCGATCACCTGTGAAATGATAGCGACCGATCTTAGATTCACCGCCATCGTTAGATCCCATGCCTCAACGGTGGAGGTGAGAAAAGGCTGCAGAATCGCTATGCCGGCGTTGTTCACGAGAAGATCAACGTCCCCCGCCGACTCCGCTGCTCGCTTCGCGGACACGGGATCGGCAAGGTCCGCGATGATCGTTTCGCAACCGATCTCTTCCTTGAGGCTTCGAAGGTCTTTCTCGGTTCTGCTGAGTGCGATGACTCGCGCATTAAAGCGAGTCAGCATGCCGGCGATTTCTCTGCCAATTCCCTTTCCGGCACCGGTAACAAGTGCACGTCGATTCTTAAAGTCGATTTGATGAACGATGGGATCGAGTTTCATGGGTTGAGGGGAAGAATGGATAATTTTTGTTCGCAGCTATCTTGTGACAGTTAATACCGCTAAAAATTCCGGCTGAACGATTAATCTATTCTCAACGAATAGTAGTGCGCCGTCTCGCATATAATGGTGATGTCGCCGCAGGTCAGTCGGCTGTTTTTCAGGCGCGAGCGACGAGCATATCTAGATCGATACCTAAGGACTGGGCACCCGAGCTTTTGTCCCGAAACGCGGCTCGCCGGAAGGCTCGCCCTACCATTGATGCGCCATGGAAACATGACCCTGCAGCGGTAGGGCGAAGCTCTGCTGAGCCGTCGCAATTCTCCACCACAAACTAAACTCGGGATACATCATTCCCAAATAAATCTTCGGCGCCGTAAACGGTGGACTCGAATGTATGGGGAGGGCCGAAAACGGAGCACTGATGCACAATCTTGCAGCGGCTCCTGTTCACCCGAGCGCTCGCTGAGCTCTCAATACTCGCGAGTTGTCTTGGCTGAGACCAGGCGAGCGTCGCCGGATTAGCCGGTACAGGCGACCTGTGTGTCACTTGTCAAGCCGGCCGCAATTGGCGCTTAGGCCGGCTACTTGGGCTTGGACTGACCTATTCGCAGGCCAAGGCAAAGCACATGGCGGTTCGCCAGACACGCTCGAGGGTCGCTGGGACGATTATCCTTGGTTCAAGGAATCGGTGAATTGGACAGAGGCGCGATTCGGGTGGAAATTTGCGATCGGATTGCAGAGTTTCGATGTCCAGTGCGGCGAGTTATAAGCAGGAGGCATCCCGCCGCCCGCGAGTTGGTTGATTTTCAAGCCACGAACGACGAGCATATCTAAACCGGATATGCTCCTCAGGTACGTCTCGCATACGGATCCTTTTGAAGCCAACGGTATAGCTCCTATTTATGACTCGATGTACCAGCCCCTGGGTTTTTGTTTTGGTCGTCTTGTTGCTTGTGGTGGGTTTTGCCCCGCGTTCAAGCGGCGAAATGATTGATCAACGTAACTTTGCGATTGATACCTATTTTCCTGGGCCGAATGAAATCCGTTTGGCCGGGCAACGAGCGCGGAACTATTGGGCGAAGAATGCGAATCGTTATGGCTCCAATCCGGTTTATCTTGCTGTCGAAACTTCAAAGATTTTCGAAAGCGAAATTGTGCAGGATCTTTGGCCCAAGTTGATAAAGTCGCAAACAACAAGCTCCTTTTTCTCTAAGTCGCCGGGGAGACATCACACCGAAGCCGACTTAAAGGGAATCATGATTTTTGATACCCGCACCGGGACCGTTGTAGGTAATCGGGGCTTCGTTTTGGTCGATACTCCTAGCCGCGGGCGCGTCGCTCGGTTTGGCGATTACGTTGCCCGGTACATCGGCACTGGGCGGTCCTTCCCTGGGATTGTTGGTGGAAACTGAATGCCCTGGTCGCCGGTTCCCTCGGCGCTGTGGTGAAGGATGCTGGCTTCGTAGAGCGCGGCTGCGACGGAGCGCAGCCCTCCAGCAACAAAGGGATGATTCCGGTTTCGAAGCCGAATGTGGTTCATTCAGTGAAATCCGAGGCTTAGAAGATTGACGACTTTTCCGATGTTTTCCGATGTTACAAGACTTGGGCCGGTGAGAATAAAATCATTCTGCAGGATCGAGCCGTACCTGATGTAGTTGGCGAGAAATACAATGGGGAGATAACCTTGCAACCATTCCTGTTGGTCAATCGCAAATTCGATTTGCTTCTTCGCGAGGGCGGCCATGACAGCCGGAGAAATGTCGAATGTGCATAGTTTGATCTGGCCCATTTTTCCGAGCTGAACGATGGTTGCCAAAGCCGGTTCAGCAGCTGTTGAGCCGAGAGCCATAATCCCGTCGACATTCTGGTTCCTCTGCAAATAGTCGCGAACCAGATTCTGGCATTCTCCGAAATCCATTTTGACCGCGAGAACCTGAACGTGATGAAACGGACCTTCGAACCCTGCCCGGAAGCCTTTAATTCGCTGTTCAAGCCCAAAATTTCCAACCTCCTGGTTTAAAATGATGGCTTCCTTGACTCCCATTGCTTTCATCTTTTGACCCGCTTTGCGACCTGCGGCTCCCTCATCTTGACCGATGTACATGAGACACCCGAGTTGGCGGGATACCTCCAACCCGGAGTTAATCGAGATCACAGGAATTTTTGCAGCGACCGCAGCCTTTATGGATCTTGATAATGCGGCAGCGTCGGGAATCGACACGACGAGGGCATCGGGTTTGGATGCGACGGCTTCATCGATTAGTTGCGCCATTGCCTGCACATCAAATTTCTCAGGAGCACGATATTCAACGTCGCTGCCCGTTTCTTCGGTGGCAATTTCTACGCCGTTTCTGACAATCAACCAAAATGAGTCCGCGGCCTGGCCATGGGTCACCACGATGATCCTGGGTTTTGTTAGCGCGTGGGAGACGAGAGGAGTGAGGAGAGCCACGGCCAATGCCAGCCACAACTTGAATCTCGGATTCATCAGGGGAGGTTCGCGTGGATATCCGGCCTCGTACCATGTAAAACCTTGCTCCATCCGGAGCGCAACGATTCGCGCCGGTCCTGACTCATGCGCGGAGTGAAAGTTTCGCCAGCCTTCCATTGGGAGCTGATCTCCCCAGTCGATTTGAAGTAGCCCACGCCCAGACCCGCCAGGTAAGCGGCACCCATTGCCTTTGTTTCATCATTCTTCGGGCTGACGACAGGAACCCCGAGTATGTCCGCTTGAAACTGCATGAGCAGTTTGTTCTTGCAGGCGCCACCATCGACGCGCAGGTCGGAAAGCTGGATGCCGGAATCGGATTCCATCGCCGTGAGGATATCCGTCACCTGATAGGCAATACTTTCAAGGGCTGCGCGAGCGATGTGGCCAGCCTTTGTGCTTCGCGTCAAGCCAACGATCCGTCCCTGTGCATACGGATCCCAATAAGGGGCCCCCAAACCGGCAAAGGCGGGCACAAAATAGACGCCTCCGTTGTCCTTCACCGTAGCGGCGAGTTGTTCAACTTCGTCAGCCGATCGGATGATTCCCAATCCGTCCCGTAACCACTCAACCACAGCGCCTGCGCTGAAGACGCTGCCTTCGAGGGAATACTCGGTTTTGTGATTAATTCGCCAGGAAACAGTCGTAACCAATTTGTTCTTTGAAACGATCGGCTGTGACCCCGTGTTCATGAGCATGAAACAACCGGTACCATAGGTATTCTTCACCATTCCCGGCCGGTTACACATGTGGCCAAAAAGCGCAGCCTGCTGATCCCCGGCATTTCCGGCGATTGGGATTCCGCGAAGCCCTGTTGTCACCTCGCCATAAATTTCGCTGGAACCTCTAATTTCTGGCAACAGCAGCCTTGGAATACCGAGCGCGTTGAGAAGGTGATCATCCCAACTATGCGTACGAATGTTATAGAGCATTGTTCGAGACGCATTCGTTTCGTCTGTGCAGTGGCACCGACCCCCCGTGAGTTTCCAGATCAGCCAGGAGTCGATCGTTCCAAAGGCCAGTTCACCCCTCTCAGCGCGCTCCCGGGCGCCAGGGACGTGATCCAGAAGCCAACGAACTTTCGTGCCGGAAAAATACGCATCGATCATAAGCCCGGTTTTTCGCTGAATAAACGGCTCCAAACCGTCGGCTTTCATCGTTTCGCACATGGGCGACGTCCGACGATCCTGCCAAACGATCGCGTTAGCAATCGGCTGCGAGGTTTGCCGATCCCAAATCACCGATGTTTCGCGTTGATTGGTAATGCCGACGGCAGCAATATTCTCGGGCCCGATGTTTGCCTGACGCAATGCTTGAGTAGCGACACCGATTTGGGCCGACCAGATTTCGTTGGGATCATGTTCCACCCAACCCGGGTGCGGATAAATCTGGGTGATTTCCTTCTCTGCGACCGAAACCTTTTGACCGAGATAATCCACCACCAGTGCGCGAGCGTGCGTAGTGCTTTGATCAAGAGCGAGAAGATATTTCATGCCGTAAGGCTTCTAGAGAATTTTCGAACATCCGACGCGGCGCTGAACGAAGTGATTCTTGGTGCCAGTTGGCTGGAGATCCACCCGGCGTTCAATTTTCGGATCAGAGATTTCGTTCCCGGAATTGCTGCCGTCGTTACGCTGAACTCGCGCAAGCCCAATCCCAGCAAGATGGGAATAGCATCGGGATCTGACGCTGCCTCGCCGCAAACGGATGCTTCCACTCCATTTTCACGCGACTTTCGGATTACCTGTTCACAAATTCGTATGACAGCTGGATGGAGCGGGTCAGCGAACGCTGAGAGTGCAGGACTTCCGCGTTCCGCACAGAGCAGATATTGGGTCAGATCGTTCGTGCCGATGCTTAGGAAATCGATATGCGGAATAAGTTGATCGATCAACAGAGCCGCGGCCGGCGTTTCGATCATCGCGCCCAGGGGGATTGGCCAATGACATGGGAGTGCCTGGTTCCTGAGTTCGTGCGCCAGTTCATCCAGGAGCCTTTTCAGGTCGAGGATTTCGGAAACATCGGTGATCATCGGCACGAGAAGCTTGAGCGGAACGGATTCAGCGAGCCTCAACAGGGCACGCAGATGGGTGCGCAAAAATCCCGGATTGGCAAAGAGCAATCTGATCCCTCGCACACCTAGAAAAGGGTTGGCTTCTTTGTGCGAGCGCAAGAACTTGAGCGGCTTGTCTGCACCTACATCCAGCAAACGGACGGTGATAGGCAAGACTTTCTTGTCGCTTCCAAACGCGCGGCGATAGATGTTCAGCTGTTCCTCTTCGTCCGGTTCGTGGTTAAAATGCTGAAAAAGGAATTCTGAGCGAAAAAGTCCAATCGATTCAGCGCCATATTTATGCGCGTTGGAGATATCCTGGGCAGAGCCCGCATTTGCCGCTACGAGGATTTGAACGCTATCTGAAGTTACGGCCGGTTGCTCGCTCTGCTTCAACGCTTCTTCCAGCTGAGAATATTCAAGTTGCTGCAATCCTGTAAGCCGCGCAAGAAGATCGGAGGGAGGATCGATCCAGAGTGAACCTTCAGCGCCGTCGATAGCGACTGTACCCGCGGTTCGAATCTTTTGCTCATAGCTTTGCGCGCCGCCGATCGCCGGAAGATTGAGAGCGCGTGCTAGAATGGCGCCGTGGGACGTTGTCCCGCCTTGCAGTTGAATCACGCCAAAGATGCCAAGGCGAGTAAGCTCTTCGGCAAGAGATGGAGTCAGTTCGTCGCAGACCAATATTTGACCGTCGGTAAATGGTTTCTCCTGCAAAGGGGAAGCGTCTGTCTCAATTATGTGATCCAATGCGATCCGTTCCACCTCGCGGAGATCTGCGGCGCGAGCGCGAAAATAAGGATCATCGGCTCTTTCCTGATCCGCGATATGGCGAGCCAGGATCTGGTGCCATGCCGCGGCGGAATTCAGGCGATCTTTCCGGATTTTTTGCTCGACCTCATGGACGATCGACGGATCTTGCAAAATCATGCGCTGCGCTTCGAGGATCTCAAGATCAATGGGTTGCAGAGAAGATCGCAGGCGGCTGACCCGGGCGTCGAAATCTTCGGTCGAAGCGTCTAGAGCCAAATGAAGCCGCGAAATTTCCGAAGCGATCTCGGAGTCCGTCTGAACCTTGTAGGTCGGAATTTCGGCGGGAATCGAAGCAAAAAAGGCGGGATGGCCGATCGCGATTCCTCGCGACACGCCGAATGTACCGGATTTCTTTGGTTCTTCAGCGAGCTTGGCAGAAGCCGCGGCTTGCCGTGGAGATTCACCAAATTGGTTTGCAACCAACGACCGGATCGAATCAATCAAGGGTTGAGGGTCTGGCGAGGAAATCGAGAAGCGGACGGAGTCTCCCTGCCGAATCTGGAGTCGCGTGACATCGACCAGACTTTTTGCCGCAACCGGCCCGCGACCGGCGGTCAGATTTTCGATCAATACCTCTCCTTGAAATGCGGCCAGCGTTTTTATCAGAGTCGCGGCGGGCCGAAGATGCAGGCCATGTTCGTTCTCGACTGTGAGCTCCAGGATTTCAGATCCGGAGGGGGTAACGATCGACAGCCCTTTGTCCTCAACCGGGATGCTATCCTGGACATGGTCCTGTTTCGGAAGCAGGCTTTCCCGGGCCGCCTTGGCTACGTCTGAAATCGGGGAGCCCAACTGCGCTTGAACGGCGGCGGCGATACCGCCTTCCACAAGAGGGGCAGAACTAAGAACGATTTTCTCCTGCTGTTGAAAGTCGAGAAAATCCTTCGCCGTCTCTGCGCTAAGAATAGCGCTTCCCATATCCATGAGCACCAAAACACCCTCCTCCGAATAGACGCTTGTAACCGCCTCCTGAATTTCAACCGCATCGGTTCCCAATTCCTCTCGTTTGTCGCCGATGCCACCCGAGCAAGCGATAGAAAGATTGGGGTGAACCGTGCGACGAATCAAGTCGACTGCGGCCTCCGCCAAAGGCCGGCTGTGCGAAACCAGGACAAGTCCTACCATTCGATAACGGATGCTATGCGCGCTCCAGGTCGCAAGCGACCGGGAACGCTTCGGTTAGTTGATTCTACTTTGATCCTATTACAGAGAAAGAGTCTCAGCAGCTGCGCGGAAAAGAAGGACAGTCGAAGTAGCGCCCGGATCCGCGTGTCCAGCACTCCGCTCACCTAAGTAACTCGCCCGCCCCTTTCGCGCGACGATTGGAATCGTCGATCTCAATCCCTCTTCCGCCGCAACCGTTGCGCTTTCCAGAGCCTTCTGCAGGTCCTCTCCAGCCCCGATCGAGTACTTATAAGCTTTGATGGCCGGCTGCAGCGCATCGACCATGGTCTTGTCGCCTACTGCGGCCTTTCCTCGCAATACAATTCCCGCGAGACCTTTATCCAGTACGGTTCCGAACTCGGCCGGAGAGAGTTCAGGTTTAGCACCGGCGGCCGTGCTTGCCTGCAAAAAGAAGGTTCCATACAACGCACCGCTTGCCCCACCCACCGTTTGAATAAGCGTCATCGCGACGATTTTGAACAACCCGCCGACGTCTTTGTTCTGAAGGTCCGCCTTCTTCGCCAGAACGGCTTGAAAACCGCGATGCATGTTTGCGCCGTGATCTGCATCACCAATCGCGGAATCGAGTTCGGTTAGATAATCTTTCTGGTCTGCGATATGTCCGGCATATCGCTCAATCCAGCTGATAAATTTATCTTTGGAAATATTGGACATAATTTTCTAGCGAATTCGGGAGCAACTCTCTGGGAACTGGTGGTGGAATGTGGCTGAGTGGCAACGAGTTGTAGATTGCGGCGTTGGTAGGGCCGGATCTCCGAGCCGGCCGGTTGCTGGCTGGCAGCCAGGTTCTCGACGGGCGGCTCGGAGATCCGCCCCTACCAAGTCGTATGAGTCATCTTGAGCTTTTTGCACAAGTCACATAGCTTCAAGTAGTTGTGAACGCTATCTAGACCAGCTGAGAGTCGCTCCCGGAATGGCGCATGCGGACGCCCGGACCTTTCGGTCGCGTTCCGATCAGGTGCCCCACCGAAGACCCGGAGTCAAGACCGGTGCATCCCAAAGCCTTGTCAACTCGTCATCCAGCTTCAAGACTGTGATCGATGTGCCCGCCATCTCCAGACTGGTGATGTATGGGCCGACCAGACTCCGCGTCACCTTGATCCCGGCTTTCGTGAGAATTTCGTGTGCCTTGCGGTAAACAACGAAAAGCTCCAGGAGCGGTGTTCCACCCATGCTATTGACAAAAAGGAGAACTTCATTCCCGCTCTTAAAAGGCAAATCCTCTACGATCGGTCCGAGAAGAATTTCAGTAATTTCGTCAGCGCTTTTGAGCTTTGTTCTGGTGCGTCCGGGCTCGCCGTGGATACCTATGCCAATCTCCATCTCGTCCTCTGGAAGATCGAAGGTCGGCTTGCCGACGTGAGGCACGGTACACGAAGTGAGAGCCATTCCCATGCTACGACCGTTGGCATTCACCTTATGGCAAAGGGCAGCAACTTCTTTGAGGGAACTACCTGCCTCGGCGGCCGCGCCGCAGATTTTTTCAGCAAGCACTGTTGCGCCAACGCCGCGCCGTCCGGCCGTGTAAAGGCTATCCTTCACGGCAACATCATCGTCGATCACCACGGCTTCGACCTCGATAGTCTCCGCGCGCGCCAGATCGGCTGCCATCTCAAAGTTCATCACGTCCCCGGTGTAGTTCTTGACGATGTGCAGAACCCCATTGCCACCATTCACCGCTTTTGTGGCTTCATACATTTGGTCGGGCGTCGGACTTGTGAAAACCGCACCCGGGCACGCCGCGTCAAGCATTCCGCGGCCGACGAACCCACCATGCATCGGTTCATGGCCGCTTCCGCCGCCCGAAACCAGGGCGACCTTGCCCTTTACGGGGGCATCGGCGCGAGTGATGAAATTGGGATTGGTGTGAACTTTGATAATATCGCTGAAAGCGGCACCGAGGCCGGTAATTGATTCGAGGACAACGTTCTCAGGCGAGTTGATGAGCTTTTTCATTTTTAGGGGGGAGAGACTTAAGTTAGCAGATTTCCTGTTCAGGGATGCTGCAAAAAAGGAAACGACATCATTAAGGATAAGGAAATAAAATAAAACTGGCAATACTGAACCAGCCAGCCGGTTCAGTATTTTTCGCTAAGCGATTCCTTTGTGCCGCCAAGGCTTCTGTTTCCAAGGGATTTCTATTTCGCCTCACTCGAAGACGAGCAAGACGAACCCTTGGAATGATTTGACCGGTCGAATTCCTCGACTAACTGCAACATGCGCTCGGTGACTTTTCGAATCTGGGAGGGGGTCAGGAAGGAAAGATTTAATAACTCCATCAAGAGCAATCCCTGTGATGCGAGAAACAGGACCGCGACATCCTCCATTCTGAGGTTCAACTGTTTACAGAGGTCTTGAAACTCGTTTTGAAACGACTCGCGCATCGGTGCCACAAGCTTCGGATCATTCGCGATAGCCGCCACGACAGCCGTCAATACCGGTCGCTGTCCCTCAAGGTGGCGAAGAGTTCCGATGATGTTGGCTTTCATTTTGCCGTTTCGCTCCCCGATCAGCGATTCAGCAACCTTGGTGTGTTCACTCTCCAGCAGCTGCATCGAGCGTCGGATCATGGCCTCGAGCAAAGCTTCCTTGGATCGGAAGTGATAGAAAAGGCCGCCCTTGCTGACCTTGGCTTCATTAGCAGCTGTTTCGAGGGTAAGGTGGGCTGGGCCGCGTCTTGCGACAATCTCTTCGGCTGCCTGCAGGATCGATTCGCGTGAATCTCGTTTGCGTCTACCGGGAACCGGGGGGCCGGTGGGGGTTCGGCTCATTCCAGATCATACGAATAACCGGCCCAATAGTACACCGAAAAGCGCAATCGTCCGGCAGGCGGCCATTTTTAACGCAGCGAAATTCTAGCGAATCAGGTATTCCTCTTCGATTTTCGGCGCTCGTTGTCTATGCTCTTTTTGCAAGGTCTCAATCCAAATTCAACACGCGGGAATTTATTCATGTTAAGCCTCCTTGGCACTTTACTAATCGGGCTGATCGTAGGAGCAATCGCGAAGCTCATTGTTCCTGGGAAGGAACCGGGAGGCTGTCTCATAACGATTGCAATCGGCATCGCTGGCTCGTTTGTCGCCTTTTATCTTGGAGGATTACTTGGCTGGACTTCTGGACATCCCGACAGCTTGCGACCGGTTGGCTTTATCCCGTCACTGCTAGGGGCCATTATCCTGCTGCTTATCTACCATTGGATACGTCGGAGAACGGGGCACTAGTCCACAATCTGGACGGGCGTCCCTACCTCGACGTTGTTGTAAAATGCCTCTGCCATCTTGCCGGGCATTCGAATACACCCATGAGAAGCGGGGTAGCCAGGCAAATAGCCTTGATGCATTCCAACACCTCCAGTGATTCGCATAAAAAAAGGCATCGGCGCGCCTTTGAAAATTGCGCCCGGAGGTTTGGGATTTTTACCTAGGTCAACGTCCTTCTGAACAACATTGCCTGCAGCATCTACATAGTCTCCGTAGAGGTTGGAGGCATGATCATGATCCTTCTGCATAATCTTATAGTTCCCAATTGGCGTATTATGGCCTTCTCGTCCGGCGGAGACCTGCGAAACGCCGACCAGTTGATCCCCTTTGTAAAAATAGGCTCGCTGTTCCTTGAGGTAGATAACAACGGATGGAGGACCGGAAACTCCGTCTCCGTCCCAGTACGAAATCGAGTCAATCCCGGCCTGTGGACCACCGCCACCAGTTGAAGGGATGTAAGAGGTGTTTGGATTTGCGAGCCGAGCTTTTTCGCTTTCGCCGCACCCCGCAAGCAGGGCTGCTACCAACACGACGGAGGTACATCGCATATTCATATACGGAGAACAGGTGGGATAACCTGTCTTGCAAAATTGTCAAGCTAGTGCATCGAGTCATAAGTAGGGGGCATACCGCCGTCGGTCAGTTGGCTGATTTTCAAGGCGCGAACGACGAGCATATCTCAATCGATACGTAAGGAGTGAGCAACGCTGAAAATCAGCCAACTGGCTACGGCCCAAAGGTTGGCTTGAAAAGGGTCCGTCTGCGTCGTTGTTCGTTCGTTACGTATCGCACGGATATGCTCCTCACTCACGCCTCGCATCCAGACCCTTTTTGAAGCCAACGGTATGCCTCCTACTTATGGCTCGATGCATCAGGCACTCCCGTTTTGAGGGTCCCAAAAACCGGTTCTCCTGTTTGATCGAATCGGTAGCCTCTGCTATATGCTGAACTTGGACCATATGCCGACGTACGAATATCTCTGCGAAAAGTGCGGACAGACCTTCGAGGCTTTCCAATCAATGAAGGACGAACCTTTGAAAATCTGTTCAAAGGAACTCTGCAGGCAAGATCGTTGGGGTCAGGGTACAGTGAAGCGCCTTTTGGGAAGGGGCGCCGGCCTTCTTTTCAAAGGCTCCGGCTTTTATATCACCGACTACCGAAGTTCAAGCTACAAAGAGAGTGCCAAGAAAGAGAGCAATTCACCGTCGAGCGAGAGCGCAAAGGGAGGGAGCGCAAAGGGAGGGAGCGAAAAGGCTTCCGGGGCCACAGGTTCTTCGAATAAACCGTCTTCGTCGAACTCTTAGCTTCGGCGCTGTGGAGACAAGGTGACAAAGGCAGCCGATGCCGTATAATAGCGCGATGTTTCGCTTGACTCGGGGTGAACAGTTGCTCGTGGCCGGATTCAGCTTAGCGCTTCTCGTGGGAGCTATCGTCGAACACGCTCGGCAGACTTTCCGTCAACAACACGCCGTTGAGTCAAAGTAAGAAAAATGCAGAAATCGTTTAGCGAAGTTGTCGAACTGGTAATCGAGAAAGACCCGCGGTACACTAAAGAGGCCTACATCTTCCTGAAGGAAGCGCTCGAATTCACTATCAAGCAAAAGAGGCGAGGCAAGAGCGAAGCCGGTTCCCATGTCGATGCCGGTGAATTGCTGGACGGTTTCCGGCAACTCGCCCTTAAAGAGTTTGGGCCAATGGTTATGACGGTTCTAGAATATTGGGGCGTTGCCGCCTCCGAGGACGTGGGCAACATGGTTTTCAATCTGATCGACGCGGGAGTTTTTGGGAAAACGAAATCCGACTCGGTGGAAGATTTTCGTGGCGCCTTGAATTTCCGAACCGCGTTCGTCGAACCTTTCGAGGCTCGCAGCTCAAAGCCTGCGAAGTCCTGATTTGCTGAAAGAAAGTAATGCAGATTCCGGAGGTTGAGTCGGCGTACTTTGAATTGGCCAACGGCTTGACGCTCATCGTGGCGGAGCATCACTCGGCTCCTCTAGCCAGTGTTCAGGCATGGTGTCAGACGGGAAGTATTCATGAAGGTGAATGGTTGGCGGGCGGTTTGACGCACTTGCTCGAGCACCTGCTTTTTAATGGGACGGGGCGACGCACGTCGAAACAGATCAGTGACGAGATTCATGCGGTGGGCGGCTATCTTAACGCCTACACCTCTTTTGATCGCACGGTTTTCTGGGTCGACTGTCCGGCAAGCGCTGTGCGCCAATCGATCGATATACTGGGCGATATGCTGTTTTGTTCCATTCTGGAACCTGAAGCTCTTGGCAGGGAGATGGATATCATTCGTCGTGAGTTTGACATGGGTCTGGACGATCCGGATCGGGTGCTGAGTTATCTCACGTTCAGGACCGCGTTTCAGGTGCATCCGTGTCGCTACCCGGTGATTGGAATTCGCGATATTTTCGACCGGTTAACTCCTGCCGACGTCTCTCGGTATTACCGCAAGCGTTATGTACCCAACAACATCTTCCTGGTCGTTGCGGGCGATGTGGAAGCCGATCGCGTGAAAACCGATGCGGAGGAGTTGTTGAGCTTTGCGAAGCGCACTGCGTTGGAGCCTGTCATCTTGCCCGAAGAGCCGCCCCAGCTTGGGCGTCGCACTGCTGAACAGGCGTTCAAATCGGATCTTGCTTATTTCAATCTTGGTTGGCACGTGCCGGCAGTTTCCCACGAAGATATGGCGTCGCTTGACGCGGCTTCAGTAGTGCTGGGTGGTGGAACAAGCTCGCGTCTTTATCAGGAACTACGAGAAAAAGAAGGTTTGGTCTACGGAGTGGGAGCGTATGCATACACCCCGGGTTTCCCGGGTTTGCTTACCGTCTCGGGCACTTGTGCCAAGGAAGTTTCAGAGCTGGTATCCGAACGCGTGGTCCGTTGCGTTGATGACTACCGTGAACGCCGAATAAGCGAGGAGGAAGTTCAAAAGGCGAAGCGGATCCTTGCAGTGAATATGATCGAACAGCTTCAGACCGTTAAAGGAGTGGCGTCGGATCTCGGGTTGAATTGGCTGTACGCTAGGAATCTGGGGTTCAGCCGGCATTATCTCGAGCGGGTCCAATCGGTCACCGTTCCGGATCTTGAGCGCGTAGTGGGTCGGTACATGACGGATTCGAACCTCACGGTCGCGATGCTGCGACCGGAGATCAGTTCCAGACGCGCACCGGCGGTCGCGCGATTCAGTTCGCAACCGCAGTTTCGTCGCCTGACTAATGGAGCCAAGGCAGTGCTCATTCCGGATCGGCGGTTGCCGATGATCTACAGTTCCCTTGTTGTCCGTGGCGGGGCGCTATTCGAGACGCTCGAGAACAACGGTATCCACCGGCTTCTTTCGCAAGCGATGCTGAAGGGCACTCACTCCAGATCCGCCGAACAAATCGCGCAGGGGATCGAGGAAATCGGCAGTTTGCTCTCAGTTGAATCAGGCTACAATACGTTGCGTGCCGCCGTCAGTTCGCTTTCCGGCGATTTCCAGAAGGCGTTTTCGGTGCTCATGGATGTTGCAACCGATCCAACATTTCCCGCCGAATTCACCGAGCGCGAGCGCGAAAGCCAGATTGCCGCGATTCGCTCGGAGAATGTGCAACCGCACGTCGTAGCACGGAACTTGCTCCGCAGCGAAATTTATGGATCTCATCCGTACGCCTTGAACCCGCTTGGCCGGGAGAGGAGCGTTCTCCAGATCACGCGGGATCAACTTTTGGAACGGCATCGGGATTGTTTTATCTGGCCACAATCGACATTTGGCTTCTGCGGCAACTTTGAGTCTGAGCAGGTCATCGACATGCTTGAGAAAGCACTGGCAGCAGCACCCTCAGATCGTCAGGCTCAACCCTTCGCTATTCCGCAGGTGGATGAGATAGGGGAGCGCACCGTGTATTCGCACGAAGGGAGACATCAGGCGGTCGTTTACATCGGGTTCCTTGCGTGCGGGCTTATGGATCCTGATCGGGTCGGTCTCGAGTTGCTGGATGAAGCAGCCGGTGATTCGAGCTCCCGATTTTTTGTGAGGATTCGCGAGGAACTGGGATTGGCCTATTCCGTGGGGAGTTCGTTATTCATTGGCTTGGCTCGCGGGGTTTTCAGCTTTTACGCAGCGACGTCTCCGGAAAACGCGGAGAATGTCGCACGGATAATTCGCGATGAGTTAGCCGAGCTGGCCAGGAATGGCTTGGAAGAGCAAGAGTTCGCCCGGGCCAAGGCCAGGAGTATCGCGCAACTCGAGTTCCAGCTTCAAAGCATGGAGGCCTGCGCACAGAGCGCCGCTTTGAACGAACACTACGATCTCGGATATGACTATGTCCGTCGCCGGAAGCGGATGATTGAGGAGTTGAACAGAAGCACGGTGAGCGATTTAGCCAGGAAATATTTGATGGATAAACCGGCGATAACGGTCATTGTTAACCCTTGAATGAAACGGAAGATTCTATATGGCAGAATACCAGAATACGACTGTATCTTCGGGTGAGATGACTCAGCGCTTCATTGAGTTTGTCATGATGCAGGCTCAAAACGCTGCTTTCGTATTGGGGCAGATCCCACACCCTCAAACGGGAAAAGCAGATGTCAATCTGGACATGGCCCAGCTCTTGATTGATCAGCTCGTCATGATTCAGGAAAAAACAAAGGGCAACCTGAATTCCGACGAGTCGCGTATTCTTGCGCAGACTGTATCGAATCTTCAGATGCTCTTTGTCGAAGCCGCCCGAGAAAAGTCTTCGACCGCTGCAGAAACGCGTCCGGTAGAACCACAGAAAGCGGAACCGACAAAGGCGGAATCGCGCCAGCCTGAACAGGCAGCTTCGGAACAAACGGACGCTGATGGGAAAAAGAAATTTGTCAAAAGCTACGGCTCCTGATTTTTTCCCGCGTCCGAAAAATCAGATTTTCTGTCTGTTGCGTAATAGATTAGTGTTTTCGATGGTAATGAGCTTTGACCTCGGGAACGTAAGGATTGGCGGACCTGCACCGTTTTACGTTCTTGGGCCATGCGTTATCGAGTCTGAAAAGTTTTTGTTCTCCATCGCGTCCGATCTCAAGGAGATTTGCGGCGCGCTGAATATTTCCTGGATCTTCAAGGCGTCCTACGACAAAGCGAATCGAACTTCGGTCAAATCGTTTCGGGGAATCGGCATGGAAGCTGGTTGCCGTGTGCTAAGGCAAATAGGGGACGATTTAGGGGTGCCGGTTACGACGGATGTTCATTCGCCGGAGGAGGCGCGGGCAGCCGGGGAATCGATCGACCTTTTGCAAATTCCCGCCTTCCTGAGCCGGCAAACGGATTTGATTCGGGCGGCAGCCGAGACCGGGCGGGCGGTTAATGTAAAGAAGGGACAATTTCTCGCGCCCTGGGATGTGCGAAATATCGCGGATAAACTCGAAACTTTCGGATGCCGTTCATACGTCTTTACCGAGAGAGGCTTCAGTTTTGGCTACAACAATCTCGTCGCAGACATGCGTTCGCTTTATTGGATCAGGGAACTTGGATATCCGGTTATCTTTGATGCCACGCATTCAGTGCAACGACCGAGCGGTGTTGGTGACCGCAGCGGAGGAGACGGCGTTTTGGCGCCTGTATTAGCGCGGGCGGCGGCTGCGGCGGGATGCGATGGCATATTTATCGAGACTCACTATAATCCAAGTGAAGCGCTGTCAGACGGTCCGAATCAGATCCCGCTCAGGGAGCTTTCGAGAGTACTGGACAAGCTAAAAAGAATCCATGAACTCGTTCGCTAGAATCCTTGAAAAGCAAAATCGGTTGCAAAGGAGTCAAGCTTTTTCCGTGTCCGTGCATCAACCATCAGATGGCCTTGCTTTTCAAGGATTCTATAGAGCGAGGCTGCTTCACCCAAGCGACGCAGTTCCCAACTCGACCATGCTACCCCTGGCTCTCGCCGGTCTGAGGCGCGGCCTCGCCAGGTGGGGCTTTTCTTTTGCGCTGGTTGCAGGGATTCTGGCGTCTGGTTTGGCGGAAGAACCTGCTCAGCTAAGAAAGATTGAAGTACCGGTGCCGATCGGGCACGAGGTCAAGGGATTGCGTCTCCCCGTTCGTAATGAAGAGGGAAAGATGGAAATGCAGTTTGATATCGAATCGGCGAGGCGCCTCAACGACCAGGATATCGAAATGCACACGACCACTATACAGACTTATAACCAGCAAACCGCGGAACCGGATGCCAAGATCGAATTGAAAATCGCTGTGATAAATTTGGACACCGATGTCATCAAGACGGAAGACCCTGTCAGGATTTCGAGGGAGGACTTTGTTCTCACAGCCGACGGAGGTGAATTCAACTCGAAGCTTCGCCAGGGACGAGTGCTTGGAAATGTCCACCTCATCATCTATGATCGGGAAAAATTTCAAACGAAGTCCGGCGCCCCAGAGTCAACAACAATAAGTCAGTGAAGAGATTAGCAATTCTGGCCGGAACGATCTGCTGTTTAAGTTGCCAAATCGGAGATGCTCAGCCCAAGACGCCCACGCCAACCCGCGGCAACAAGCCATCGTCTGCTGCAACAGCAAGGTCACCCCAGGGGAGCGCGAAACAGGCTCCCGGGGTACCGGAGTCTCAAGGTAAAACGAATGATGCATTTGGAGGTGACGACAAAGATCGTCCCAAGGGACCTACGGATATACGGTGCTCCCAGGAAGCACAGTTTGATACGAAGACACGGTCAGGGGTATTTTTTGGGAATGTGAAGGTTGTGGATCCGCAGTTTACACTGACGACGGATCGGCTGGCTGTAAGGCTTAACAAGGAAGAAGATGGAGGAGGGTTGCAGGAAGCTCAGGCAGACGGAAACGTCCTGATTGTGCATGTCAACCAGCCTAAGAGCGGCCAGAGCCCAGCTACGGCTGCTCCGGGCGCCCAGCCTCAGCCCCAGCAGCCCCAGCAGCCCCAGCCTCAACCCCAACAACAACCGGTCACTTCGACAGGCAAATCCGAAAGAGCCGTCTACGAAGCGAAGGATGGTTCGATTACGCTCACCGGCTGGCCTCAGGTGACCCAGGGGGTCAATACGCATATAGCCACCGCACCGGGAACGAAGATGATTCTATACCGGGATGGGCGAATGCAAACCTACGGAAGCACTAGAACATTGATTCAGGATAGAACGGCTACCAACAAACCCAATGCGAATGGCGCCCAGTAGACTAGAACTTGAATCCCTCGTGATGGAGGACCGGAAGCGGATCGAGAGGCCGATTCTACGGACTGAGAGGCTGGTAAAAATTTACGGCGGACGCTCGGTCGTAAATGGGATCGACATCCAGGTCAACAAAGGGGAGATTGTAGGAATTTTAGGTCCAAATGGTGCTGGTAAAACGACTACATTTTATCTTATAGTAGGTTTAGTTCGGCCCAATAGTGGACGAGTCTATTTTCAGGATCGTGATGTGACCGGGTTTGCGATGCATCGGAGAGCCCGCATGGGTATGGGTTACTTGCCTCAGGAAGAATCCATTTTCCGGAAACTAACCGTCGAACAGAATATCCTGGCCATTCTCGAAACACTGCGCATTTCGCGCAAGGAACGACGCCGGCGCTGCGGCGAACTGCTCCGTCAATTCGGCATTGACAATCTGGCGAAGAATCAGGCCTTGACCCTGAGTGGAGGCGAGAAACGCCGACTAACTATCGCACGGTCACTGGTGACAAGTCCAAGATTGATGATGCTCGACGAGCCCTTCAGCGGTGTTGACCCGATCGCGGTTTCCGAAATTCAGCAACACATCTCGAATCTCAGTAAATCGGGATTAGCAATTTTGATTACCGATCACAATGTTCGGGAAACCTTGGAGATTGTGGACCGGGCTTATCTAATTTATGAGGGCAGAGTCGAGAGCCAGGGTACCCGTGAATTTTTGATCAACGATCCAATCAGCCGACAACTCTATCTCGGTGAACGCTTTCGGATGTAACCCACGAACAATGCTGCCTGCCATCAGTAGCCAGCGTGTGCCAGGACTGCGTCTTGACGCCTGTGGCGCAATTCTTGCTCCCTGCTCGGGGAACCGGAATGCTGATTCCAGCAGCCTAAAAAGAAAGCGCCCCATTATGCAGATACGAAATGCAAATCCACCAATCCAGGTGACTGGGAGGCATGTGAGTGTCACGGATGCCATGAAGGAATATTGCCGACGCAGGTTGGCGTGCCTTCACCTCGACTATCCGAAAATCATCGAAGTCCAGGTTATCCTGGATGTAGAGAAGTACCGTCACACTGCCGAGGTGATTTTGCATTGCAGCAACCACATCACACTTGAGGCTAGCGCTGAGAGCGATGATATGTACGCTTCCATTGACCAGGTCGTGGACAAGATCGCGCGTCAGATGCGCAAATATAAGACGCGTCTCATGCGCCACCACCGCCCACGCAGACACGGCATCCGCCATCTCGAAGAGAAGGTGCTTCGATGGGAATGGACCGATGAAGTCGAGGAGGTTCCGCAAGCCGACCTTAGTCGAGCGCCGGCAGAGGAAGAGACAGTGGTCCCGGATCAATCCGGACCGCAAGTGATTCACAGCGAAAAGTATCCGGTGAAGCCGATGTTTATTGATGAAGCCGTGCTTCAAATGGAGATGTCCTCGAAGCAATTCCTCGTGTTCCTGAACGCGAAGTCCGAGAAGGTCAGTGTCATCTATCGGCGCAAAAGCGGGGATTTCGGGTTGATCGAGCCGACATTTAGCTGAACTGGGACACCAGACAATATCTGAATCTGCCCGGGATTGAGCGCTCAGAGCGCCGTCTCGGGCGCTGCTTTTTGCCGAGCGAAAAAGTATTTGCCAAAGCTCTATCACGCGCATTTTTCTCGGGACGTGAGAAATGCAAGGGTTTGCGCCGGCGCCGGTTATTAGCTTCCGGTGTGGTGTTTCTCCGAAAGGCGCGATTTGATCGGAACAAAATCCATGCTATTTCGGGGACTGGACACTAGAATCCTTGAAAAGCAAAACCGACTGCAGATGAGTCAAGTTTTTTCCGTATCTTCGGATTCATCATTAGGTGGTTTTGCTTTTCAAGGATTCTAGTGAGGAGAAAACCGCACAGATGCGAGAATGAGACGAGGGAAGTTACCTTTTATTCCGGTTGGCGAATTTTACACCCGGCATGCGGACCCGCTTCAGCTCAAACTCGTAGGACCGTCTCTTGGCTTCGAACGCAAAATTCGTGAACCTACGATCAATCGCCCCGGTTTGGCGCTCTCCGGTTTTTTTACCTATTTTGCCGCGAAACGCATTCAAGTGCTGGGGAACGCAGAAGTTAGCTACTTAAAGAGCCTGCCACAAATCGAACAGCAGGAGCGGTGTCTCCAACTCTGCCGCCAGCATGTCCCTTGTATCGTCGTCTCTCGAAATTTGCCGGTTCCGAAAGCTTTGTCAGATGCTGCCGCAGAACTGACCATCGCCATTTTTAGAACACCGATGGTAACGATGCGGTTTATCAACGCGGCGACGATCGGCCTTGAAATGGATTTTGCTCCCACCACTACCGAGCACGGCAGCATGGTGGACATTATGGGCATTGGGGCGATGATCCGGGGTTCGAGTGGCGTTGGCAAAAGCGAGTGCGTCCTCGGTCTGATTGAACGCGGGTACAGTCTTGTAAGCGACGATGTTACGCGCTTCCGCGTTTTGGATGGGCGTGAACTTGTTGGCACAGCACCGGATCTAACGCGTTATCATATGGAAGTCCGAGGGCTCGGAATCATTAATGTCGCTTCCATTTTTGGAGTTGGTAGCATCAGGATTGAAAAGCGTCTTGACCTGGTAGTAACCCTGCGTGACTGGCAAGAGCTTGAAGAGGTTGATAGGATTGGACTTGAGCAGGAATTTTACGAGATTCTAGACATTCGGATTCCGCACATCACCATTCCTGTCAGGACGGGGCGCGATCTGGCTCGATTGGTTGAGGTGGCCGCCTTGGATCAAAAGCTGAAAGGCCTTGGTCAGAACAGCGCGGTGGAATTTAACCAGCGGTTGTTGAATTTAATGCAATCGAACAAGGAGATGTGATGGGTTTGTTGAGTAGGCGACTAGCTTCGGGAAAAATTCAAAAAGAGGTAACGATTTTGAATAAGCTCGGCTTACACGCTCGCCCGGCGGCCATGTTCGTACGTGTGGCCAACAAACACAGAGCGGATATCTGGGTTGAAAAAGACGGAGAACAAGTTAACGGGAAGAGCATCATGGGACTGATGATGCTTGCGGCCGGCCAGGGGACAAAACTGCTTTTATCGGTTGAGGGCACTGATGCCGAAAAGGCTATTCAGGAACTCGAACTGCTGATCGAAAAACGATTCGATGAGGAATAAGGCCGGAATGAGCGGTCAGGAAGCAAGATTTCAGGGGCTGGGTGTAGGTCCAGGGATTGCCCGCGGGATCGTTTTTATCCATCACCCCGACGACGAAGAACCTCCTAAAAGGCGAATTGATGAATCTGACGTCGCCAACGAGATCGTTCGCTTCGAGAGTGCGCTCATTGCGACTCGCGCGCAGATCCTCGAAATGCAGCAACGCATCGCCGAGGCGATCGGCGCAAAAGATGCCAGCATTTTCGACGCGCATTTACTGGTCGTCGAAGACCGAACCTTGATCGACGAGGTGCTTCGCACGCTTGAGCGGGACAAGTTTAACGTGGAATTCATTTTCGCCGAGGTTGCGAATCGGTATGCGAAAACGTTAAGCGAGATAGACGATCCGTATCTGCGTGAACGGGCGTTCGATATACACGATGTTACTCGTCGTGTGATTCGCAATTTGCTCGGGCGGTCGACGAAGACCCTTGGTGCCATGGATGTGCCTCAAATCGTGGTCGCCCACAACATCACGCCGTCTGATACGGCGATGCTGAATCGCCAGATGGTCCTTGGCTTTGCTACAGACGTGGGTAGCCGGACATCGCACACGGCGATCATGGCGCGTTCATTGAACATCCCCGCGGTGGTGGGTCTGAAGGATATTTCATTGCGCCTGCAACCGGGGGATCAAGTACTGCTCGACGGAAACAGTGGCGTTGTGATCCTGAATCCCACCGAGCAGACCTTGTGGGAATACGGCGAGATCGAGGTCAAATTGGAACATGTCCAGGAGGTGCTGACGGGACTACGGGACACTGAAAGCACAACGGCGGACGGCCGTCATGTTATCCTCTCCGCCAACATTGAATTGCCGGAAGATGTTCCGCTCGTAGTCGAAGCCGGAGCCGAAGGCATAGGCCTCTATAGAACCGAGTTTTTCTATATGAACAAAAACGAGCTGCCGAGCGAGGAAGAGCAATTTGACACTTATCGCTCGGTTGCCGAGGCAATTATGCCGGAATCGGTCATTATTCGAACTCTGGATTTAGGCGGTGACAAGTTTTTGAGCCATTCCCATCTTCCAACGGAGATCAATCCATTTCTCGGTTGCCGAGCCATCCGGTTTTGCATTGAGCGTCCCGATATTTTCAAGGCCCAGTTGCGTGCGATTCTGAGAGCGGCAGCTACAGGAAATGTTCGAATGATGTTCCCAATGATATCCGGATTGTCCGAGTTGCGACAGGCGAAGGAAATTCTGGAAGTCTGCAAAGCGGAGCTTCGGGACGAGCGCAAGCCGTTTAAGGAGGATATCGAGCTTGGAATAATGATCGAGGTGCCGAGCGCGGTTCTGGTCGCGGACGCGCTGGCCCGTGAGGTGAAGTTTTTCAGCATCGGCACTAATGATTTGATTCAGTACACAATTGCCGTGGACCGGGTAAATGAACGAATCGCGCACCTTTACGAACCTACGCATCCCGCGATTCTGCGTCTGATCGAGATGACGGTGACAGCGGCTCATGCCAACGGTATCTGGGTCGGCGTTTGCGGAGAGATGGCCGGCGAAATCACTTTGACGCCGCTTTTGCTCGCACTTGGGGTCGATGAGTTGAGTGCCAGCGCCAGCCTGGTGCCAAGAGTAAAAAAAGCTGTACAGACATTGGACACGAAAGAGTGCAATCGGCTACTCGAAGATATTCGGGACCTTCATTCCGCAGCCGAAATCCTGGAGCGTTGCGAAGAAGTTGCGCGGCGTCATTATGCGGAATTATTGAATTGACCGGGAAAGGGAGAGGTTCGCTTGGATGGGCTGTTTTTTCGCCGGCGCCCACAAATACCTTCAGCTCTGTGGCTTGTGCAACGATCGGTGCGCTGTGCAGGTTCGGCAGTGGACGTGGTAGGGGCAGATCTCCGAGCTGCCCACCGAGAATAGCGCCCTTGCCTTACGAGTCTAGTCTACTCTGAGTCTGCTCAGTCGCTTTCACCACCGGTTCCCGGAGCGGGCAAGTCGCGAGCAGATAGCGGATTCGAAAGAAAAGTGTCAGCTCTCGTCCAGTGCCTTATAAAAATTCGTCACGCGACTTACGCAGAGCAGCCGATTTGTCTCCTCGTGAATGATTTCTACGTTGTGTACTGCCAGTTTCGACGAACGTCGTACCACGGTGCCCTTTGCAAGGATGCGTCCCTCTGAGGCGGATCGCAGATGGCTTCCATTAATCTCCACGCCGACCGGTACGAAGCGGGAAAGATCAATCTCCCAACACGCGTGCAGGCTGGCTGCGGACTCGGCAAGCACCATGCTGATGCCACCATGCAATAGTCCCATCGGCTGGCGCGCACGATCGGACATTGGCATTCGCAGAAGAATATGCTCCGAATCGACGGACACGATTTCCACGCCAAGAGCTTCGACTGCAGTATTGGGAATCAACGCGCGCAATTGCTCGAGAGTGTTGATCATAGACGGGAGGGGCATTCAGCTCAGTTCACAAAATTTCCCGTGACGCTTCGCATAAGGGCACAGACGGCACCAGCACAACCGGTTCTCCAGCCGCAACATTCAGCTCCCGCGCGGCGGAGGATCGTGTGACGGAGATTTCCAAATGCCCGGCACTTCCGATGATCAAGAACGGTTCGTGAGCATCCGCGCTCGTTTCTTCATAGTATCTTAAGAGCTTCCGGATAGCGATTCCCTTAACCCAAAGGCAAAAGGCTTGGCGACCCCAATCGATATTGACTTCATCGCATGCAAAACTGGTTACACAGTTTCCGAAATGATCGATATGAATGACGGATCCAAGAATGGCGCCCTCTTTTGTGACTTGGTTCTGGCTCACTTCAAAGCGGACGGGATTCTGAATGGTCGGCCCCAAAAGATCCGGAGCCGTGCCCTGCGCAAGTGCAGCAGCCACCGGCGAAAACAGATCGCGACCGTGAAAGGTCGTGCTGACGTTTGGCAGAAAAAAAGCGCGATTTGTAATCTGCGTGACCTTAGCATTGCCGCTTTTGCTTAAAACAAGTGAAAAGACACCGTTATCTGGACCAACGAAAAGATGATCGCCGGACTCGACGATCACAGGACGCCGATCCGAGCCGACGCCTGGATCAACGACCACTAGATGGACCGTGCCGGCTGGAAAACAGCGATAGGCGGCATAGAGAGTGAATGCTGCTGCGCGGACGTCGTGAGGCGGAATGATGTGCGTAATGTCCACCAGAATAGCCTGTGAAAATCGGCTCAGAATGACGCCCTTCATCGCACCGACAAAATAATCGGCCGAGCCAAAATCAGTGAGAAGAGTAACGATCCCTGAGCGCACAAGAGGTAACTATATGGCTGCTCTAGACCATGTAATTGTTCAGGAGTCCGTATAGAACCGCAACCATTTCGATTTTGTTACATAAAAAGGCTTGAGTCTTTTCCCGATCTGGCAAAAGGCTGCCTTTTTTTTGCGTAAAAATGTGTCAGCTCATCACATTCCAAAGGCAGACAGGCATCAGAGGTCCAACTGTTCGATTTGAGAAATGAAAACGCTGATCGTATTAACCATTGCAGCATTCGGGTCACATGCCGCCTTCGCGGTGGAGCAAGTTGACAAAAATTTCGTCGCACCCGTGCCATCGCCTCCCGGCAGCTATTTCCGAAGCAACGAATTGAGCGTAGGAGTTTTTGGTAGTTACTTGGGCACATACGGGGCAAACAATCAAGGCATCGGGGATCGCGCTTGGGGAGGCGGCCTCGAAGCGAGTTACTTCTACTTTAAGTATTTGGGGCTGTCGATTGACGGTGATGCGTTTAATGAGACTCCGGGAGATAATTTTGGCGGTACGGTAACGGGTAACCTGATCCTACGGCTTCCACTGGACGATTATCTACCGCATTTTCATCTAGCACCGTATCTTTTCGGCGGAGCCGGCAAATTTTATAGTGAACGGGTCGGCATCCCAACATCGACGCCTGGCTTCAAGCGATACGTTGGCAGAAGCGGCATTCTTGCGGACGTCGGTGGGGGTGTTGAGTACCGCCTGACCCCGAGTTTCGGAGTCTTCGCCGACGCGCGCTATAACTTTGCCGAGAACCCCCGGAACGAGTTCATCACCACGCGGGTCGGCGTTCGATACGCGTTTCGCGAATTTGGGCAGAAATCCATCGAAGAGGAGGCGGCAGGCGACAAGAAGATAGAGGTCGTCGAGACCGAAAACGGAGGCGAGCATCAAAACTGGGCGATACATTTTGATGCAGTGGAGGTCCTCCAGGGACAACCTGGGTTTCATTCACCCTACCGGGGACCTCAAAGCCTCTTCTCAGACGATAATTTCCGTCAGACTTCCGAAGCCGATTTGTTTTTCGCTGCTCGGGTTTGGCCCGGCGGCGAAATTTATTTTAATCCCGAGTATTACCAGGGGTTCGGGTTCGGATCCACCCATGGAATGGCCGCCTTTCCGAATTCCATGGCGTACAAAGCGGGGAAGTTTCGTGGCGACTTCAACATCACACGAATTTTCTTTCGTCAGACTTGGGGATTCGGAGGGGAACAGGAGCAGCTTGATGCCGATTTGCTGCAGCTTGCCGAAAAAGTGGACATCTCCCGACTGACTCTGCAAGCGGGAAGATTCTCCGTTGTCGATGTGTTCGACAACAACGCTTTTGCACATGATCCCAGGGCGGATTTCCTGAATTGGGCGGCGGTCGACGCCGTGGCCTTCGATTACGCCGCAGATTCTCTGGGGTTCGAGGAGGGCCTGTCTTTGGAACTAAACCAGAAGGCGTGGGCGGCGCGCTGGGGTATTTTCACGATTCCACGCATGCCTAACGTAAATGCGACGGACGGTCAGTACCTCAGGGGTTGGCAGCAGGTGGCGGAAATGGAAGGACGCTACACCCTGTGGGGTCACCCAGGGAAAGTGCGATTCCTCGGTTACCTTGAGAGCGCTCGAATGGGCAGCTATAGCGCGGCGGTAGAAGACTTTCCCGCTGGTATGCCAAATATGGCCGCCACCAGGCGGTACCGATATACCTACGGATTAGTGCTAAACTTCGAGCAAGAATTTACCAAAGATCTGGGCGGCTTCCTCCGCCTGGCTATGCGGGACCCGAATTATGAGGTGTACCAGTTCGCCGATGTTTCGCGGAGTCTAGAAGTCGGGCTTTCGCTCAAAGGGACCGCTTGGAACCGCCCAAATGATACGGTAGGCCTGGCTGAGATGCTAGGAGGTCTCGGCCATGCGCAACGGAGATTCTTCAACGACGGCGGACTTGGAATTCTGATCGGGGACGGGAAACTGCCGCATTACGGTCCAGAAAACGTTATTGAGGCTTACTACAATTGCGAGCTTTTCCAGGGCATAAATTTCACACTGGACTATCAGCTGGCTGCCGATCCGGCGTATAACAAAGACCGCGGACCTATCAACATATTTTCCGCCCGTCTTCGGATTAGATTCTAGAACAATGAAGACAACTATACGATTGCACGAACGTACGGTTAGTCCGTGATAGTCGTCCAATCCGCTCTGCCCAAGTTGAGGAATATTTCAATCCAACTTGCAATCATCCTGGCACTTGGCGTGTCGTTTACGCTGCTATCCTGTGTGAGCGATGGAAGCGAGAATACCTCTACACATACGGGCCCATTTCCGATCCATCACATCGGTGGGCGACACTAGCGGGCGATCGCCGCGGCTTCAAAAATCACGGTGCAGATCGATAATAGGCCTTGGCTCAGGGCAGTAGGGAATGGAATGAGCGGCACGTTACTGGGAAGCTCTGGCCGAGGAACTTGGAACGACACCAGCACCGCTCAATAACGACTGGAGCTGGGACCGCAACGCACGTCGGTTTCGACGTTCTCGCGCACGATTTTGCCGATCTCAGCATCGTGTGGCGCCAATTCCAATGCCGTATTTTGTATAAGACATCCCCGCCTATTTGACCAGGATGTCGAGTTTTCCAAAGCGGTCGACGACATCGCCAACGAGCCTGGAGATCTGGGCGGGATCAGCCTGGTCGGCTTTGAAAGCCTCGCCCTGCACGCCGTGCTTCCTGACGTCCGCTATTACCGCCTGGGCTTTCTCGTCTGACACGACGTAGCGCTCCCAGACCACGGGAGCCGCCTGTTACGAGTACCGTTTTACCTTCAAAAGTCTTGGCCATTCTCATCCCCTATGATCGGATCAGCCGTTGACGCTCTAAGCAACCCCTGGGCCGCCTTCTGTTCGCGAGCAAAATGAACTGCAGTGATTGCGCCGTCCTTCGCTAATCGCAGGGCCGTCAACTGCAGGAATATCCTACCATTCGCGCAAATCTTGTGTTAATGTATGACAAATGAAATCAGCTTCTCCGCAATCTGGGGAGTCCCCGGCGACAGTTACGGAGAAGGGGTTGGCTGCGTACATCCGTCGCGGCCACATCTTTTACGCGATCGTTGCCATCCTGACAATTGGCATTGCAACGACGCTGGCCTTGGTCCTGCTCAAGTTGATCACCGCGGGTCCTTGATCGGTCTGGTCACCGCTCCAGAATCTGTCTTGCTTCTTCGTGATTCCATCCTTCCTACTGCTGCGTTCCCCTGCGTCCTCTGCGTGAGGCTCTTACCGAGTACTGACATCGACGACTGCGCTACCTCGCGCGAGCGAGTTCAGCAGGCGAGGGGATCTGTGAACCGGTTCACCTCACCAAGGCCGGCTGGATGTTGCTTATGGTCTGACCAGGTGGAAAACTGATGTCCCAAAAGCCTGCTGCCTGTTCCAGTGCGACTAAAGCGCTTGCCCTCTCGGTCAGGGCGGTAATGTAATTGAGATGCACGTCGGTGTCGTCTTTTTGGGCTTGCAATACGTCCAGCAGGGAAACGGCGCCCAGTCGGTAGCTTGTCAGCTTCGCCTCCAGCACCTTTCTGGCGAGCTCGATAGCGTTTCCCTGGTATTTAGCGAGTTGCTGTTTGGCTAATTGGTACCGATCAAAATTCGTCCGAACATCGACCTCGGCTTTTAGCTTAACGGAATCCAGGATTTTTTGAGCCTGCAAAGCAGTCTGCACGGCAGCCTCGTATTCGCCCCGATAGCTATTGAAAAGCGGGAGCGGTAACGAGAGCGAGAGGTTAAGCGTGTTAAAGCTCGGGGCCGGATCAATCGGGTTGCGGATTTGACCGATCTCTCCTACAGCGACGCCAATCGTCGGATCCGGTATCCGATTCGCCTTTGCCAGCTTCACCGAAGATTGGGTCGACTCGACAGCAAAATGCGCGGCCCGTACATCCGGACGATTTTGCATCGCTACCGCCAGAATTGACGCCAAGCTGAGATCCCGGTTGGGGAATAATAGGCTGCCTTCGGGGTTCGGCGCCCGGGCTCGTCTTTTACCGAGCAGTTGGACCAGCGCGAAAAGATTGGCGCTTTGGGCGGACTGAGCGACTACCAGATCGGCCTCAGCCCGCTTGGCTGCCAACCGGGCTTGATCGGCATCAGCCTCGCCCAGATCACCTTCGCTTAATCGTTTCTCGTTGGCTTTCGCTAGATCATTGAGCGCTTCAAAGGCGCGACGCTTTTCATCGACTGTCAGCTCCCCGGCCAGCGCTGTGACAAACGCGGTGGCGGCGGTTCCCCGCAGCGTCCGAAAGAAATCGTCCACGGTCGCCGAGACAGCGAGAAGATTTTTTTGTGCAACCGAGACGCGAAACTTTCGTTTACCCCCAACCTCGATCTCTTCGATGAGTCCCTCCGAGTAAGCAGTCGCCTGTTCCCGGTGAGAGATGTCCGTGATGAAGGTTGCAGCGAAGACGGGGTTAGGGGAGACTTTCGCCGCAACCACTTGAGCTTGCGCAATCGAGATGTTGTATCGCTGGGCAGCGAGATCAAGGTTGTTTGCGGCAACGCCTGCCAGGAATTGGTCAAGGGTTAATCGCCGTGTCTGGGTCTTCGGCGCGGGGGACTCGGGAGTTGTGGGGTGCTGACCATCCGGCCCGCGATCACCAGCTGGCGTACGCTCCACGGCCAGGAACCAGATGGCCAGATAGACGGTGCATTGAGACAAGGAGAGGTGGCATCGAATTAGGCCTAGGCAGTCGTCCCGGGAGGAGATGAGGATTGAGACTCGGTGCCTCGATCGACCCGTGGTCCCATGAGCCGGTCGAACCGTCTTTCAACGAGGTAATACAAACCGGGCAGGA
>DASZHC010000055.1:0-27759 GCA_035938215.1 Chthoniobacterales bacterium
CCGCCCCACTTCCATGCTACCCTCGAGACCAAGAGTACCAGGAATATAGAAAGTGGAGCGGGATGCTCCGCTCCTCGCGCCTTGTCGACGGCCCATTTTGATCGCAACAAAATACATGCTATTTCGGGGACAGGACACTAGCGAGGCCGCGCCTCCGAGCGGCCCAAGGGATTTAGGAGACGGTACACTAGCATACCTGCTCGCGATTATTTCTCCGTTAGACGAAAGTTGGAGAACCAATAGGAGGCGGGAACCGCTGACAAGTTGGATAACGTCAAGCGTCCGGAGGTGGCCGAATCGTTGGCATGGAACAAGACGGTGCACTCGGTCCAATTTTCCGGAATTTGCAAGGTTGTACCCTCTGCAAGCGAGGATTGAATGCCATCGGTTTTTTCCGGAACGACATAGACATAACGCGGCGGGGTACTTTTTGCCTGAAATTTCAATTCGTACGTTTTTCCCGATTCCATAGCAATCCCAGGAGCGCGTAGTTCAACGCTCCAGAACTCGGTTCCCAGTTTCGAAACAGAAATCATTACCGCCGGTTGATTGTCCGGACCTTCATTTGTGACGGCTGATTGCGCATCAGAACCCTGAATCGCCTCCAGGTGAAACTGATTCGGTTCGATTCTGGTCTCCCCGCCATGGACGGCCGGGACGGCGAATAAGACGCAAAGAGCCGCCAGGTTAACTCTCATGAGGGATAACATTCTGCCGGGTCTCCGCACAACATTCAAGCTTCCCTCCAAATCGCCTGGCGGCAAATCAAAAAGCGGCGATGACCGAACTGGGACCAGCCCGCCGCGCGAGCAAGCCGGCGCATTTCCTCGAATGAAAATGCACGGCGTATCGATAGCCGGCCGTCAAAGCGGGTCATCGGCTCTCGGAAAAGAAGGGTCGTGAGCGCATAAACACCTATCATTCCGAGGTCGGTTCGCTCAAGGTCTGAAAACAAAATGTTTCCGCGTGTCATGAACCCGGCTCGCCGGATCAATATGACCGCATCCTCGTCAGCAAAATGATGGAGGGCCAGAGAACAGAAAACAAAATCCACAGATGAGCTCGGCTCAAAGGCGAGTACATTGCCGGCTACATAAGTAATCTCAGGATAAGAAGCTGACCGCTCCTTTGCCAATTCAAGCGTCGCCTGCTGAAGATCCACTGCCGTAATTTCAATTGGGATACCCTTTTGCCGGCACCAATCCACGATGAATCGCGGGATATCTCCAAATCCCGTACACAAGTCCAGCAGCCTGATCAGCTTTCCGCGCCGAAGCCAACGGCGCAGGAAGTACCGAACGAGCAAGTGGCTCCCGAAGTACCGATTCAACTTTTCGAGGTTCTCCAGATCGATCTGAAGCTCCTTCGACACCTGCTGGGAACGATCCATCATTTCCATGATTGCTGGATCGAATTGACGCGCAGGAGAAAGAAAATTCGTATACACCGAAGCGAGACGGTCAGCTATCCGGGTTGAGCTCTGCTACGTCCTGCCGATCTGAAAAATCATGCTTCGGCGCGGTTGCGGTATCCATCGCGAGGACTTTCTGCGCCGTACGCTCATCGGTCACGATGACGTCAATACAGCCGGTGCGGAGCGCTCCGAGAATCGCGCTAACCTTGTCCTCTCCGCCTCCGACAGCGATGACTGGCTTGATCTTCCGAAGTTCGTCAAAGGTCAGGCTGATGACGCGGTTGTCGAAATCCGTAAGGACGGGACGCCCCTGAATATCAAAATATCGACACGAAATGTCTCCAACGGCGCCCTTTGCCTTCAACTCGTCAATCATCATTGGATCAAAAAACCCAGCCGACACAACAGTTGCATCATGGCTGACTTTGCCGATGCCGATCATCGCCCGCGACGATGATCGCGCCATTTCCAGACATGCACGAATGTTTCGGTCCTCAAGCAATATATCCCTGATTCTAACTGAGCTGACTACGGCGGGAACCGGTAGGTGATATACCTTTGCTCCGAGTTTTTCAGCCATGATACCCGCAAGCCGTATCGGGTTAAAAGATTCGCCGCTGTTCAGACAGCCGATCGCCTGAGCCAATACGATGCTATCGAATCTCTTACCCGAGAGCGCACGTGCGACCTCCAAAACGGTGGCTCCCCATGCAGTTGCGAAAACTTCTCCCGGTTGCAGTGTATTTTCCAGGTAAAGAGCCCCGGCTTTCCCCAAAGCCTGCCGGATTTCGAGCGAGGTCGCTCCATCGGGGGTCGGCACAATACACGCATCTTGGAGGCCAAATCGGACTCTTAATTCCTGCGCCAGAGAAAGCCTGCTGAGTAAGTCGGGTCGAAGCGTGATGCTCACGATTCCGCAATTGCGTGCGCGTGATAACAAGTTGGCTACTGTCGGCCTCGAGACGTGGAGTTGCCTGGCAATCTGTGCTTGGGTCAAGTTGTGATGATAGTAGAGCCAGGCCGCGCTGATTGTGGCATCCATTTCAGTTCCGAATGTCTTTTCCGGGAATGCGGGAGTTTTGCGCTTCATGGAATTGCAAAGAGATTGGCCGGCCAGCCGGGCTACTGAAGCGCCAGAAGCGCGAGCATCCTGCCCGTCCGACCTTTTTCCATGCGATAAGAATAAAACCTATTCAAATCTGATCCCGTATTTTCGCCGCAATCAAACACTCGACGCACACCACTCTGTTTCAGTTGTTCGACGATTTCTGCAGCAAAGTCGACTTCGTAGTGAGGCGGCCTGATACAAGGACTCAACTGTGCGATGGCATCCCCGGGGTCAGTTCCAAACTCCTCAGACATTCGACGAACGGTTCGCCCGACTATATTCAACGAAGTTCCTCTTTTTCCGGAATGGACAAGTCCGACTGCTCTTCGCCTTGGATCAACAAGGAACACTGCACAACAATCGGCAACATAGATTCCTAGATAAACATTGCGATCACGGGTGACGATCGCATCGACCCCGGCGCTCTTCGAAGGCGATCCGATCGAAACGACAGCCACCGCATTGCCGTGAACCTGTCCAGCCAACCGAGCCTGACGCGGAACAAACTCCCTTCTCAAACTCTCGTGATAAGAGTCGAGCCCTTGCAGAGCAGTCTCGCGATCGGTTCGGACATCGAGACCGGCGACTCTCAGAGTAAAGCCGTGTAGAACAAGTTCCAGCGCCGTAAGGGCCGGAAAACGTTCTATTTGAAGGTTAGCCCGCATCGCTCCTAGCTAGCGTTCACAAATACCTGCGGTCCTGTGACTTGTGCAAGGAACTCTGGATGGCGCGTACGACTCTGTAGGGACGTGGTAGGGGCGGATCTCGGAGCCGCCCGTCGAGAACCGGGCTGCCAGCCAGCAACCGGCCGGCTCGGAGATCCGGCCCTACCAACGCCGCAATCCGCTACTCGTTCGCGTTCAGGGTATTCCACCGCCAGTTCCTGGAGGCGCGGCGTAGCCGCAACCAAAAACTGCCCCGGATGCTTGAGGATCGTTCGCGCGTTCCGCCAGCGGGTAGTGTCCGATCTCCGAGCGGACGGGAGTCCCAAGGCCGCACACCGCAAAACGCGGTCGCCTCGGAGATGGGCCCCTACCTTTTGCGTACCGACCAATTGCAGGCCATCGAACTGAGAATCGTCGCGCGCCACATCACCCTTTCCGTCTGACTTGAGTGCCATTTTCATTCCGAGCGCTTCCTGAGCGGCTCTTCAAAGCGAACCCGCATCGCCCAACCGGCGCCGCTCCCTGCGCGAAGGTGGCCTACGCTAGTCGTTCGTAGTCTCGACTTTGCCTTGCGGCGGAGTCAGCGATTCTCGCTTCGACTTATGCGTAGCCGGCGTTCCTGGGTCGAGCGGAGAAACGTACCTGGCGCGTGTAGCTTTCCGTGCTTCATCCTTCGTCAGGGTCGTGGGGCGCACAAGGGGATCGTCAAAAGTGTCGTTGTATTTGGTTTCAGTAGCCGTCGCCTGCTGGTAGGAAGCAACCGCCGAAATGTAGGAGAATTGTGCCTGAACCAGGTTGGACCGAGCGGTTGTTAATTGTGTCTGAGCGTTCAACACATCGAGCTGGGTCCCGGTCCCTGCGGCGAGACGCTCGTCGGCCAAACGGAGAGCTTCCAGGTTCACGTTGACACCCGTCTGCGCGCTATCCACCGTTTGCGCAGCTTGTCGCAAGTTGCTTACCGACGTCGCTACTTCGAGTTCCACCTGGCGGACCGAATCATCGTAAGTCACCTTCGCTTGTTCCAGCTGGGCGCGCGCTTGCTTGACTCTTCCATAAGTCAAAAGCCCGTCGAAAATATTCCAGGAACCTTGGAGACCAAGGAACCAACCCTGAACCGTGTCCGCAAGATTGTTGGAAATTCCAGCACTCCTCTGTTCCCATCCAACATCGGCAGTCACAGTCGGCTTGTAGCCGGCAGCCTGCACCGTGATATTTTCCACGTTCGCAAGAATAGCCGAACGCTGAGCCTTCAAGAAGGGTCGGTTTGCCCGGGCGGCAATCAATGCAGAAGCCAGATCATACTTGATCGGATCAAAACCGAGCTCACCAACTACCGGCAAGGGAGTGTCCGTTACATATTGGCGATCGGCGGGAATTCCAAGCGTACGGGCAAGCGTCAACTGCGAGATCCGATAGTTATTGCGGGCAGCGATCAACTGGGGAATCTGGTTCTGCAACTGGCCCTCGGCCTGGAGAACGTTGAATTGAGGAACCGTGCCTGCCTCAAATCGACTCTTCTGGTCCTCCAACTGACTTTGAAGCAAGTTCACCGACTCCTCCTGAACTTGTACCAAAGCCCGGTTGAGCAATATCTGGTAAAACTGGGTTCGAACGGTCTGCACAACAGTATCGATCGTGTCACGAAGTGTGTAGTAAGCACTATCTTCGTTGATCCTGGACGCGCGGCGGGAAGCGATCGTCGCACCGCCATCATAAATCAATTGAGAAACAGTCAGAGTCACCTGCCAGCTCTCGAGAGCCTGACTACTAACACCAGATCCGAGACTTCTCGCCGGAATCGCAATGGCGTTGGTTGTGCCGGTTGTTGGGTTGACGATCAGCGGCTGACCGGCCGGAATCGCGAGAAGGTCGATCCCTGTTGATCTGGAAGAGGTGCTCGGTGTAAGTCCGCTGGCCTGCTGCGAATAGCTGGCAGCCATGGTAAGTTGAGGCAGCAGTTTCGATTGCGCCTGGTAGACAAGGCCTTTTTGGACCTTCAGCTGCTGGATCTGCGAAAGGATCGAGGGATTCTGTTTAAGAGCCAGTTGGACAGCTTCGTCGAGCGTATAAGGGCGAGTCCGGAAGTCGAAAACAGGGGCGCTCCGGTATTCTGAAGGGGACGGGCCAGCAAACAATGTGCAGGACATCCCTGCGATGGTTAAGGCGAACAGCGGAAGTCTCATTCTTATTTTGGCAGTTTATCGCAATAGTCCGCAATCTTGCGGTAAATTTGCAGCCAGGTTCTCCCCTCCTCAGCCGTTAAATGCTCCCGCAAAAGCGTCATAATTTTTTCTACCATGTCCCGGCGGATTTCCGCCACAAGACTTGAGCCTTTTTGTGTGATACTGACCATCACCTTGCGCCGGTCATCGAGAGCGTGAGAGCGCTGGACATAGCCAAGCTTTTCCAAACGATCGACCAGGCCGGTCGCTGCGGCGGTGGTATGCCCCATTTTTGAGGCGATGCCCGACATGGTGATTACCTCTTGTGTATCGAGATAGCCAAGCAGAAAATACTGCGGGAATGACACACTCCCGTGTCCGAGTTGTTCCGAGAGCTTCAGAATGAACCGGCGCTGCATTTGCAAAACGATCTCGGCGAGCTCTTGGGCCTCGGCTTGGAATTCGGGAGCAGAGCGTTGCTCGGTTGAGCGTTGCTCGGTCGTAAGCATACAAATCTAAACAGTTAACACAGTTAAATTTCTCTTGATTAAAGCATAGCGATCCACGTTTGCAACCAGCCTATTTCCATTTGCTCAACAGAGTTTTTTAGTTCACAGATTGACTCTCCTCCCTGTTTTGATTCTTATAAATTTCTCCTTCTCTCGGAGCAGCACTATGGCATACCAAAACGTTCAGCCGCCCATCGGAAACAAAATCACAACTCACAACGGTGTCGTCCAATGTCCGGATAATCCCATAATCCCGTTCATCCGTGGGGATGGCACAGGTCCGGATATTTGGGCTGCGAGCGAACGGGTATTCAACGCCGCTGTCGACAAAGCATACAAGGGTGCGCGCAAGATCGCCTGGTTTGAGGTCTTCGCCGGACAGACCGCAAAAGATCGCTTCGACGATTGGCTCCCCGAAGACACCGTCACCGCGTTCAAGGAATACCTAGTTGGAATTAAAGGCCCGCTTACAACGCCCGTCGGAGGGGGCATCCGGTCCCTGAACGTTGCTCTGCGGCAATTGCTCGATCTGTACGTCTGCCTGCGACCCGTACAATATTTTCACGGTGTTCCCTCCCCGGTCAGAAATCCGGAAAAGGTCGACATGGTTATCTTTCGTGAAAACACCGAGGATATCTATGCGGGGATTGAATTCCGCGCCGGTACTCCGGAGGCGGAACGCTTTCTGAAAATACTCGAGCTGGAATTTCCCAAAGAGTTCGCGAAGATACGCTTCGGCACCATGGAGGCGACAAAAGGCTTCCTGGAGAGCGATCCTGATCTCGCACAGCCGAAGATCGAGGTTGGAATCGGAATAAAACCGGTAAGTCGCTTAGGATCGAGTCGTCTGGTCGCCGCCGCAATTCGCTATGCTATTAGCAACAAAAAGAAATCGGTAACCCTCGTGCACAAGGGAAACATCATGAAGTTTACCGAGGGCGGCTTCCGAGATTGGGGCTACGAAATTGCGGACACTCTGTTCGGTGCTGAAACTTATAGTTGGTCAAAGTGGGAGCGCACCAAGAAGGAAAAGGGCGAGAAGGAGGCGAACGATGAAATGAAATCGGCGCTTGCAGATGGCAAGATCCTTGTTAAGGACGCTATAGCCGATATTACGCTGC
Organism: Chthoniobacterales bacterium; assembly: GCA_035938215.1. Classification (GTDB taxonomy): domain Bacteria; phylum Verrucomicrobiota; class Verrucomicrobiia; order Chthoniobacterales; family JAFAMB01; genus DASZHC01. The sequence continues at coordinate 6,980 of DASZHC010000055.1, forward strand.
AGCAGGTCTTGACCCGCCCGGAAGACTTTGACGTGATCGCAACTTTGAATCTGAACGGGGACTACCTTTCAGATGCTCTCGCAGCGCAGGTAGGCGGAATCGGAATCGCGCCGGGCGGGAATATAAATTACCAAACGGGTCACGCTATCTTTGAAGCGACGCATGGGACTGCACCAAAATATGCAAATCTCGATAAGGTAAACCCCGGTTCAGTGGTCCTTTCTGGAGAAATGATGTTGAGACATCTGGGATGGGCGGAGGCCGCGGACCTCGTGCTGAAGGGATTAAATTCTGCAATCGCAAGCAAGCGGGTTACGTACGATTTCGCTCGCCTCATGGAAGGAGCGACGGAGATCAAGTGCTCCGAATTCGGAGACAACATTATCTCGAAGATGGATTGAGCGAGGCCTCGCCAATTGCGACGGCTCAGCAGGAGCTTCGCCCTACCGCTGCCGGGCGACGTTTCGCTGGCGCGTCAATGGTAGGGCGAGCCGCGTTTCGGACAAAAGCTCCCGCCAATAATGTTCCTTGGTTCAAGAGATCCTGCGATCTCGCCGGTTTGAGGCGCGGCCTCGCTTAGGTCGCGATTTCGATTTCATCGCTCTTCGGCGCCTCATCATCCTGGAAAAAAATACTTCGCTGGCGATCCCAGACGTAGCGCTGCAACAAAACCTTCAGGGTTGCGGTCAAAGGAATCGCAAGGATGGCGCCAAGCAGGCCTCCCAAAACCAGCGTCCAAAGTAACACAGACACGATGACTGTCATGGGATGAAGACCGACCGACGTGCCTACGATTCGGGGAGTAGTGACCAGCCCATCGATTTGCGCGATAATCAAAAAGAAAATGATCGTTACCCAAACCGGGTGAGTCCAATCATTGAATTGCGCAAAGGCAATAAGAATAGCCGGAATGTAACAAATGATGTAACCCACGTAAGGGATTATACCGAAAAACATGAAGCCCAGGCCAATCAAAAACCCAAACTGCAACCCAAGAATCGACAGGCCAATCGCGAGCAGCGCCCCGTTGATGAATGCCACCACCAACTGGCCTCGAAAAAAGTTGATCAGATACCCGTTGATCTCGCTCAGCACAGTTACAAGTTCGTCTTTAAATTCGGATCGGCGGAGAGGGAGATAGTTGCTCCACGAGGAGGCGATCCTCGGGCTCTCTTTCAAAAAGAAGAAGAGATAAATGGGAATGACAAGCAAGCCGAACAAGAATCCGAACACTCCGAAGACGCCTGTCAGGCTCGATTGGACAAAAGCCCATGACCGCTGAAATAAAGAAGGCAACTGCTCCCGTAGATATTGCAGGGTCTGCTGGACATAAGGATTGTCCCGGTAACGAGCAAAACCGGTATCGGTCGTTTTGCTCTGCGCTGTCGCACCGCCGCCTTGTGTTTTGGACCCGCTGGAGGAGGAGGGACCAATGCCAAGCTGCGGAAAGGTTTCAATATGGTCTTGGAGGAAACCATCAAGAGCAGCCCAACCTTTTTCCACGTACGCGGGAAGGGTCGAAGAGAATTTCACACTCTCGATGTAAATCGAAGGAATAACTCCAACAACCAGAAGACCAGCGCCAAGCACAAACGTCCCGAAGACGATAATGACCGCAAGCAACCTCGGCAGGCGACGTCGAGCCAACCAACTCACGACGGGCTCGAGCAAGAATGCCAGAACTGCAGCAACCGCTACCGGCAAAAGAAAAGGCTGGAGAAACGTCAGAATTCGAGTAGCGACATAAATCGTAAAAACGAAGATCGAGCCGATCACAAGGAGAGAAATCGAAGTGATCGCATTCCACAATGTCTTTTTCTGCCAAGGCGTCGGATACAAGCTTACGGGAGCATGCTAACGACACTGCAGGGTTGCAACGAAAAAGCGTGTGATTTGTCATCCATGGACTTACCAAAACGATTTTAGCGCATATGAGGAAGGTCCGGGATTGGAGCGCCTTAAGATGCATTGCGCTTCCGCCTCAGACCGGTTCAACACATTTTTAAACAGATCCAGGGAGAGAATGTCTCATTTGGAACATCGACTATGACCATTTCGACCGAGGCAATCGCAGAGGAGGTCAAGAGCTGTGGCACATGGGTCTCCGCCGTCCAAAATGAAATCTCCCGCGTCATAGTGGGGCAAAAATATCTTATCGACCGGCTACTCATCGGATTATTGGCAAATGGCCACGTCCTTTTGGAAGGCGTTCCGGGATTGGCAAAAACATTGGCCGTAAAAACCTTGGCTTCCTGCGTCCGTACAGAATTCCGCCGGCTCCAATTCACTCCGGATTTGTTACCCGCGGACATTATTGGGACGATGATTTACAATCCTCGCGACGGAGAATTTCGCCCGGAGCTCGGTCCGATCTTTTCTAATTTAATTTTAGCGGACGAAGTAAATCGCGCTCCTGCCAAGGTACAGAGCGCGTTGCTTGAAGCCATGCAGGAACGCCGCGTCACGATCAGCAAACAGACCTATCCCCTTGCTGATCCATTTTTGGTGCTGGCTACTCAAAATCCCATTGAGCAGGAGGGCACTTACCAACTACCGGAAGCGCAACTCGACCGGTTCATGTTGAAGCTCGATATCACCTACCCTTCAAAGCAAGATGAACGCAAAATTCTTGATCTTATGGGCACCTCGGCACCGGACTTGTCTGTGGGTCAAGTCGCTTCACCCGAGCAGATCATCCGCTCCCGGGATGTTGTGAATCGAATCTTTATCGATGATCGAGTGAAGGACTACATAGTCGATATCGTTTGGGCAACCAGACGCCCTGCCGATTTCCATCTTGGAATGGAGGGATTGATTCGCTATGGAGCCTCTCCCAGAGCAACGATTAATCTCACGCTTGCCGCCCGGGCCCACGCATTTCTAAACGGCAGAGGCTACGTAACACCGCACGATATCAAGATGATCGGACCCGATGTCTTGCGTCATCGCGTAATCGTGAGCTATGAAGCCGAAGCAGAAGACGTGACAAGCGAAAAGATTATCCAAAGGATCTTTTCCGGTCTTGCCGTTCCGTAGAGCTGTGGCATGCAGACGGTACCTGAGATTCTCAAGAAAATCCGCAAACTGGAGCTTCGCACGCGGCGATTCGTCGAAACGGCTTTCGCGGGTCAATACCATAGTGTTTTCAAAGGGCGCGGGATGAATTTTGACGAGTTTCGCCTGTACGATTTCGGCGATGAGATTCGGTCAATTGACTGGAACGTTACCGCGCGGATGGGCGAACCTTTTGTGCGCAAATATGTCGAAGAGCGTGAACTTACGGTCATGCTTCTGATCGATGTCAGCGCGTCCGGAAGCTTCGGCAGCGTGAGCGCAAGCAAGAGAGAACTGGCCGCCGAAGTCGCTTCGCTGCTGGCATTTTGTGCAATCAGAAACAGCGACAAGGTTGGATTAATCCTTTTCACAGACCTGGTCGAACTTTACATCCCGCCCAAAAAAGGCAGAACGCACATTTTGCGGCTAATCCGCGAGATTCTCTTTTATGAGCCCGTTGGAAGGAAAACCGACCTTGCAAAGGCCCTGGATTTCTTGAATCGCGTGACGATGCGGCGTGCAGTCGTGTTTGTCATCTCAGACTTTCATACTGCGAATTACGAAAAGGCTCTCACAATCTGCAGCCGGCGGCATGATTTGATTGCGGTGGTTATTGAAGATCCGGGAGAGCAATCGCTGCCTCCGATTGGCCCGGTTAGAGTTGAGGACCCGGAAAGTGGTGCGATCTTCGAAATCGACTTTTCGAATCCGCGGGTGCGATCTGAGTTCAGGAAACGAGCGGAGCAGGAACGTACCGAGCGCGAAACACTGCTCCGGAGAAAGAGCATCGATTCGATCGCGCTGCGGACCGATCAAGATTACTTCCCGGCCCTCAGGTCATTTTTTCTGCGAAGGGAAAGTCGTGTAAGAGGCAGATGATCTGGTTGTTTCTAGCTCAGACTGCAGCCAGAGCTCCGGACGAGATGGAGGATATCCGTCCACCAATTGCAGACTCTCCTTCGCTCATGATTGTGGCTATCCTGGCTTGCCTTCTGATACTGGCGCTGGTCGCCTATTTCGTTTGGCCGAATCCGAAATCGAGAGCTGTTCTTCCGCCTCTCCCGAAAGAAGCGGCAAGGAGGCGCCTGGAAGCATTGAAGCAGGGCATCGGGATGGAGACCGGATACGATTTTAGTATAAAGATTTCAGATGTTCTCAGGAGCTTTATCGAGCAACATTTCGGCATCAAAGCGGTTCGACAAACGACTATCGAGTTCCTGATGGAAGCCTCCAAAAACTCGCATTTTGATCTCGCGCAACAGGAACGCCTGAGCCACTTTTTGGTAACGTGCGATTCGATCAAATTCGCCCGAGCGAAGGCCGGGGTTCGCGAAAACGAAACCCTTTTCGAACAAGCGGCTGCTTTTGTGGAGGAGGCTAAGTGACTACTTCCTTCCGATTCGAGGAACCCTGGTTCCTACTTCTGCTGCTGGCCCCGGTCTTCTTTCGGTTGTTTGGGGACCGATGGAAGAAGTTGCCAGTAGTTCGATTTCCCGGGGCGCGCATTTTCGCGAAGAGCAAGGGTTTCCGACACTCGTGGACAAAAACGGTCCAGAACTCCCTCTACTATTTCGGATGCGTTTCCCTGATATTCGCCCTGGCTCGTCCGCAGTTCGGAGCAGCCTCCAGCCGAAGCAGAATGAATGGTATCGACATCATGCTGCTGCTAGACGTTTCGCTCTCGATGTTATCGGAAGATTTTTCGATCGGCTCCCAACGCGTCAGCCGCCTTGAAGTTGTAAAACAAGTCACCGAAAAATTCATCAATGGCCGGCCCGATGACCGGATTGGAGTCATCGCATTTTCCGGACGACCCTACCTGATCAGTCCGCTCACTCTTGACCACAAATGGCTTATTGAGAATCTTGCGCGTCTCACGATTCGCCGGGTCGGGGATCAGACTGCGCTCGGGTCAAGCCTTGTGGAGGACGGGACGGCCATTGGATCCGCTCTGGTTACCGGAGCCAATCGTTTGAAAGACAAGCGATCGAAGAGCAGAGTCATCGTATTATTGACGGACGGAGATAACAACGCAGGAAACATACCTCCGCTCACCGCTGCCGAAGCGGCTGCGGCCATTGGAATCAAGATATATACCATTGGAACCGGGACCAATGGACTCGTTCCGTTTCCTCACTCCGATGGATTTGGAAACACCTACTATTCAGAGGAGTATATGCCATTCAAGGAAGATACCTGCCGCGAAATTGCGAAGATCGGCGGAGGAGTCTTCTTCAGGGCTACCGACACTAAAACGATGCGGGAAATTTTCGAGCAGATCGATAAACTCGAACGCACGGGCATAGATGTACAGCAGTACCAGAATTACGACGATGTTTTCCCGTGGTTACTGGCAGCGGGATTTGTCCTGCTCGGGACCGCGTTCACGCTGAGAGAGACAATCTGGAGCGTCGTTCCATGACTTTTGCCCAGCCAATATGGCTCTACGGACTGTTCCTTATGCCGGTTCTGGCTGCGCTGACTTCTTACAACGACCGTCGAAACCGAAAACGATTGGAACGGCTTGTCGCCTCCAGACTGATCCCGGACCTGACAGACGCTGCGTCTCGAATGCAGAAGCTCATGAAGCGCATTCTCTTTCTAGGAGCTCTTTCGGCGCTTCTGATCGCCCTTGCGCGCCCGCAAGTCGGGTTCACCGAGCAGGAATTCACTCGGCTGGGACGCGATATCATGTTGGCTATCGACACTTCCAAAAGCATGCTGTCGACCGACATCGCGCCGGATCGATTGACTCGCGCCAAACTCGCAGCCCAGGATCTTCTTAACATGATGAAGGGAGACAGATTCGGGCTTATCGCATTCGCGGGAGCATCGCAGGTCGAAGCTCCGCTCACCATCGATTATCAGACCGTAGTCGAAGCTATTAACCAGCTCAATACCAGAACCGTTGAAAGGGGAGGAACGGACATTTCCGCTTCCATCTATTCTGCAGAACTCGCTCTCGGCAGGTCGGAGCAATCTTATCGATCGCTGGTCCTGTTCACGGATGGCGAAGATCTCGATGAGGACTCAGTAGCGGCAGCCCGGGAAGCCGCGGCATCAGGAATTCGCATTTTCACCGTCGGCATCGGAACAAAAGAAGGCTCGCTTATTCCGATGGGTCCCGACAATCAACAATACCTCCGGGATAAGAATGGCCAACTCGTGCGGTCGCGCCTGGACGAGAACAGACTCCGGCAAATCGCGCACGAGACAGGGGGATTGTATGTCCACCTCGACAACGAAGGCATATCCAGGCTAGTTTCCGACGGCTTACGGAAACTGAACCAGGGTAACATCGGAGGGGGGGCTTGGCGCATACCAATCGAGCGCTATCGATGGCCGCTTGCGGTAGGATTGCTTTTTTTGCTGCTCTCCAAAGCGGTAGGTAGCCACCAAAGGAAAAAACTGACACCGTATCTCTCCACCAAAACCGCTGCCGCCCTGACATTGCTTTTCCTGAGTACGCAACTGAAAGGCGCATCGAGTCTCGATCGGTACAACCAAGGAGATTTCGAAGGTGCGCTGCAAGGCCTTCGTGACGAACTCAAAGGCGATCCCAATTCCCCGGTGTTGAACTTCAACGCCGGCGACGCTGCCTACCGGCTCCAGAAATTTGACGAGGCCTTCGAAGAGTATTCGAAAGCGATGATGAGCGAAGATTCCACTGTCAAAGAGAGAGCTTACTACAACGCGGGAAACGCCCTATTCATGGAGGGAAACTTAGCTCAGGAAATTGAGCAGCAGTTGTCGACCTATTATGACGCTCGCTACCAATATCATCAGGCTCTTGATCTAAATCCGAGAGACGAACAGGCGAAAAAGAACCTGGACCTGCTGGAAGACCGAATAAAGGGAGCCGAAAAACAGAAACAGGAAGCCACACGAAGCCAACAGAGCCAACGCTCAAGGAGACAGCGAAAACAGCGAAGTCAAAATACGAGGCAGAAAGCTGAGAAGGGCCAGAGGCCAAATCAGCAAGACGATTCACAGCAACAGGAGGACGATCAGGAAATGCCGCGTGATCAATCGCAACAATCGGATTCCGCGGAAGGCGATGATGAAAACGGTCCGACTGAAGAGCCGAGTCCCGGTCAGAAAAAGGATGGTCAAGTTCGCGAGATCGCACCCTCGGATGAGCAACCACGCGGCACCCCTGTGCCTTCGGACGAGAAACAAGGTCAGATGTCCGAGGAGGAGGCGCTTAGCCTGCTCGATTCATTGAAGGATGAGGGGGACAAAATCGATTTGATGCGTCGAAAAACGGATCGCGGCGTCTCCCGCGACTGGTGATATGAACAGATTGCCGGGTCTCTTTATTATTTTGTTGGGGATTCTCGGGAACGCTCTAGCTGAGCCGTCTATTTCAGGCTCGTTATCTGAGACGGTCACAGATGTCGATCATCCCGTTAAATTGGAAATCAAGGTTGAAAATGCACGAATCACTCGGCCTCCGAACGTTTCTGTAAACGGTTTGTCAATCAGTTTCGCGGGCACTGCCACCCGCACGCAGATCCTCAACTTCCAGGCATCTTCGGTTACTATTTTCACTTATATCATCACGCCTGTCCGAGAGGGCATTTACGAAATTCCGCCGGTCGAAGTCTCCACTGGAGGAAAAGCCTACCGGACCACGGCAATGACATTGAAGGTCATTCATGGCGACCCCACCCGTTCGGCAACTTCCGATAAGCCGTACTTTGCGGAGCTTGTCGTTCCGAAAGAGTCGGCTTACGTCGGCGAACAAATTCCGATCGAATTACGGTTTTATTTCAATCAACGAATCCAGTATCAGCCCTACCCGCAGGGCCAATATCCGATTATTGAAGGGGAAGATTTCGTTACCAAGAAATATTCGGATCCGGCCGAAAAGGAGCTTGAACTCAACGGGCGTATCTATCGGGTCCTCATCTATAAAACGGCATTGACTGGAGTCAAACCTGGAAAACTGAACCTGCAATCCGCAACGCAAGGATTTCTGATTTCAACTCCTTTCGGCTTGAGAGGATCCCAAGGATTTGCCGATCCCTTCGAGAGTTTTCAGCAGCAGGTCGTGGACGTAAAAACCAATGGAAGTTCAATTCAAATCAAGCCTCTTCCCGCGGGCGATCGTCCGGCCGATTTTTCCGGGGCGGTGGGTGAGTTTACACTGACGGCCTCCGCCCAGCCGGATAAGGTCAAGACAGGCAATCCAGTGAGTATGAAAGTCGAAATCAAGGGGCTTGGCAATTTCGATCGCATAGAGCAGCCAAGCCTGACGAACACGGATGGCTGGCACATTTATCAACCGACGGAAGCAATTGAGACACTGGACGACCTCGGTTTGAGTGCGACCAAGACCTTCAGCTATCCGCTTGTGGCCGAGAAGGCCGTGACGACCTCGCCGATCGTCCGGTTCTCCTATTTCAATCCGAACTCCGAAAAATATGTCACCCTGAGCACGTCGCCCATCAATATCGAGGTCCAGGGAGAACTCATTCCCAAAGTGTCGAGCCCCAGTCCGGTTGCCGCGCCTTCCGTCTCTACACAGATAAAGCCGCCGGGGGTTCCGGACGTCCTCGATATCGAGGTGCGTGCGCCAGTTCCTGCGGCGTTCACACCCTTGACTAAGCAACCGATCTTCTGGATCGCTCAGGCGATCCCGGCCTGTGCTCTGTTGGCGTTTGGTTTCGGTTTGTGGTTACAAAATGCAAGAATCGCAAGTCAACCGCTCAGGGCGTTAAATCTGGAAAGTCGTGTCCTTCGAAAGAAGATAGGCGCATCGATCAATCGCTCGGACCTCCTGCAAGCCGCGGTTCGACTCCTCGAACTGGATTGCGAGATACGAAGCATTCGCAAGGGAGGAACGCCGCCGTCTCTGGAGGAGTGGATAAACGGTGAGCGCCTGCCTGCCGAAATTCGACGTGATTTGCGTGACCTCGTGGAGGCAAGGAGTGCCAGAATCTATGGCCACCACGGACCGGAATCTCTCACGGAAGAGGAGCGATCGCGCATCATCAGTCTTTTGAATCGCTGGAGGGCCAACGCTTGAGGCTGCCAATATATTTCTCTATTACATGCTTCTTTGTCGCATTCGTGAATTCGGATTGTTTGGGAAATACCAAATGGAACGCTGCGAACGCCGCATACGCGGAGGGTAAATATGAGGAGGCGAAGGTGGATTATATTCAGCTTGTCGACAGTCGCGAATATAGCTCCGAGCTTTTTTACAATCTTGGCGATGCATGGTTCAAGCTGAACGATCATGGAAGAGCCATTCTCAATTACCAGCGCGCGCTCGTTCTCAACCCGGCATTTGAAGAGGCCAAAGCAAATTTGCAGACCGCGCTCAAGATTGTGGGAAATGAAGATCCAAAAACGATTCGCGACTCGCTCGGGACATACGCCGACTATTTTCCGGTTGTAGCATCAGTCACATTTTGGATCGCAATCTTCTGCATAGTAGGCGCGCTGCAAAAACGCTTCTCCTATGGAACCTTTTTCGGATTTGTTTCGATTGCCGCTGGAATTCTTTTTGTTTGCAGCCTGGCAATTTGTATTTGGATCGGCGCGGGCCTTAAGGACCCCGATCGCGCTCTGGTCATCGAATCGGGGACTGACTTGAAATACGGGCCGGCAATAACTGCCCGCCCGGTGGAGAGTCTGCAGATCGGCCAACCAGTCCAGTTGATTTCGGCGCGGGGCGACTGGACGTTTTGCCGAGCCAACACTGGCAATCTAGGATGGATCTTGTCTCGAAAAGTTGAGCGCGTTGTACCCTAGAATCCTTGAAAAGCAAAATGGTGCGGGATGCGCCCTCTACCGCCAGTCCGAGCTCGGACCGCCTTGCCGACGGCCCATTTTGGGCGCAACGTCGTCATCGTTATATGCGAGACAGTGCACTAGCTCGGATAATCCCTATTCTTCTTCTGGCTGCGTTCGTCGCAAATGCGGAGGAAGGCGCGGATTGGATAAACTCCCTTACATCAAATAAGGGGCCGGGCGACTTTGCGCCTCCCCCGCCCATGCGACTCGCATATCGGTTCGGGTGGGATGGGATTCAGGCTGCAACCGCTGACGTTCGCCTTTCATCCCCAACAAAAAACACACTGGAAATTGATGCGAAGGGAAGCACTTCCGGGCTACCGCGTGTTTTGTTCAAGCTTGATGTCTACCATCGGGCAACGGAAAACAAGTCGACTCTGCGGCCAATCCATTTTGTCCAAGAGGAGAGGTATCGGTCCGAAACGGTGAAAACCCGTGTCGATTTCGAACCGACCCAAGTAATCGGTTTTCGCCAGAAAATTCCAAGCGATCAGCAACCGAAGCCAGAAACTTTCAAATTCAGTCCCGTCTTTGACATGGCAACTGCGTTACTTTGGGTCAGGAGCCAACCGCTTAGAAACGGCGACACCGAGTCGATCGTGGTTTGGGCGTCAAACGCACCGTACCTCGCAACAGTTAAGGTTTTAGGTAAAGATTCGCTGAGAATCGCTGGACGCGACAAGGGAGCAATCAAACTCGAGCTCCACATCAAGAAGATTGATAAAAAGATGCAGTTGAAGGAGCACAAACTCTTTAGAAGCGGGCGGGGCTGGCTCTCCGATGACGACAAGCGGATTCCCTTGCGCATCGAAGCCGATATTTTCATAGGCTACGTCTTCGCCGAGTTGGAGACCATGGAGGAACAGTAATTGGCTGTCTCGCCTCGAATTCTGGCCAGTGCGAATGAGTAATCGACAGAAAATCTCTCTCCAAGCTCCCGTTCGAGTGGACCAAAGTGATTAGAAATAACTGCATGAGCGTAAGGAAGAAGTCTCCCATAAGGCTGGCAGCGAGATTGCTCCTCGCGATCCTGATCGGTACAGCTCTGCAACTTGTTTGGAAATCTGCCGTGCTGGCTTTGCCTGACGATGGGTCGCCTTGGCTAAATGTGCAGGCTATTTTGCATAGTCCTCTTTTCATATTCGTCGTATTTTTGATGGCATGCCAATTCTTTAATTGGTTGATGGTCCTCCGCGACGCAGACTTGAGTTATGCCCAACCCATCACGTCGTTGAGCTATGTTTCAGTTTTTTTCTTATCCGTTCTGTATTTGAAGGAAGCGGCCGATCTGATTCAGATGACAGGTATCATATTCGTGCTTGCCGGCGTTTGGTTCATCAGCCAGACGGATCATGTCACGCAATTCGGGGAACGTGAGGCTAAATGAGTCAGACCTTCATTGGTGTGCTCCTCGTCGTCATTTGCACGTTGCTTGAAGGCATCGGCCAAGTGTTTTTGAAAAAATCTGTTTTGAGGGCCGTCCGTTGGTATCTTTGGATTTCATTCGGTGTTGTGATTCTGTTTCTCGAAACAGTGATATACACCAAAGCGTTGCTGTTTCTTGATGTCGGCGTCGCGTATGCGATCAGCAGCCTCAACCTGATTTCGATTACGCTTATGTCGCGCTGTCTCCTTCGCGAAAAGGTGACGAGAAAACGCTGGATTGGCGTGTGCCTGATTATTATTGGCGTTGGCCTTGTCGTAGCGCGTACATGAACCCGGATACTTTTGAGGTTGAGTTCTTTAAGACAGCCTCGCAGATTCCAAATGGCCTATGGGACGCCTGCTTTCAGCCGCCAGCCGAGGCTCGCTGGTGGTACGAAACTCTCGATCAATCCGGTATCGACGACCAGTTCACCTTTTTTTACGGCTTGATTAAACATTTCGGTTGTCCGGTTGGAATAGCGCCGGTTTTCGTAATGGACTTGCCCGTCGAACAAGTTGCGCCGCAGGAGTTTTTGCGGCTATTGCTGGTCGTTGGGAAGATCGTACCGTCTGTCTTATGCCAGCGGACCTTATTTGTCGGCTCTCCTGTCCTCGACGAAGGCAGAGTCGGCCTTATTTCCAATGTTAATCGGCGTGCTGCGCTTCTTTCTCTCCAAGTTGCGCTGGAAAAGAAGGCCAATGAGCTTCGTGCCCTTCTGATTGTTTGGAAAGACTTTCCTGAAAACTCGTCGGCCGATTTGAACTGGCTATCGCATCAGCGGAGGCTTTTTCGCGTTATCAGTTTCCCAAACACGGTCGTGGAATTCCCGTCGCACCGCAAAGAGGACTATTTCGCGGTCATGAAGGGATCGAGGCGGCGTAAGCTGAAAACGAAGCTGAGACGCAGTAGAGAACAGGTGGCGCTCAGTGTGGAAATTGTCCAGCGTCCAGACGCAAACACGCTTGACGATATCTTTGGATTGTTCTGGCAGACCTATGAAAAGTCGCCGACCAAATTTGTGAGGCTCAATCGCAAGTTTTTTGAAGTCATTGCTGAAAAGCAGGCCACCCATTTTATTATCCTTCGAGAAAAGGTCACAGGCGAAATGATCGCATTCATGCTGTGCTTCGATATGGGCGAGCGGCTGATAAATATGTTCATCGGCATGGATTACAGCTGCCCAAAGGAAAGGATGCTTTTTTTCCGTTTATGGGACGCCGCGGTCGATCTGGCTTTATCGCGCGGTTTTACTGCCATTGTGAGCGGTCGATCGTCTTATGAGGCAAAAATTGAGACAGGGCATAAGCTCGTTCCGCTCAATAATTATTGCCGCCACCACAACATTATTTTACGTAACGTCTACCGTATCTTCGCGCAGAGGATCCACTGGGCCTCACTGGACGAAGCCTTGGCCCGTTTCCTGAAAGCGCATCCGGTATCACCTTACTAAAATGAAATTTTTGGATCGTGAAATTCTCAGGCTAGGCTATTGACGGTGAAAAAAGCGGACCTCCTCGCGCAGACGCTCGACTTCCTTCATCAGGTCCATCATGAGTTTGATCCCCATCAGATTCATGCCGCACGCGTTGCGTAAATTTTCGATGCGCCGCACAGCATGGATCGCTCGATCGTCAAAATACCAACCGCTATCCGGCAATTTAGAGGCCGGAACAACTAGCCCGTGTTTGCAGTAAAGAATAATGAGGCGGCGCGGTACCTGTGCAAGATCCGCAATTGCTTCAATCGTGTAAACAGCCCGCATCGAATGTTCAACGGGCTGCAACTCCTGTGTCGACTCTTCTTTAACATTGCCGGGTTCTTTCATCGCCAGTTTGGATCACGATCCATCTTTACGAGTTCCTCGGATTAAAATGCGAGACGCGACTTAAGCTATTCCAGAGTTCTCGTTCTTCTTCAGTAACTTTCTCCGGCACGACTATATTGATGACGACAAATAGATCTCCTTTCTCGCCGGACTGTCCATTAACCAACCCGCGTCCGCGCACACGCAATTGCTGCCCGTTGTTCGCGCCGGGAGGGATTTTTACGGAGACTCGATCCTGAAGGGTCGAAATTACGACCCTTGTGCCGAGAACCGCCTCCCAGGGTGCAAGATCAAGGCTGTAATAGAGGTCAGCGCCGCGAACGCGAAAATCGGGATGAGCCGCAAAACGAATCCGAAGATAAAGGTCTCCCGGCGCCCCTCCGCCTATTCCTTCGTTCCCCATCCCGGGAACGCGAATAATCTGCCCGTCGATCACTCCCGAAGGGATTTTTACCTTGATTGTCTGCGTCCTGGCCTGACCGGTCTTCCGATTGGTTCGCCGGAGAGTAAGCACCCGAACAGATCCTTTCGACGCTTCTTCGAGGGTAACCAGTATATCGCTTTCGAGATCGCTGCCGCGGCGCGCAAATCCCGCTTCTCCGTCACCGTATTCCTGCCGATGGTCAAAGCCGGAAAAGCCGTCAAAACGTCCGCTCCGGCCGAAGAATTGTTCAAAGAAATCGGAAAAACCCGTTCCATCAAACCGGAATTCAAAAGATCCTTCCGAGAACGGAGCGCCTCGGGCTCGACCTTGCTGCCATCCGGGAGGTGGCTGGAAGTCGGTTCCGTCTCTCCAATTAGAACCGAGTTCATCGTATTTTTTGCGGTTCTCAGGATCGCCGAGGACCTCGTAAGCCTCGTTGATTTCTTTAAATTTTTCCTCGGCAGCTTTTTTGTCCTTGGCCACATCCGGATGATATTGCCGCGCGAGCTTACGAAATGCCTTCTTAATGTCCTCGTTGCTGGCTTCACGAGGTACGTTCAGAGTCTTGTAGTAGTCTTTGAATTCAACCGGCATGTCGAAGCACTTCCTTGGCGTTCCAACTAATCAGGCTCAACGGCGTCGGCCCACCCTTGATCACAGAACGCTTACCGTCAATGAGTGCGCAAAACACCCTGCAGTCAACGGGTTCGTTGTCGAGAACGTACCTGGCTGCTTGCAGGCAGGTTATCCCTGCCCGCCCGGTTGCCGACTTTTTTTCAGCGGGGTTGTGTCGCGAAACCTCATGGTGTAGAATGGCGGCTCCGTGGAGATCCGGATCGGGCAAAAGCTGTCGCCCATAGCTCCTCCTCACGGTGATTACCGAACTCCCTACCACATCATGTTTTCACGAATACCCTTCGACAAGGTCAATTGGCTTATAAGTTCGTTTCTCATCGGCACGTTATTTCTCGCGCTTACCGCAGTCCCGGCATATCTCTGGTTTTTTGGGATCGATCGATTCCAAGTCATCCTTTTCTTTGTGATGTTCTTCGCTTGCGGCTTTTCGATCACGCTTGGTTATCACCGGCTATTTTCACATCTCACTTTCCAGGCTCACTGGATCGTTAGACTTTTGACGCTCGTTTTCGGAGCCGGCGCGTTTGAAAACTCCGTTTTGTTGTGGGCGTGCGAGCACCGGAGTCATCACAAACACGTGGACCATGATGATGATCCTTACTGCATCTCGAAGGGCTTATTTCACGCGCACATCGGCTGGCTCCTTTTCAAACTCGATCCCGGTCCTCCGTTCGACAATGTCACCGATCTGCAGAAAGATCCGCTCGTCATGTGGCAGCATCGCAACATTCATTGGCTCGCTGCATTGGTTTCCTTTGTGTTTCCCGCGTTAATTGGTTACGCGTGGGGCGGCTGGCGCTCGGCCCTTGGAGCGTTTCTCATCGCGGGAGTTGCCCGCTTGGTTGTTCTTCAGCATTGCACGTTCTGCATCAACTCCCTTTGCCACTATATCGGGTCTCGTCCCTACTCTTCAAAGTGCAGCGCCCGCGACTCATGGCTGACGGCTATTGTTACCTTGGGCGAAGGATACCATAATTTTCATCATGAGTTTCAGTACGATTACCGAAATGGCGTCAAGCCATGGCAGATCGATCCCACGAAATGGTTGATTTGGACTCTCTCCAAATTGCGGCTCGTGCAAAAGCTGCGCCGCGTTCCCAAGGAAAAAGTCATCCTTGCGGAACTGATGGAGGCCCAGAGGCAGCTTGAGACAAAACTTGCCGCGCCCGGACTGACGGAGGCGGCTG
This sequence comes from Chthoniobacterales bacterium, assembly GCA_035938215.1. Taxonomy (GTDB): domain Bacteria; phylum Verrucomicrobiota; class Verrucomicrobiia; order Chthoniobacterales; family JAFAMB01; genus DASZHC01. The sequence goes on from DASZHC010000055.1 coordinate 22,336, forward strand.
CAGCTTACTTCGCGAACGCTTATCACCGGCTCCAGAACGCTGCCAAAAATTGGACGGACAATAAGGCGCAACAAATAGAAGTGACTCGCGAAATGCTTGGGGAACTCCAGAACGAAATTCGCCGCGCAACCCGTATCTTGCGACTTCCCGCAGCGCGGATCGGACCCCCCAGCTTGGGCTACTGACTTCCATTCGGACGGTTGAAGGCAAAAAGTGGGACGGAGGCAGTCCCTCCGTCAAAGAACCGAAATCATTCCACCATCGACGTAGATCATCTGGCTCTGCGGCGGCGTGAAGCTTTTCAGCATTCCGACCGTTGAGGATGACGGTAGCGGCATGTTCCGCGAGACCGAGCGCGAGGCTATAACCGATACCTCCGTTTGAGCCCGTGATGAGGATGCGGCGTGCGGTGAGGTCGAATAGGTTCTTGTGCATCATGGAGAAGGGGTTTAGGAGAAAGACACGTAAACAGAGCGGAGGAGACATGATAGCGCTATCTTCGATTTTTGGCAGTCCCATTTTTTAACGTACTCAGAACATTATGAAGTCGCAGTCCACCCCTACGAATCCTTCCCCCAACCAACTCGAAAATCCTCCCCTGCCCCGCAAACGTGTGACCCTGAGCGATGTCGCAAACCATGTCGGGGTCGGTCTGATGACGGTTTCCCGCGCTCTTCGAAAACCCGAGATGGTTTCAGAACCCCTCCGGGGAAAGATTCTACACGCGGTCGACGAATTGGGTTACGTCCGCAACCGCGTTGCGAGCGGCTTGGCTTCCGGCACCGCGAAGGTCGTTCCCATCATCATCCCTTCGTTACTTCATTCTGTGTACGTTCCGTTTCTGCAAGGGGTCTACTCCGTACTGGCGCAACATGGCTACCAGATTATTCTTGGCACCACGGAATACCTTGTCTCCGTTGAAGAACAGTTAGTAGAGGCTATGCTGGGCTGGTATCCGGACGGACTGCTTCTTTCTGGCGTCGATCACTCCGCCAGGACTGTGGCTGTTCTCAGAAGGGCTCGGATCCCCATCGTTGAGATCATGGACCTGAGCGACGCTCCAATGGATATCAACGTCGGATTTTCACACTACAGAGTCGGCGTAGAAGCAGCCGAATATTTTTGTCGAAAGGGGTATACACAAATAGCCTATGCAGGAACTCTAACTGAGATTGATCCTCGGAGTGTCAAATGCATAGCCGGCTTCCAAAAAACTCTGAAAGAGTATGGACATCGCTCCGATCTTATCCATCGGAGCAACGAACCCTTTTCCATCGCTTTGGGGGGGAGACTCCTGAATGACCTGCTGGAAAAGCATCCGACGATTGAAGCTATTTTTTTTGGAAACGATGATCTCGCTGCCGGAGCTCTTTTCGAGTGCCAACGGCGGGGCATTAAAGTTCCAGAACAATTGGCGATCATGGGCTTCAACGATCAGGAGATTTCTCGCTCGACCATTCCGGCTATTACCTCGGTGTGGACGCCGCGCCTGGAGACAGGGCAACTTGCGGCGCAGATGCTCGTGGAGGAGCTTCACGGCAGAGCGCTAGCGGCGCGGCGAGTCGATCTAGGATTCAAGATCATCCAGAGGGAGAGCACCAACCGGGTGCGCAATAACGTTCACTTCTCAGGAACGGGTGGCGGAACGGCAAGAGGAACAAAGAGTTAGAGATTACGAGAGACCTCAAAAGGCGGCTCGCCGGAAGGCTCGCCCTACCGATCACTGGCCACGAGGTCGTATCACGCGGTAGGGCGAAGCTCCTGCTGAGCCGCATTAACATGAGCCACATTGTCGGTAGTGCCGCATCGGAGATCTGCCCCAACCAAGTTGATGCACCGGATGGTCCGATCTCAAGTTCGTTGCACAAGTCACAGAGCCGCAGCTCATTGTGAACGCAGGCCAGGGTTTCAGCGCTACCAGGGCGAGAATGCTCTCCTCGGAAATGCAATCCTGCTTGCCTACAGATCATCAAACGACTCAAGAACCTCTAACTCTTTGCCTCTCAAGCGCTTCGACCACCATTTCCTCGAAAGTTTATTCCGCCGGCCGGACTTTGACGACAATTTCGCCGTTCTCGACGTGAATGGATTCGAGTCGCGCAAGAAACGCATCGCCTTGGGGCAACCTCGCTCTTATTCCCTGCTCCAGCGTTTTCTGGACCGTGTCGCGATAACCTTGTCCGGTGAAAAGCCACGGAAGCCGATTCCCGTTCCCGAGAATGTCCAAGCCTTTAATCTTCAGTTCATCCTTTTCAACCGCTAAACGCGCCGCGATTTTTCCATTGAAAAATCGATTCCGCAAGGACGGGAGTCCGGGGAACTCCGCCATGAAGTCCAAAGGAACGCTAACTTCGGCGACGATCCAGTCATCGGTCGCCCTGAAACGAAGGTGGGGAATCAGATCGGCATTCTTGTCTTCACTGAAAAACCATGCGTTCAAATCATCTGCGGAAAATCTGAACTCTGTTCCGGCGCCTTGGACCAAAGCCTTTTCAAAGGTGCCCCACTTCAGCCGTGCTGCATTCTGCTGCGCCGTCGCCGGTATCGGCTCGAAAGTTTGAGGTCGTGGCGACGTCATCCGATAAATGCCCTGGTACGTCGAATACGCACCCCAGAGAACCGCTCCGGCAATCAGCACACCGACAATAAAAAGCAAGAAGCAGCCTCCGAGGCAAAATCCGTCCGAGGATCGCGAAGCGAGGCCGCGCCTCCGACCAGCGAGATGTAAGGGTATTAAGGTCGCATTGGGAGCAGCGCCGGTTGGGCCAGGCGGCCTCGCTATAGAATCCTTGAAAAGCAAAGCCACGTAATGATTAATGTGCAGATACGGAAAAAACTTGACTCACCTTCAACCAGTTCTGCTTTTCAAGGATGCTAGTCATTTGCCCCGGAAATATTTCGTTCGGACATAGGTTCGTACGGCATCCTTCCATGAACGCGGAGAGATGCCGGTAATCTCCCGATATCTTTGATGATCCATCACGGTATAGACTGGACGGCGAGCTACAAACGAGCTCATCGATTTCAGGGAGATCGGCCAAACGTGATAAGCCTTAAGTGCGATACCCGCCTCCAACGCCGCATCCACAGCCAATTGACCATATTCCCGCCAACTGCATCCGCCCGCATTGCAAAGATGAAGGATTCCGGCAATCGGAAATTCAAAAAGCAGCGGTTCAATCCATTCTGAAAAATCGATAGAATAAGTAGGTGCAGAATATTTATCTTCAATCGCTTCGACATGGTCCTCTCTCATGGCTCGGTCGAGCAGCATGTCAACAAAGCCCGGCTTATCCGGACCAAATACCCAGGAAACTCGGATTACCAGGTGTCCGTTTGCGGATTGCAGAAGAAGTTCTTCGCCGAGTTGCTTCGTCTTACCGTAAACGCTAATCGGGTTGGGGGCTTGATCCTCCCGGTAAGGGGACGAAGCACTGCCATCGAAGACATAATCAGTGCTGATATGCAGGCATCGCGCCCCCTTCGCCGAACATATTGCCCCGATTTCTCCAACCGCTTCCGCATTTATGCGCTCCGCGGCTTGCGGATGACCTTCGCACCAATCCAAGTTAGTTGCGGCCGCGGTATTGATGAACAGGTCGAACCCGACGTTTTTGAGTTGCTCGCTCACAGACTCTGCAAGGTCAACCTCCTGCCGCCCAAGCGCGGTGACTTCGTATTTTCGTGAAAGAGCACGGCAAACAGCGCGGCCGAGTCTTCCGTTCCTTCCCAGGATCGCGATTTTGCGCGTTATCAAGGCCTGTTGACTCCCATCCATCACCATGCGTTCCGTCGATACCAGTCGATCGTTTGCTGGAGCCCGGTTTCAAAGTCATAAAGCGGTTTCCAGCCTATTTCACTCCGGAGCTTGCTCGAATCGATGGCATACCTTCTGTCATGGCCGGGTCGATCCGGAACAAATCGGATCAGTTCCTCACCCTTGCCCAGGTGCGAAAGAATCGATCGAATCACTTCGAGGTTTTTTCGCTCCGTATCCGCTCCGACGTTATACACTTCGCCCGCGCGACCTTCCATCAGGACATCAAACACCGCCGCGCAATGATCCTCGACGTGAATCCAGTCGCGCACATTGAGACCGTCTCCATAAACCGGCAACGATCGATCCGAAAGAGCATGAAGAATCATCAAAGGAATTAGCTTTTCGGGATGTTGATAAGGGCCGTAATTGTTTGAACACCGCGTCACAACAACATCCTGACCGTATGTTTTGTACGCCGCGAGAACGAGCAGGTCGGCGGCTGCCTTGCTGGCCGAATAAGGCGAACTCGGATTGAGTGGACACCGTTCCGTGAATCGTCCCCTATCCGGCAAAGATCCATAGACCTCGTCTGTTGAGACCTGGACAAATCTTTTGACGCCACGTCGTCTTGCCGCATCGAGCAGAGTGGTCGTGCCAACAACATTGGTGTGAATGAAATTTTCCGGTGATCCGATACTGCGATCCACGTGGCTTTCCGCAGCAAAATTCACGACCGCGAAATAGCTGTGGTTGGCAAGAACTTCATCCATCCGTTCAGCATCGGCGATGTCAGCCTTAAAGAATTCGTACCGGTCACCGAAACTGGATGAAAAAGCGGCGCTCGATTCTATGGAGCCTGCATAAGTTAATGCGTCGACATTTGTGATCATCTCGGGCTGGTAATGATCCAGAACATACCGAATAAAGTTGCTCCCAATGAACCCGCAGCCACCAGTGACTAATAGACGCATTGTCCGCCATGTATCATCGTCATCCGATCTTGCAAGACTTTAAGACCAAGAAGGCGTCCCTCGTGTCCCTTTGGCACAATAGCTCCGGCGCGAAGTCCCTTCCTGCACCCTTCGGGGCAAAGCACTGTGCAAAAAGCCGCTAAGTTGGCGCTTCGGCATCTACCTGTCTGGCCGCAAGAAGACGACAGGCGAGCGTCGGCTACGCCTACGCGCCGGGCGGATTGTCGGAGCCGCGATCTGAGCGCTGCTCGTCTTGAACTGTCAGTTTTTTCACCCTGAGATCTTCCACATCAAGCTGATCGATCTTGAGCTGGCGCAGGTGGACCTGCTTTATAAGCAACTCCCGAATAATCAGACGCCCGATGGCCAAAAAGCCAATGGCCAAGCCGCCGATCGCCAGCGCGCCCAGCGCCGCGGCTCCAGCAGCCTTGGCGCCGGTCGCTTCGGCGATCATAGCGCGAGCGCTCAATGGCTCGATACTGACTACCCGCGCGTCGAGAGTCAAATCATTAACGCCAATTCGCTCCCTTCCCTTGAGGCATGAACCCATGGAAAACTTTCGAAGCAAGCCCACTCGTTTCATGAGAACACCATTCCACGAATTGACTTGCCAACTCAATGATGTCTCAGCGCAAAACTGACTACTTCATCACCATCCGCTCCGTCATTGCCTTCTCCACCCGTTGACGCTCA
>DASZHC010000056.1:0-18175 GCA_035938215.1 Chthoniobacterales bacterium
AACCCTGCCTTTATTCTCAAAGACGCTTACCAATGATACATGCTAAAGACGACGGGAATACGCTCCTCCACTTCGCCTCCCGCGTTGGAAACATGTTGTTGATTAGAAGGCTGTTGCAGCAGGGTGAGGACATAAATGCCAGGAACAGAGCAGGACAAACAGCATTGGACATCGCTGAGCAATATCAGAAGAGCGAGGTCGTCATGGAGCTGTCGCGGCGCGGCGCACAGTGATAAGCTATTCCAATCACCGACTCATGCAGCGGTCGTCGCGATTCCGAATACGCAACCACGATTTGGCGTGCGGACCATAATTGAATTAGCCAGACCAAGAGGCCGAACACAGATATTTCGATTGCGAGCGCGGCAATGAGTGCGCGAGTCGCCAGAGCAAGGTCGGCATACGGTTCCGGAGATCGGGCGTCTTTTGAGAGGATCAGGGAAAGTTCAAAAAGGATGAACTCCAGCATCCCGGCATGCTTTAATAGCCTTGGCCTCCGCCTCTTGTTCGAAAGGGGCATTCAGGTATCCGTGTGCGGCGATTTGTTGGATGTATTCTTGAAGAAATCTTTCTCTTCCCAGTCGCTCGTACTGCGCTACGTGAACGGATTCGTGTGCCAGCAGCCGTAGATTTTTTGCGCAGTCCAGGCGCACAATGACGCCGTACCCCGCTGTCAGACCCCCGGTGTCGGCATTGAGCAGGCCAACTTGTCGCGCTAACTGCTTAACCCGTGGATGCGCTGGAAGAGGGATCCTGGGAACCGAAAGTACACGGACTTCTTCAGGATGAGCTACTCCAACATTCTGCGCCAGATTTAACTCGATCGGGGTCAATGCCCTGCCTGACTCCTGCGCTTGCTTCTCTAAATAAGAAATCCAGTCCACAACATGCGGAAAGAGTGCAGGCAATTCGTTAAGGGGAAGGAAAGACATGACGCCGACCATATCAGCTCGGGCGCCACTAAAGCGAACGCAGCGAGATGGCAACTGTGAGACCATTCAGCACTCGGGCTTCAGGTGCGGGATGCTGGATCGAAAACTAACGGAATGCGAACCATGTTAAAGATCGATTGCGCCCGCGAGGAATTTGAATATCAACGCGAACGCGAAACGGGGCGAACGGACGAGCGGATTGTTCTGTCTTCTTCGGCGGTCGGTGAGAAGCTGTGGACAGATATATCGCAGAAGAGAAAGAGGAACGTTAAAGGCGTATGGACCAATACTCCGCTGCCGACTCCTTCTCTACGACTTCCCAGTAGTGATCCCGTAACATTCGTTCCGAGTGATCGGCTTGCAGTGCAGTCCAGGTCAACCCCTTGAGAGCGACGGCGTAAGAACAAAACGAATGTCTCAAGACATTTTGCGGCCACGGGATGATATTCGCTTTATCCGCAGCCTCGTTCATAATGATTTGCAAGCCCGGTTTGGGTGGGAGAACCGCTCCTTCCGGTCTCGCATACGACTTCAAGATCTTGAAAAGATTGTCGGCAATCTCAATTAGCTTCCGCTTCCCGTTCTTCGATTTCGAGAAAGGTAAATCAATCAACTTTCGTTCCAGTTTGATTTCGCTCCAATCGAGTTGTTCTACCTCCGCCCTTCGCAGCCCCGTGAAGGCGCAAATCGCAAAGAAAGGAACGAACTCCGGCCGTAGATCGTTAAGAAAACGGTGAAGCTGTTCCGGGGTGAGAACGGAAACTCGACGACCACGTTTTCCGGGGTCATTAAAGGGCTCTACGCCGTCCAAAGGGTTCTTCGGGATTAAGCCCCAGCCTTTGGCGATATTGAAGATGTTTTGCACGTAGCCGAGGTGGCGGTTTCGCGTTTTGATCGCCAAGTCCATTTCCGCGAGCCATATCTTTATCTCCGCAGCCGAAAGGATGGCGACATTTGCGGAACCGAAACGGCTCTCGAATTTGCGAAGCGTTTCCCTCATAGATTCCGCGTGTCGGGCGGAGGCTTCTCCAGCTTGTACTCTGCGCTCGAATTCCACTTTCACGCGTTCGCATAATTTGGAACCCAAAATCGAAGCCGAAAGAACTTTTAAATGGCCAACGTAAAATGCTACCGCGTCTCGTAAATTTTTACCGTACGGCCTCAAGAGGGTAGCTGCTTCCGTTGCGGCGGAAAGTAAATCGTGGTCCAGGGTGACAGCGGTTTCGCCAAGTTTGCGCATCTTGAGATTGCGCTCGGTTGCTTCCGCCTCGGCTTGTTCCTTAGTAGCGAACCATGCCCGTATGCGTTTACCCGCAGGACGACCGATGATGTACCACTTATGGTTGCCGTTCGCAGTAGCGGATTTGTAGGCCCTAAATTCCGGCTGCTTTTTTCTCATTACCTTTATCTAACGGTCGATAAGGGTCGATTTCAAGGTCGTTTTAGGGTCGCTTTTGGACCGCCTAGGACCTTGAAAAACCTCGCAGGATCGCTTTTCTTCCAGGAGATCCTCTCGTACCTAGGAGAAGAGCAGCGACCCTAACGGGATTCGAACCCGTGTTACTCCCGTGAAAGGGGAGTGTCCTGGGCCACTGGACGATAGGGTCGTTCGAGAGAGCGGAATATGGCAGGAAGGAGGGCGCGCGCAAGGGAAAAAAGGCGGACGGCCGGTCCGGTTTTCAACCTTTTCAAGAAGATTTCCAAAACGGTTTGTCGATTCTGTTTACTTTAAAAACAAGCTCTGTAGCCGCTCAGGAAGCGGCTCGGAAGAAAATGGGACTTAAATAAGACAGAATAGAGTGAATTCTTTGTTCCTCGATTTCGCGTTCTAAAGCGATGGTTGGCAGGCTAGCGAGGTAGGGCCGGATCTCCGAGCCGGTCGTTATAACAAAACAGAACTCGCAAAACTAGGGTGCTATTCTCGGCGGGCAGCTCGGAGATCTGCCCCTACCGCTACCGTGGGTTACTGAATCGCGCGCATCTATTCCAAGTTCCTTGCACAAGTTACAGAGCGACAGGTCTTTGTGAGCGCTGGCTAGTCTGGACCGCGCCTGGCCAGAATTTCAGACGCTGTGCGCCGGATCGAGCCCTTGTGAAATGCTAGAGCCTTCCCCGCGCGTTCAACGAGCGCCATGCCGCGTGCGGGATTTCGAAGAATATCAGCAATCGCCGGTTCCAGCTGCTCCGCTGTTTCGAGCTGGATAATTCCGCCACCCCTACGCAATTCGTTTATCAGGAATTGAAAGTTCTCCATGTGCGGGCCGACAATAACCGGTTTGTTTGCAAGTAACGGTTCAACCGGGTTCTGTCCGCCGATCCCGCAAAAGCTCTTCCCCACAACCACCGCCGTTGCGGTCTGATACCAGTCTCGCAGTTCTCCCGTTGAATTCACGAGAAGCACGGAGGTGCTCTTTTCAAACCGAGGGTCGGAACGCAGCGCGAACGGAATAGTCTTTTTATCCAGAAGCTTAGCGATTTCCGGTGATCGCTCGGCATGTCGGGGAACGAGGACGAGAAAAAGATCGGCAAATTCCTGCTTCAACGACTTGAAGCAGGAAAGCAAAAGCTCTTCCTCTCCCGGATGCAGGCTGCCGCCCAAGAGAACGGGTCGATGGGGTGCGACGCCTCGTTCCTGAAGCCATTGGACAAATCGCGGGCTGGTTTCGGAGACGAAATCTTCGGTATCATATTTCATGCTGCCTGTGATGGTGATGCGATCCGCCGACACACCGGCTTGAGCCCAGCGTTGCGCGTCGACTTCGTCCTGTGCAAACAGCGCGGCGAGATGGCGCCACAGAAGAGGCTCGGTCAACTTGCGCAACTGGCGGTAGCGTTTTTCGGATCGCTGTGAGAGACGCGCGTTTGCGAGAAAAACCGGTGTTCTGGAAGCTTTGGCGACCGCAAGAAAAGAGGGCCATAAATCGGAGTCAATGAGAATCGCTTCGCGTGGACGGATTTTGTCCCAGCAGCTCTTTACAATCGGGAAAAAATCGATCGGACTATAAACGACTTCAATCCAGTTATGTTTTTCCGCCTGCTGCAACGCGAGCGCATAACCGGTGGAGGTCGTGGTCGATATGATTGCATCCAACGCGGGATCCCGTGTTTTCAGTTCTTGCAGCAAGCGCACGGCCATGCCGACTTCTCCTACGCTCACAGCGCGGATCCAGGTCCATTTCCCTTTCGCAAGGTGATCTTTCAAACGCTTGGAATACAAGCCGAATCGTTGCCCGAAATTGCGGGCGTAATTGCCACGTTTAAGCATTCGGCGCAGATAAAACGGGAAAGTCGCCAGAAGCGCGAACGGGAACAGGAGATTGTAGAGAACCAGAAGCATCAAGACCTTAGGACACAGAACATCACTTCGGTTTTCCCAAATTTCTTTGAACGCGCAACCTCCCAGATGCATGAGGCCGTCTCGTCCGTTACGGGGGAACGTTCCAGGATCAGAATCCCTCCGGGATCGATCGCCGTACTCAATGCTTTAAACTGGAGAATCTCGAGGGCGTAATTCCGATCGCCTGAATACCTGGAATAGGGCGGATCTGCAAAAATCAGACGAAACGGTTGATCAACCTTTTGGATGTATTTGAAAACGTCTTCTCTGATCACTCTTCCATCTAGCCGTGTTCTTTGGAGATTGAATCGGATCGCTTCGATCGATTTCGGATGTTTATCGACGAACACTGCTTCGGTGGCGCCTCTGCTTAAAGCTTCTATCCCATACGCGCCGCTCCCGGCAAAAAGATCGAGCACACGAGCGCCGATGACCATATCGCCCAGGGAGGAGAAAATGGCTTCCCGAACCATGTCCATCGTTGGACGAACGCCGCGTGATGGTGTCCTAAGAGGTATGCCGCCGGCGGATCCGGAAATAACTCTCATGGTTGTCGGCAATCGAAAATTCAACCGTCGGAAGGCGAGCCGATTTGTTCCGGCTCGGAGGGGACACGTTCGCGGCGTTTATCTTTCCGATCGCTTCGCAAGAGCTTTTTCAAGAATTTCTCTTTGTCGCCGATAATCCTGTCGAAGAGATCGGTTTGGGGTCTCATCAGGGAGCCGGTAACGCGAAAATCCAGATAGCGGCTCCGGCCATCCTTTGCGGTAACGAAGTTTTCCTCCAATTCGTTCGGAATTTTCTGACTCAGAAACTGGCTTACTGTGAGCCGGCCATTCAGAGCCAGTTTCTCTGCCGATTGAACAGTTCCCCAAAGGTGAACCTGGCAGTTCTTTGAAATCAGGTTGAGCGAATCGACTTTAATGTCTTGTCCGACAACACTGAACTTTGAAAGGGCCTCCTGAAGGTCGAGTCGCTGCAATTCGTCGATTTGGGTCCATCGGCCAAGCTCTTTCAAGACCGGATGTTGATCGAGGTACCCGGTCTTCACTTCCAGAGACCCGCCGCCGGAAGCCCTTGAAGGCGTTTTCATCCACCCGGCTATCTCAAGATTGCCTTCGAGGATGCCATGTGCCTGATCGAGGATCCCCCCGGCACGGCTCACAATTTCATTGAGATTGACTCCCGTGATCTGGAGCCGCATCTCGTAGGGCAGTTCCGGAGTCTTCAGGTCGGCAAGAAAATTTCCATGCATTTCTCCGCCGGATAACTGGGCAGAAATATCTTCAAAATACATTTTCCCGCCGGAGATTCTGACTGGAGACACGATGTCATCGATGTTGATTGAATCCGAGATTGTTGCGCTCGAAATTCGCATCTTTCCCAGGTACTCCCCCTTGCGGTATTGGACCGATCCTTCCACATTTCGCATCGAAACAGCTGGGACGCCGTTCGATCCCATCAGATAGATAAGCCCTTGCTGGATCTTGAACCGCTGGATTTCTACCCAGAAATTTTGTGCAACAGTGCGGACTCTCGATGTTCTCTTCGCGGCTTGAGCCTCGCTGGGAACCGATTCGACAGATGGTGCAGGCGCCGCGGCCCCCTTTGCCCCTCGACTTTGCTCGGCAAGAGAAGCGGCGTCCTCAGACGCCTGATTCGCTTGCGGCCGTTCTCCGATCGGAATTCTGACCTCGGCACCGTCAAGAAAAATCCGACGGACAATCAGCTTGCGGCGGAAAAGCGGCATGTAATTGCACTGAATCCACAAATCGCGGGCCCGGACTATCGGATAGCTTAGCGACGGATCACGGACGGCCACGTCTTCAAAATGGAATCCGGACCAAGGCGTAAACGTGATCCTGAATACCGTTACCGGATAGCCAAGATTCTCGCTGACAAGGTCGCGCAGAAGCACCTGCATTCCGGGCGATTGGATATACAGGTTGATCCCCAGCACCCCGAAGCCAACGAGACCAGCTACTGCAGCTACAACGATGAGCGCTGTCTGAACAAAACGTTTCACAAGGCTTAGGAAAGCGTTGACCTGATTGTTAAAGCCCAATCAACGAGTCGACAAGAACAAGCTCCGCGACCGATGAAGAAAAAAAGAGATCCCAAGAATGGGCCACACCCATGGTAGGGGCGGATCTCCGAGCCGCCCGCGGGGTTGTCGTAGAGAATTGCGACGGCTCAGCAGGAGCGGCTCGACTGAGCTCGCCGAAGTCTTCGCCCTACCGCTGCCGGGCCGTCTCCCCGGTTGGGCGAGCTTCCCGGCGAGCCGCGTTTTGACCTGAAGACATCAACAGTATGATCATCCCGCTGAAATAAGGCGGCGACGAGACACACAAGCACGAGGACGAAATGTGGAACTCCAATAGTGTAAAATTCCCTCCCGCGGCGCCCTGGCAAGTCATCCGCGGAGGCGTATCGTATCAACCGATGAGTGATCGACCAGCCCCCGCCTTACTCGCGACGCTTTGGGATGCGGCTGCGGGAGCCAAAGTGTGGAGGCGCCTCGAGGCATTCGTGGCTCCCTCCGTTCTTCATTCGTTTGCGGAATCCCCCGAGCGCGCTCGCGCCGTGCTGAATTTCTTAATCTTTTCTCCGATTTCCCTGGAGAAAATCTGCAGGCGCCCTGAGCTTCTGGAATGGCTCAGCCACTCTGACGTCCAGAACCCAAAAGTGACCTATCGGCCGAGTTGGGGCGGCGACCGGTCGGCACAGGATCTCTCTTTCTGCGAATTGCGAGCCTGGAAATCCGAAGAAATGCTGCGAATCGGTTTTCGCGAGATCACGGGACTCGCCGGGTTTGCGGAGACCACTCGCGATATCACTGCGGTCGCTGAGCACTGTGTCCACGGAGTCTACTCTACCTGTTACGAGCATCTCGCGAAAAAATGGGGTCGTCCCCAAACCGGATTTGGTATTCTTGCCATGGGGAAGCTCGGAGGAATAGAGCTGAACTACAGCTCCGATATCGATCTTATTTTCTTTTACGGCGACGACGGCAACATCAATCCCCGATTTTCCTACCACGAATTTTTCACCCGGTTGGCCGAGAAAATAGTCCAGATCTTTTCAGCACCAGGAACCCCGCTTTTCCGGATCGATGTCCGGCTCCGGCCGGAGGGGAGCCATGGTCCTCTCGTTCGCTCATTTGACAGCGTGGAAAACTATTATGCCGGCTATGGAGAGACCTGGGAACGCATGGCGCTGATCAAGGCTCGCGGTATCGCAGGGGACCGCGAGTTGCTGTACGAGTTTGGTCATTACCTTCAGCCGTTTGTTTTTCCGAGAACGGTTTCCCCCGATCTCCTCGACGAAATCGTGGAGCTAAAAGCGCGAATTGAACGTGATATTGTTGGAGCTGAGGATCTGCATCTGAACGTCAAACTTGGGTATGGCGGCATACGCGAGGTCGAGTTTACCATTCAGACCTTGCAGTTGCTTCACGGAGCGAAACACGCGTTCCTGCAGGAGCGAAACACCCTCAAAACGCTCGATGCTCTTCAACAGGTGCAGGTCCTGCCGGCCGAAGATGTTCAAGCGCTGCGGGACGCCTATATCTTTCTGCGGGCCGTCGAACATCGTTTACAGATTCAAAACGAGCAGCAAATTCACACGCTTCCTTCCCGGCCCGAATCCTGGCTTCCGATTGCTTGGACCCTCGGTTATTCGAGTGTCAAGCCGTTCGCGGATGCTCTGCGAGCGCACACTTCTGCAGTGCGTTCGATTTTCGATAGGCTTCTGAAAAGCAAAGGAGAGCATCGTGTAAAGCCGAAGCCGAAACTCGATGGCTTCAAGGATCGTGACGGTGCTGCCAAGGCTCTTGCCGCTCTCCGAGATGGGCCCTCTAATGTGCATGTCGCGCCCCGAACACGGAAGTTGTATACCAAATTAGAGCCCGAGTTATTGCATTGGTGCGGGCGTGTCGCCGATCCGGATTCCGCTTTGAACCGATTCGTCCGATTCGTGGATGGATACGGGATCCGTGGCCTTCTATTCGAGACCTTAGTAGCCAGTCCGAAGCTGCTTGAACTCCTTATCCGTCTGTTCGACGCCAGCGCGATCTTCAGTGAAATTGTGATTCGGCGTCCCCAGCTGATTGAAGAAGTCGCGCGCGGCAAAACGCTCGGCACGGCGCTTGGTAAACAGCAGTTTCTCGAAGGTCTGAAACGTCATGATGAAGACCTGCCGCCGCTGGATTGGGTAAGGGTGTACCGTCGAGGGGAAGTGCTCCGCATTCTTTTGCGGGATGTTCTCTCGTTCGGCTCGCATGAAGAGTTGCAACTGGAAATGACCGACCTTGCCGAGGCCTGCCTCGAATTTTTTGCCGCCCATCTTGAAAAAGCAGGCGAGCTAACCATCCTCGCTCTGGGCAAATTTGGCGGCACGGAACTGTTCTATGGCGCCGATCTGGATGTAGTTTTTATCGGAAATGAAATCAGCGCGGCCGAACGCTTGATCCATGCGATGAGCGCGAGAACGGGTGAGGGGAGCGTATTTCCAGTTGATGCTCGATTAAGGCCGGAGGGTGAGAACGGCGTGTTGGTGGTGCCTTTAACCGCCTATCGCGATTACTTCGAACACCGGGCACAATTTTGGGAGACGCAAGCGCTTACAAAGGGTCGCACTCTGTTTGGGCGCGATGTAGATTCCCTTCGCGACACCGTGACCGCTATCTGGATGCGAGCGAGCGAGACACCGGATCTGAAACAACAAATCTATAAAATGTACCACCGGATCATGAAAGAAAGGACAAAAGGAGACGACGTGGCACATTTTAAAACCGGGAAAGGCGGGTTGATCGGCATCGAGTTCCTTGTGCAATATCTCCAAATAAAGAATCGTGTGATGGAAACAAATACGCTTCGTGCGATCGATCGGCTTAGCTCCTCGGTTGGCGTGACGGAACGCGATATTCTGAGGTCGACCTACACTTTTTTGCGTCGCATCGAATCGACCTTGCGCCGTTACTCCGACAGTTCTGTGTCGCAACTTCCTTCGCGAAAGGAAGAACTCCGCGCGCTTGCGCACCGGCTTGATTTTGCAACCGAGGAAGAGTTCCTCCAAATGTATGATGCGCGGCGTCAGCAGGCGCAACATATCATCGAGGAACATCTTTCGTAGGTCGCTCTGGGCTGTGCCGAGGGACCGGGCACCCTTCAACGACTTTATTCGTCGAGAAGGACCTGGAGGGCTGCTGTCCCTCGCAGCCGCGTATAAGTTCCAGAATCACGAACGATCGATTCCCACATTGTGCCGGCTAAACAAGGATTTCATCGGATACCGCGGCGCCGAGTGACTGGGCGCCCTCCAGCGACTTGATTCGTCGAGAAGGACCTGGAGGGCTGCGCTCCGTCGCAGCCGCGCATAAGTTCCAGAGCCACGAACGATCGATTCCCACATTGTGCCGGCTCTGACTCGACATACTGAAAACAAGCATATATATTGTTATGGATGCTCGATCTTCCCGACCTGCCAAAGAGAAAGCGTCCCGCCCGGTGTGCTGCGGTGGATGGCGGCCATCGGTCGGTGATTTTGTTTGTCACAGTTTGCACCAAGGACAGAAAACCGCTCTTAGCCAATCTCCCGGCATATTCACTCATAGTCGGGAGTTGGTTCAATGCTGCGGCGTGGATGGTTGGCCGATTTGTTATCATGCCCGATCATATTCATTTGTTTTGCTCGCCAGTCGACAGTTCCTATTCAATCCGATCCTGGGTTACATTTTGGAAAAGCGTTATCTCTTGTCGATGGGCTCACCCTGCTGACCGCCCCCTCTGGCAGGCGCAGATGTGGGATACTCAGCTGCGAACGGGGAATTCCTACGATGCCAAATGGGAGTACGTAAAATGCAATCCCATGCGGCACGGTCTCGTGCGGTACCCCGAAGAATGGCCGTTTAATGGGGAGCTAAACCCACTTTCCTGGCACGACCCGTAAGATCCCATCGCATACCACGGCGCCGACGGAGCGGACGCCCAGGGAATCGGCCAGCAATGGCCCATGCGGTCGTGGCAACGATGATCGGTGGGGGCTTGGAGGGCTTGCGGTCCCTCGCAGCCGATGCCGGCCGTAAATTGACAGCATTTGCACGGCGCCGACGGAGCGGGCGCCCTCCAGCTCCAGGGAATCGGCCAGCAATGTGCATCGGGTTGTGGCAACGACGATCGAGAGGACGACGAACACGGGAGTCGACCTTTAAACTTCGCAATTTAGCTCTATTAATCGTAACCAGCCAATGAACCATCTCCACCTGTTCAATCACGCCGTGGACGCGTGGGAATACAATCTCGCCGATTGGCTGGAGCAACGCTCGGTCGAATGTCTGTCGGGTAAGGAAGCCTGGTTTGTGACCGGGTCCTACATGCAGGCAAATTGGTTGCGACGCATGACCCTCACTGAAGGAAAGGCGCTTTTCGGTATCCAGTTCTTCGATGTTCGGCTATTACGACAATATCTTTGCAAATTATTTGGGCTTCCAAGTCCTTCGTTTGGCCATGAAACCTTGCGCATTCTTCTCGAGGCCGCCGCGCTCGAGAACGAATACACAGCAACCTCGAGTCTTCTGGACGCGCTTGATGACCTCGCCGGCAGCGGTTGGCTAGCCAGGAACGGTCTCGATTCCGCCTTCCGGGCGCTTCGGATTCCCAAATACTTGGAACACGCCGTCAGGCAGCTCACAGGCTCCGAATACTGGAAGCCTAGGGTCGACCTGGTTCTGTTGGAACGCGCGGTTCGCAACGGGAATCTTTCTCTGGGTGTGTACGGTCTTGACGCCGAAAATTTCAGGGATCTCAACCTGCTTCTTGCGGCTTCAAGAGGGGCAGCGCGAAGCGATTTCTGGTTTGCGCAACCGCTTGGAAAGGAAGGAGCTGCTTTTCAATGGATCGCTGCACTCGAACGAGAACTCAAGGCAGAGGCGAGTGTGTGTCCAACCGGCAACGCGTCAAGACCGTATGAGAATTTCCTGGCCCATTGGCAAGGGAGGGGGGAACGAAACGTGAAATCTCCCGAGATCCTGGTTGCAAACCGTTGGCATGAAGAGGTCGAAGGCGTCGTTGCGCATGTTTGTCGCGCTCTAAACGGAGACGCGAAAGATCTGCTCGTGGTCGCTCCGGAAAATTCGGCGACGGGTCGAGCGCTGGTTCACGAGCTTGTGTCGCGCGGGATCGCTGTGGCTGATGAATTTCGAGAAATGACATTGCCGTCGGCACTGATTCAGATCCAGATAGGGATCGCCAGGTATCTTGCGGAAGAAAGGGCGCCTGAGCTCTTCCTGCGAATTGTCCAAGGGTTGTTGCGATCTCCGAAACGCTTCAAAGAATTTCGTGAGGCGGTATTCCGTGCATTTGACGATCAGCAGACACGGTCGGTAAACAGGCTGATCACAGAGCGGCTGCGCGAACGGTTTGTGTGGTTGGTTGACCTGGAATCGGCTTTCGGGGCATGGCCCCAGAAAGACAACTGGAAGACACTCCAGCAGCGCTGGGAGTTGTTGCTGGAGCGCCTGGCCAGTATATGCGCGAAATATCCGGGCGAGTTCATTCAGCTGACTTGGTCAATCGTGGAGTTGGAACCGCTCTGGCACGAGGTCGCGGTTTTCCTGGAAGGGCGCACCCTATCGGTACGCCTATTTCTCAAATACTTGTGCGAACTTCTTTCAGCCCAAGCGCGCAGCCCGCATCCAGGCTCACATCATCGGTATGCGAAAGTTGTTGTTGCTCCTCCTTCAAAGGCTCATGCCACTTCGTGGGACTGCGTCATCCTGACAGATGCAATATCGGACGGATGGGCTCCGGGCCCTGCCGCGAATTCCGTGTTGACCGATGAAGAAAGAATGCGGTTCAGGAAGGATGGTTACTTTCTAGCCGTTGCTTCCGAGAAACGCCAGGTTCGGCAGGAGCGTATCCTGCAAATTGCGTACCACGCGCGAAAGCATCTCGTTCTTGCACGCTACGAACGCGATGAAAAAGGGATCGAGACCGGCGCGAACGATCTTGCAACGTTTGCGGAAGAGTTCCTGAAGGCCAAAGTAACTCGGATTCACGCCCTGCCGAAGACGGATACCCGGATACCATTCTTTGCCACGGTCTGGTCAAACCGCCTGAATCCCGAACTACCGTTTGATGAATATTTTCTCAATTTTCGAGGCGGAGGTCTAGCGAAGACGCCGTGGCATCCGTCGGCCTTGGAAACCGTTTTCAAAACTCCGGCGACATTTGCATTCAAAGCTATCTACGGCTGCCAGCGCGAATTTGATCGCGCGTTTTTTCGGTCCGCTCAGATGACCGTCGGACGCATAGCTCATCGATGGCTCCAGAGTGCGTTTGGTAAAAACGCGCGGTTTACTTCCTTCCGCCAATCACCCCTTCGGATTCCCGAACAAGCAAGTGCACTCTTTCGGAGTCAGCTGGAAATCGCTTACATGAGAACGAGGTCCGAGACCCCGGGGCCTGATCTCTGGTGGGAAACGATTCTGAATAAGGCGTTTTCGTTGGCACTGCGCATGCTCGAACGCGCAGAGAGCTATTTCGATCCTTACGCCTATTATCAATCGGAAAGCGAATTGAAAGGGATCTTGCGTTCAACGGAGGGCGACTTGGCGTTGGATGGAAGAACCGACTTGATATTATCCGATCTGGCGCAGTTGAAAAATGCTTCGGTTCAGATCGTTGATTTCAAGACCTCGAAACGAATTCGCACTTTCGACCATGAGAATGGCGACGGCCTCCAATTTCTTGGTTATCTGCTTCTGGCAAAGATCAACGGTGCTCGGAACGTTGAACTCATGATTATCACGCCTGATCAGTCGAAACAAATCCGGTTGACAACGGACGCGAACCTTACTTCCCTGATCAATCTCCTGGCCCGTCTGCAGACCTCACAGTCGTTTGGCTGCCGGCCCGCTGTGAAATGGGATGTCGCTGAAACGCTTCCGATCGCAACGGTTCCGATCGCTCCCGACGTTCTTGAGAGAAAGCTGGCTCTCACTTGGAAGTAGAATACAGAATACAGAAGGCCGAACCCCGAACGCCAAACCGCGAACCCCGAACCGCCCTCCAGGTCAACAGATGCAAAGGGGCAACGCTTCGCTTACCGTTCCGGCTCCATGCAGACGGTTGCGAGCAATCCAGATCAGGCCGCAATAGATCGCTTTTGTCGGGAGATTGACAGAAACTTCTCCCTGATCGCCGGGGCAGGTGCTGGAAAAACCCGCGCGATTGTCGAACGGATCGTAACAATCGCTCTAAAAGGCGGCGCTGATTTATTGCCCCGCCTTGTGGTCGTGACTTACACGAACAACGCGGCGCGCGAGTTTAGACATCGAGTCCGGTCGGCTCTGCTGGAACGAATGAGCCGTGAATCCGCACGCGCAATTCTCGAGAAACTTGAGCTGACGTTCTTCGGGACAATTCACAGTTTCTGCATGAAACTGCTTCGGGAACATCAGGTCGAACTGCGTTTGCCGGATCAATTGACTCCTCCGGGAGCCCGTGCGCGAAATCAACTCTGGGAAACATTTGTCGGCAACGACGCGTTCAGTGTCCGATTTGCCGACGATGCACTCGTAAAGGAGCTCCTGCGATTTTGTACCTGGCAAGATATCCTCAATATCGCGCAAAGAATCCCTGAACCGATTCTTCGCGAACCGGAGTCTACTAATGCTCCCGTTCTGGATCTGGAGCCGTTGCGCTGTTGTTCTGTGAAATCGCAGAGCGTTCCTGCGCGGGACGAACTCTTGAAGAATTTCGAGCGGTTGCTAGCGGATATCGCAGCGGGCAAAACATCGTTGCAAATTCCGTTCCCTGACAGCAAGGCCGAGGGCTTGATCAGGGCTTATCAAGCCGTTGCGGGCCCTCTGATCAGCTGGCTTGAAGAGGCTTCATTGTCCGTTGCAACCAGGATCGTCCTGGAGTTTCAAAGGCATTGTTGGCGCCTCGGAATTGTGACCTACGACGACCAAGTCACTCTTTGTAAACGCCTTCTCAAAGATCAGGAGATTCTCGATCAGCTCCGAAGACGTGAATACATAGTAATTCTTGATGAGGCGCAGGACACAGCGTTATCGATGTTCGAAATCTTGCTCGAACTTACGCGTCCTCCGGGCGCACTCGCCGGATCATGGCCGGATTCCGGATCGGGTCCGCGCCAGGGCTGTTTTTGTATGGTTGGCGATCCGCGCCAGACAATTTATGAGCGTGCCGGGATCCAGTTTTATCAAAAACTGAATGAAGCGTTCCGCCGGAGGATTGGCGGTGAATTGGTTTTATTTCGAGTAACTAGACGCTGCGCGGCTGCCGTGGTTGCCGCTGTTAATCGCGTTTTTCGAAACTCGGCGCTTACCGAGCAGGAAATGCGTTATGACGACCTTGTTGCCTGCGAAGCAACCGGTGAAGGCTATGTGGGTCGAATCCAGATTCCGGCACTCGGCGCGGACCTGACGCAGGTCGAGAAGATCTTTGAGGAAGAGTGCCGTGTTCTTGCCGGCTGGCTCACCCAACAAAAAAAAGCGGGGCTCGGAATTCAATCCTGGAACCAAGTCGCGATACTGGCGCCGAGGCACGATTGGTTGATTGCTTGCGCAGTTCATCTCGAAAGAGCCGGCCTGCGATACAGGTATCGGAACCAGAGGATTCCTTGGAGCAATCTGCCTGCCTTTACCTGGCCGGTTGCGCTGCTTTACACTGTGGCTCATCCGTGGGACCAATTTGAACGCATCGGGGTTCTCCGGGAAATTTTTGCGATATCCGATGCCGAGCTTGCGAAATGGGCTCTGGATCCTTACAGCGCCAGCCCAGCTTTGAAAGAGGCGCAAAGAGTGTTAGCGAATATCGAGGACGAACTGACTCTCGCGCCTCGTCGGACGCTCGCACGCATCGTCGATCGTCTTTTCGTTGAGTGCCAGTTGGCGGCCCGCTTTAGGATACTTGATGTTGATCCCGCCGGACTCGAAGTGTTCCGCCTTCTGGCGTTCGAAGCTGAAGGCAAACTGTTGCACGATTGGGTGGACGAATTGCTGGCTTTGCTGATTGAGAGTGCCGGCGAATCATTCGCATCGGCTGATGCGATCGAATTGATAACAACCTTTTCCGCCAAGGGGTTAGAATGGGACATGATAATTCCGCTCGGGTTCGGTCGCAGGATCTATCCGGGCCGAAATACCGGCTATCCGCTCTTTGTTACGAGCGGCCCTGACCAGCGTGTTATCTGGAATGCCGCGAGCCAGAGTATCGGGAGGGAGTCGGATGGACTCCATGCGGCCTGGCGTCGTTTGCTTTATGTTACGCTGACCCGGGCAAAGCACTCGCTCCTTATTCCCGCGATGAACTACGTCGACCCGAGAGACTCGTTCGCTGCGGCCTCTGGCTTTGATCTGGCCGGAATTGTGGAATTCGCCGGCCCGCTCAGTTCAATTCCGAAAACGTTGCGCGACACTTGGGCTCAGCTCGATTTGCCGATTGATGTCGTAGACTTCAGGCAGGCGACTGCCCGATCCCTGAATGTGCCTGATCTGATTCGCCCCCACGCATTGGCGAAGGATGACGAGGTTGTGGAAAATCAGTTCACGGAGGATGCGGCGACCTATACCTACGGCCGCTGGTGGCACCTTTGGATCGAGAAATTTCCCTGGAAAGCCTCGCGTAACGAGCAGGAGACCTACGCAGCTTCGATCGAACCTGACCTCCCGTTTGTGGATCGCGCCCGCGAAGAAACCGTGCTCTTTCTAAAATCTTCAGCGCTGACCACAATTCTTTCCACAGGCAAATGGTATCGTCCGGAAGTGAGTTTTTCGTTTCCGAAGGATGGAGCGCACTGGATCGAAGGCATCATCGATCTGGTTGTTGGAACTCAGTCCGACGAACTCTGGGTTATCGATTGGAAAACCAACCAGATCCCTTCTGAAACAACCGAAGACTATTTTGCCGCCGATCTCCGACGGAAATATCTTCCTCAACTCGAGGCCTACCGCGAGGTAATCGAGGAAGGGTTTCATAAGCGCATCGCCCGACTCCTCATCTATTCGACCGTCCTGGGGCGGTTTGTGTGACCATCTTTAAACGTTGTAGTTTAGCCGCTTACGGTCGTTCTGATGCCATGTTGACATTTATTGCCAGAAACCAAGGATGCAAAGCCAGCGAAGTGGCTCCCTTGGACGGGATCAAGACGGCCGGTGCGGGATTAGAGTTTAACCGAAGCGATCGATCTTTTCGGCGTGAGTAAAGCGACTATCTCCAGTATCATGCAACGGGAGCACGATAAAGTGAGCGCGGGTCATCTGACGGGCCGGACCAGAAAAACGACACTTTAATCGGAGGCACTTTTATGACTGAACACGAAATTGCTGCGCTGGACGCGCAGACCTGGGCGGAGATCTGTTCTACACACTCAGTTTGGTGGCGGACTTGGATGCGGGCCGGTAACCCGCAACGGGCGGCTACAGCACTAGAATTGGCGATTCTGGCCAGAGACGAACGAAATAAGGCCGTGAAAGCTATGGCGAGATGAGTAACCAAGCATGGCGTAGACTTAGACTCTTGAATCTGAGTTTTACGCTCTGTACTATGCCATCGTGGTAAAGGGCGGGCGTTGAAAGCGTGTGGAGAGTGCCGTGTCAACGAGAACTGGACCGGCCGGCAAATAAAAGCACGATGATATTCGCGGCGACAAGCACAAATCCAAGAATACCTCCCCACCAGAGCAGAATGGTTCTGAGAGCCCTATCGGCGGACGCGTCTGCCAGTTTCGCCGGTACGCTGACTATCTGGGCACCGACTACATCATTGAGTTTCCAACCAAAACCGTTGGCCGTTCCATAACTTCTCACCATTTCTATCGGAGCCGTTTCAACAGTGCTGTGGCAGATCAAACAGCTTGCATCGTCAACGCGAATTGGAGCGCAGAGATAAAGAGACTTTCCTTCAGGAGTTTCGCGGTGGCCCGTGACCTCGGTTCTTGCAGGGTTGTTCCGAAAGATGTTTACCACATCAGCCTCCCAGTCTACCGTGCGGTCCCGCGGATTTGTTGGATTAAGCGCGGCCTCTTTGTAGGAGAAATTTGGATACTGGCCTCGGAAATAATTGAAGTTCTCCGTTGAGGCATAAAAGGGGATTGACTGAGGGAAGAACTCAGGTGCCGGCAAATCACGTGGTGCTTGGCGAACGCTATCGATGATGCGCTGGCGAACATTCCCGACCACTTGTTTCTCATTAGGGCGGGGAATGCTATCAATCGCTTTCTGGAGGGCAGCCGGAAGCTGCATATCTAAAATCTGAAAGACGCAGTTATTCGCTTTGTCGATTCTCGATTGCTCATGCTCCAACAGGGGAGCGATCTGTTTGGTCGTATACAAGCGGGAAGCTCTGGCGGTCTGCATCATGACGCGCGAGTTTTCCAGAACCTGCTCTTCGGCGTTCTCTTGCAACTGGCCACGAACGATGTATGCAGCCCCGAAGAAGCTTAAAACAAGAATCGGAATAAAAACGAGATTGAAGAAGATCAAAAGATTGGAAATCCGCATACGCAAAGCAACACAGACCGCGAAGGAGCAAAGATCAGGCTTGTTACCCGCCCGATGCAAGGGTGAATTCACTCCTCCAGGGATCACGTTTGCACGGACGGACTTTAACGTACGTTTGGTTCGTTTGGAGCACGGCGAAAAAGTCGATCTGGCGGTAAAATAGCCCGATCCAAGGCGATCCCGAATTGCTTCGGAACGTCAAAGTGTCAATCATGAGCGCATGAGCGAAGACGATATCGGAGACGAGTTAAGAACGTACAAAGAGAAACTCGATGAACTGCGGGAAGATTTTATGTTTTTCCTCATGCACGATTTCGAAGCCACGAACAGAATCATTGAGAAAGCGAATCAGCGGGGCAATCCCCGTTATAATCAGTC
>DASZHC010000057.1:0-7897 GCA_035938215.1 Chthoniobacterales bacterium
CCAATGGATGTACGTACCCCGTACCGACGGATACGTTCAAAAGCTCTACATCACCTCGCCAGGGCAAGTCGTGGAGAAGGGTCAGGATCTATTGCAGGTCTACAGTCCGGATCTTGCAACATCCGAACAAGAGCTCATCAAACTTCTGGAAAACCGCGATCACGGTGCAACCCGTGACATTGACCAATTGATCCAATCCGCGAAGCGGCGCCTGCGCCAATGGAATCTCACGGATCAGCAAATCGATGAGCTGGAAAAGAGCCGAATTTCTTCAGAATATTTGACATTGGTCTCCCCATTTAAGGGCGTTGTTGAGGATGTGCCGGCTGACCAGGGATCAAGATTTTCGATGGGTCAGAAACTGATCAGCCTAGCTGACCTGTCGCTTGTGTGGGTTTGGGCGGAGTTTTACCAGAACGAGATCCCAATAATTAATGTGGGCCAAACGGTCTCGATAACCTTCGATTCCGACAAATCATTTACAGGGGTAGTTGCGGTAGTCAACCCGTTCGTCTCACAGACGCAACGGACCACGAAAGTTCGAATTGATCTCCCGAATCCCGATTTGCAGCTTCGGCCCGGAATGTACGTCAACGCTGACCTTTCGGTTGATCTCGGAGAAGGATTAACCGTTCCAACCAACGCGGTCGTACCGACCGGGAGCCGGAATATCGTCTTCCTGGATAAAGGGAATGGAAAACTACAACCATCCATTGTTCAGCTAGGCAGTCAGGTGGGAGACGCCTACCAGGTTCTGAGCGGGTTGAAAGAGGGCGATCGCGTGGTCGCGAGCGCCAATTTTCTCATCGATGCGGAATCCCAAGTGCAAGGGGCATTACAGGATTTTGACCAGGAGACACCGGCGCCCTCTCCTGAAGAAACGGGCCGTCAGAATGGCTTAGGCGGCAATTCAAAGGAGCCTTTTGGTTCACTACTCCACGATTACTCCGCGATCCAAGAGCAGCTTGCTCACGACAAAATGGATCGTCTCAAAGATTCAATCAATGACTTTGATAGCGATATTCACGTAATCGCTGGAGCTAATTTCCAACTTGGAAGTCGGCAGTCCTTGTTCATGGAACGCCTGAAAGAACTGGATGAAGCCACCGAACCGGCCTTTCAAGCCAATGACTTGGAAACGGCACGCATCCAGTTCGGCAAGATAAGCGCTGCTCTTATCAAGTTGCTCTCTGATTATCCTCCTGCTCTGACTCAGGAGTGGAAGGTGATGATGTGTCCGATGTGGACAAAATCGCCGGCTCGATGGCTTCAAACGGACCAGGAGATTCACAACCCCTTCATAGGAACCGCCATGTCCAATTGCGGCCAAACAATCGGCTCGATCGGGACAATGAACTTAAAAGCTGTCCGATGATCCACCCAAACGACACCAAGCAAGAGACTCTGGTTGAGCGGGTCATAGGTGCTAGTGCGCGCAACAAATTTCTGATCGTCATATTCACCATCTTTGCTGTGGCGGCGGGAGTTTATGGGCTATTGCACACATCGCTGGATGCTATCCCGGATCTCTCCGACGTTCAGGTGATTATTTACGCCGATTGGGAAGGTCGCTCGCCCGATCTTATCGAAGATCAGATTACCTATCCGATCTCAGCCCGTTTCATTTCCGCCCCGAAGGTCAAGTTTGTCCGCGGGGAATCTATGTTTGGGAAATCTTTTGTCTACGTCATCTTTGAAGATGGCACAGACATCTATTGGGCTCGATCGCGAGTTCTCGAATACCTGAATTCCGCTCGAGGCTCCTTGCCGGCAAACGTAAATCCTGTCATTGGTCCCGATGCTACCGGCGTTGGATGGGTTTACGAATATGCGCTGATTGATAAATCCGGGAAACACTCTCTGGCGGATTTACGCTCGTTTCAGGATTGGACACTTCGCTATGCCTTGGAGTCCGTAAAGGGTGTTTCGGAGGTTGCTTCCGTTGGGGGCTTCGTAAAGCAATACCAAGTCGATCTCGATCCCAACGCGCTGATTGCCTACAATCTCTCGGTTAAAGACATCGCGAGCGCGATTCAGGCGAGCAACAATGACGTGGGCGGTAAAACATCAGAGGTTGCAACAACAGAATATTTCGTGCGAGGACACGGCTACATTCGAACTCCAGCGGACATCGAAGATATCGTCCTCAAAGTCCAGAATGGGACACCAGTTTACGTCAAGAATATCGCAAAGGTGCACCTCGGCGGAGATCTTCGAAGAGGGGTAGCGGAACTCGACGGAAAAGGGGAAGTGGTGGGTGGAATTGTCGTCATGCGCTACGGCGAAAACGCCCTGAACGTCATCTCTGGCATTAAGAAAAAGCTGCAAGAACTCCAGTCCTCTTTGCCCGATGGGGTCCAAATCATTCCGACCTACGATCGCAGCGGAATCATCAAGAGAGCCATCGAAACGCTTCGGGAGAAGCTCATCGAAGAAAGCATTGTGGTGGCGTTGGTCTGTATCGTTTTCCTCTGGCATGTGCGATCCGCTCTTGTCGCGATTATCACGCTGCCGATCGCGATTATTTTATCGTTCGTTCCGCTTTTCTTGCTCGGGCAGACCTCGAATATCATGTCCTTGGGAGGTATCGCGATCGCGATTGGGGCCATGATTGATGCGGCCATTATCATGGTCGAAAACGGTCACAAAGCGCTGGAGCATTTTCGGGAGAAGCACAATCGCGATCCGGATCCGGGTGAGCGCGCCGAACTCCTGATAGGTGCTGCAAAAGCCGTCGGCCGGCCGCTCTTCTTCTCACTGCTGGTCATTACAGTGAGCTTCATTCCCGTTTTCTCGTTGACGGCTCAGGAGGGTCGCCTCTTTAGGCCTCTGGCGTTCACCAAAACGTTCGCGATGTTCTTCGCGTCTTTTCTCGGCATCACATTAGTCCCCGTGCTCATGGTCTGGCTAATCCGTGGCAAGATTACCCCAGAGGCAAAAAATCCGGTCAATCGCTTTCTGATCTGGGCCTATCAACCGTGTGTTAACTTCGTCCTGCGGCACCGAAAGCTCACACTCGCCTTTGCATTTGCTATTCTAGCCGCGACGGCCTTCCCGTTTTTACAGCTCGGTAAGGAATTCATGCCGCCGCTAAATGAAGGGGATATCCTTTATATGCCGACTGCTGTGCCTGGTATGTCGGTGACCGAGGCCACTCAGACCTTACAAATACAGGATCGCATGATCCGGAAGCTGCCTGAGGTGGAATCCGTCTTCGGCAAAGCCGGACAGGCAGAGAGCTCGACCGATCCCGCTCCTCTCTCCATGTTTGAGACAGTCGTGCAATTGAAGCCTTCGGACGAATGGCGCGCCGGCATGACCTGGGACAAGCTCATCGCCGAGATGAACGCCAACATTAAGACTCCGGGCATGGCTAACATTTTTTGGATGCCGATCCAAACGCGGACCGAGATGTTGACTACGGGCTTTAGATCTCAACTTGGCATCAAAGTTTTTGGAAAAGATTTGGGTCAAATCCAGAACGTCTCGATTCAGATTGAGCACACGCTGGCCGACTTTCCGGATACCCGCAGTGCATTCGCCGAACGGACGAAGGGCGGCTATTTTCTGGATTTTACCGTCGATCGCAAAGCCGCTGCCCGGTATGGGTTGCGAGTTGACGATATCAATGACGTGATCCAGACCGCCATCGGTGGACAAACGATCGCGACTACCGTTGAAGGCCGCGAGCGGTACCCGATCAGCGTTCGTTATGCTCGCGACTTTCGCAATGATCTTGACGCCTTGAAACGAGTACTTGTACCGGTTCCGGCGCTCGCAGAAACTTTGAGCCCGACTCCGGAAGTCTCTGGCGCTTCAAATCCTCCGGTGGGCCTCATGCCGCATATTCCGATCTCGTTGGTCGCAAAGATCGGATACAAAATGGGTCCTCCTCTCATCCGCAGCGAGGATGGGCAGCTGGTAGGCTTCGTTTTCGTCGATATCACGAGCAGTGACATCGACGGCTATGTTCGTGCTGCTGCCCAGCGCATCAACGAACAGGTAAAATTTCCGGCGGGCTACTACATTCAGTGGGCAGGCCAATTTCAATATCTTAAAGAGGCCGAACAGCGGCTGGCAGTGGTGATCCCGTTTACTCTCCTGATCATCTTTGTGTTGATTTATATCAACACGCGGTCTGCCATCAAAACAATTATCGTCATGCTGGCCGTACCGTTTTCGTTGGTGGGTGCCTTTTGGATGTTGTACCTGCTGCATTACAATATGAGCGTTGCAGTCTGGGTCGGATTGATTGCGCTCGCCGGACTTGATGCGGAAACCGGCGTGGTCATGTTGCTCTACCTTGATCAGGCGTGGGAGAAGTTTGTCGCAGAAGGGCGAATGCGATCCCTCTCGGATTTATACGGAGCCGTCAAGGAGGGAGCGGTGCAGCGGATCCGGCCGAAGATCATGACCGTCAGTGCCATTCTCTTTGGTCTGCTTCCCATCATGTGGTCCCCGGCCACCCAAGCGGGTGCGGATGTGATGAAACGAATTGCGACGCCAATGATCGGTGGGGTGATTACTTCCGCAATTCTGGAATTGCTAATTTATCCTGTGATCTACGTGATTTGGAGAAAGCGTTCGCTTCCTGCGGAGCCTCTCACGCCGTCGTCGCTTGACGGATCCGGCGTTCCCGATTCCAGAACTCCGGCATCCGGTTCTCGGCGTCGAGTTCTTAATGGTTCCTTTGCGCTTTTGCTCAGTGGAATCTTGATCGCCAGCGTCTACTTTGTGTGGTCCTCTGGCATAGCAAGTTCGCTATTAAAATCGACCAATCCAAAGATGCCTGTCGCGGAAGTCACTCAAGACGGTGTGACGATTTCCATTCTTAGCGCCGATGGTCAAATCCACACCAAGGAGAACGCTTTGCAGATCAAGTTTAAAGATCCAGGCGGCCATCCCGTCGCTGCAGAGAACGTGAAAGTCGAATTGAACATGAACATGCCAGGAATGGTGATGCACTCAGGGGCGAAAATAATAAACGATGGGATGGGGGATTACAAGGCGGACCTCGCGCCGGATATGGCTGGCGATTGGAGCGTCGACGTTTCCTATCAGGGGCCCCAGGGATCCGCGAAGCTAAAAGTTCCGGTAAACGTCAAGCAGTAGGGTGTGCTGAGATGAAGCTGCACGACGAATGCTCTACATTTCCGTGAACGCCCCTGAGCACAAAGATCCAGATCACTCATGCATGGTGCGCCTGATAGCAGGGGACGACCTGGCGCTTAATGAGTTAATGGAAAGATGGCAAAAGCCTCTGCTTTCGTTTATTTTGCGATACGTCGGCAACTACGCAGACTCGATCGAGCTCGCACAGGAAACATTCGTTCGGGTATATCATCATCGAAGCCGGTTTAACTTCAAAAGCAAATTCTCCACTTGGTTGCTGACGATTGCCACGAATCTTTGTAAGCACCATGCCCGGTGGCGTAAGCGGCACCCGACAGTCTCCTTAGATGATACTGCGGGCATGGATGAAATGATTGACGAGTATCTTTCCATCTCCGCTGAAGAAATACCATCGGCTCTAGCAGGACGATCGGAGCTCGGCAAGCTTGTCAAAGAGGAGATTGAAAAGCTCCCTCACGATCTCAAAACCGCCGTCCTGCTATTTGCGTACGACAATCTTTCGTACGCTGAGATTGCTGTGATTTTGGGATGCACCCCAAAAGCCGTCGAAACGCGACTGTACCGTGTCCGTAAACTCCTCGCGAAGAGGCTAGCAGCAATCCTTTAAGCCGCGACCTCGATCGGAAGGAGACTTGCCTCTCCGTTGTTTCAACCCAAATTCCGAAATCTGGAATTGTCCTCGTCCTCGTCGTCGTGCTCGTCCTCGGTGCATTGGGATTCCGTGACCGCAAAGAGACCGATGGAACTAATTTGTTCTGTTAGTCTGATGGCGAAACGATCGGGATTCTCGAGGACGAGGACGACGACGAGCACAAGGACGACTCTTCAAATTCGGAATTTAGGTTCATAAGGCGAGGATATTCGATCATCACCCAGCCTGTGTTTTCGTCTCCGTCGCGCAGTTAACGACTTTGCGGAAACCCGATTAACTCGAATCGGAGTGACAAAGAACCGCTTAAACTGGCATCGCCTTTAACTCAGGAATCCTTCTTCGCAGAGCGGACATGCTGTGTGTTCTTTTTCGCAAGCTTAGACTTTGTCTATTTCTGCTTCCCAACACCCTGTCCTGCTTTATTCACTGCGATGGTAGCGGGTTTCTGGTCTTCGTTTTGCGCGTAAGATCCAGGTGGCACAAGTCCTCTTACCTTAAAATAGTTCAACGGCTGCGCCCTAACCCAAACCAGCTGGTCAGCTCTAACGGGAAGGCCGACTCCAAAAAATGCTCCCATCGCGAGAGCTGCGACTCCAAATCTGATAATAGTTTTAATTTTCATCACTTATCTAGCGAGGCATGTTGCGCCTCCCATAGATTTGAATCCCGGCGACAGCGAAAACCCTTAAGAAAAATCAGTTTTCATTCTTGTTTTTTGATCCTAGGCGAAAAAAAGCCTCTGCTTTTTCGCAGGCGGGTTTTAATGGCTGCAACCTAAGCAAATCCTTACGATCTACCGTCCGAGAGAATCAGATCTTCGGGAACGAGCCTTCGCTCCCTCCAATTGAAGGTGGAGGAATGAAACGACTTGTGCCGAAACTAAACGAACGCAAGAATGAAGGAGACAGGTCATGGGATTCTACAATAACGTCATCCTACCAAGACTCTGCCATCTCGTGATGCGCAACCGGAGCCTTGTGCCTTATCGAGAAAGGGTGATCGCCTCGGCGGAAGGACGAGTGCTGGAGATCGGTATCGGATCGGGGCTAAACTTGCCGTTCTACGGGCCCCACGTGCGCGAAATCGTGGGCCTGGAGCCGGCGCCGCGGCTCATCGCGATGGCCCGGCAAGTCGCAGAACGTATCCCTATGCCGGTGACGTTCATGGAGGAATCTGCTGCGGCCATCCCACTGGACGACAACGCGGTTGACACCGTGGTCATGACCTGGACACTTTGCACTATTCCTCAAGCTGATCGCGCGCTCAGCGAGATGCGCCGCGTGCTCAAACCAAATGGCCGGCTGCTGTTTGTCGAGCACGGATTGGCACCGGACGACGGCGTGCGGAGATGGCAGGACTGGTTGACGTCAGCGTGGAAGCGTATCAGCGGAGGCTGTCATTTGAACCGGCCGATCCAGTCGATGATCGAAAGCGCCGGCTTCCGCTTGGACCGGTTGCACACCGCCTATATGCCAGGTCCAAAACCCATGTCCTTCATATACGAGGGAAGCGCCCGATCAGGCTGACAGAACCAATGTTCAACACACGGCACACTTTTGTGTTGGGCGCTCAAATTTGACCACGACGTACCCCTGCAATATTGGCCAATTCTCGCAATCCGGGAACCTGCCGGCAACTCAAGATCCGGTTCGAGGTTATATTTGCTCGGTCTTGCCGGATTTCGCGATCGATCGGATCGCTGAATTCACCCCTGGCGCCTTTGGGTGGCTCGAAACTAACCGTCGGACCCGCAGTCGAATATGAGATACACCCGGCTTTACGCCGATCACCATGAATAAATGTCTCAGACTTATTTCCGGGAGAGAACAATTGATCCTCAGTCAAACCGATGGCAACGATACTCTTGCCAGGGCGACGGACGTCTTCAGCTACATTGATTCAAATTTCAAGAATTGGGCTTGTGATGTAGAGGGGCAAGCGACCGAACAAGCCCCTGTCCAGGTCTACGAGATGGTGGAAAACGTTACGTTGCACAAAATGTTCGGCGGTTTCGAGGTGGAAGCCGACCGCCTGTCTCTTACACAGGCCCAGATCAAACAATTCGTGAAACGCTATCCCGACTGGCTCAAAAAAAGCGGTAACGGCACATTT
>DASZHC010000058.1:0-4822 GCA_035938215.1 Chthoniobacterales bacterium
CGGAAGATCGGGCCATTCCGAAGTGAGAAAATCGAAGCCGACGGAATCGATCGCTACGCCGTCAAACGACATAAAAATGCTGTTCGGCCAAGCATCGTTGAATGGCGCCATCTTCCACTTGCGATGAGGCGGACCATCCACATTGTCGTTTCCATAGAGCCCATCAATAATAAAAAGGATGGTTTTCTCGCCGAGGTCTTTATGACCCAAATAATCTGTGAACGCGGAATAACTTGCCGAACCATCGTTGTTGTGATGGAAACCGTCGTGCGCGTTCTTGCGCCAGTCGGTGTTGATACTCGTAGCGCCGAAGAGATTCTTCGCGCAGAGTGTTACGCCTGAGCTCACATGGGCTCGCAACACCGCAGCATCAATTAAGTAGGTAGCCTCAACGACCGTGGTATCGAGCCCCGTGGCGTTGTGGGTTTCAACCGAGAAAGGAATCGCGTTGGGTTTGAACTCGGCCTTTACTCGTCCATCTCCCCCGATATGGTCCACAAACGTGACGCGGGGAAATTCATGGTGAATCTTGTCGTAGAGATTACCGGGGATCCATCGACTCGAATCGAAAACAGTGATCGCTGGTTCCGGCACCCGGCCCGGACCGGTCAATTGCCGGACCAGCGAGAGGAGCATATGAGGCGACGAGTTCAGGCGTTCGATCGTGCCATGGTCCGTTGTGTTGTTCAGGTTTGCCTTGATCGCGATCTTCTCGCCGGCCTTGTATCCGGCGTTGCCACGACCGTGTGTGCGATTGAAGTACTGAAAAATGGAGCTCCAAGCTTGGGCGTCGCTTTTTTGATTTGTAAGACCGCGAACGGAGCGGGAAACCATGCGTTCGATTACAGACTGGTCGTTGTTGGCGTCGGTCCACCAAGAACCTGTGCCATCCCAGGTCACCGCCGCCGGATCGTGCGCCCAAGTGACTCGGCCGGGAACGACGCCGCGGGGAACTCCTAATGGGGAAAGCGGCTCGAACAAGGAGGGCCGCAGGTAGGTGGCCGCTGCAAGAGCCAGGGCGAATTGCCGGCGCGTCATGTCCATTTTGACTTGCTCCTCTCGCACAAAATCTTACGGTTCCGTGAATCATTTTGCCTGAAAGCGCAGAAACTACTCCAGCCTCTTCACTGAAAGCGCGGTCTTGCGTTGCAAACCTGTAGTTGCAGCGCGGGGACTTTGAACTGCCCGGTGAATTGTACCTGACGACGCAAGTAGAATCGAGACGTAGTTTGCGCGAGTCTTTTCCAATCCGTACCGGAACTTCATCTTCGTTTGGTGCTCCGTGATCCCTAGCCGAGTCGAGATCTCTTTCCACGAATAGCCGTATTGTCAGGACCTCCAAACCTGCTTGGTCCAACTATCCATCCGGTCCGCGATCTGTCTGAGGCCGATTTTGCGTTCGAGCTCCGAAACGCATTCGATACTCTTTGCCGCCTCAAGGATGTCCAGACTGGACGTAAAAAGCAAAACGGCTCGGAGGGACCATCCTCCAAGCCGTTTCTTATCAACTAACAAATGGTTGCGGTGGTCAGATTTGAACTGACGACCTTCGGGTTATGAGCCCGACGAGCTACCAGGCTGCTCCACCCCGCGGAACTACTATATCGGACGCGAGCGTCTCCGTCAAATCAGCATGACAAACTTCGATAGTGACTCATTTTCAATCCAAACTGCGTCACTACCAAACTTCATGCGTCATGCGTTGTTGTGGCGACCATTTTGCGAACTCCGCGGGAGAGCGGCTACCACTCGTTATAGGGTGTGCCGTTGGAGGAGGGCCTGGCGGAATTTGAATGAACGTCAACCATCCCCGTACTCGTCTGGTCCGGGCTCAGCACCACGCTGTCGAATTGCGGCACCCAGTCTTTCGCATTGGTGATCGGATCGACAGGGACTTCACGCAGATAACCTGCTTGCGCCAGGTCATCCACCGACTGCGGCGCGGCTTGTTTATCCAGGGTGTAACTGTCAATGGCGTTGCGAAGCACCGTGAGGTCGTGTTTTAAGACTGCCTCCTTGGAGTGCAGAACGACCTTGTCATACTTCATAGCCGCTATCCCGATGAGGATCAGAATGATCGACACTACGATCATCAACTCGATGAGCGTGAATCCTGATTCACGCCTACCGGCCGGGCGCTTGCGGGGCGAATGCCAGCCTTTCCGAATTTGAAAAAGAATCTTCAATTGAATTCCCCTCGCGAACTACCAATCCGAATACTTCGTGCCATTGAGCGCCGTCGCCGTCGATTTCGAGTAGACGTCGAAGACGTTCTTCCCGCCCCAGCTCGTCGAATCGGGATCATCCTGAACAGCACGCAATCCCCATTCGGCGCGGCCGGTCATGGGATCCACGGGAATCTTTCTCAGAAAGCGAATCTTTTTATCGCTACTGGCGCCGAGCTGCACGCCTTTCACCAGGGTTTCCAGGTCTGGCGGATAGCCTTCGCTTCCAATTTCCACGCGGATTTGATTGCGGTCGGCGGCGTCTTTATAGCGGTCAATCGCATCCTTCATCTCGCGCAGATCGCTCCGAAGCTCCGCTTCTTTCTGACGAATAACGGAGTACTTTGCAATGGGCAGAGCGGCCGAGGACAGGATGAGAAGAATCGCACAGGCAATGATCAGCTCGAGAAGCGTCATGCCCGCTTCCGAGAAAAGCCGTCGCGGTGGAACACGCTTGCGAATTCGAACGTTGGGCAGCATCGCCTGAATCACCCGACTATGGCTGGACTTGCAGCGTGGCTTCGCTGGTCACCAGCGGAATCGTTTTTTGCTGCGAGTCCTTGGCATTCACCTGCACGATCGAAAGATTCGAAGACCCCGGAGCCAGTGCCTTGACGACAATTCCAAATACGGTACCGTTTCCGTTCACGCCCGGCGTGTTTGGCCGCCGCGTCGCGGAAATAATCGCCTGCCCCTTATCTTTGATGGGTTGGTACACGATGGCGATTTCCTGTGTGCCCCCGGAGAGGAATCCCATTCCTCCGTGCTGCACTTCTTCGATGCTGATAACCGCGGGGTTGTACTGTAACAGGAGTGGAATGGAGAATAAGTCGCTCACATTTTCAACCACAATGCCAATCGTCTGCGACTCACCGGTTTTCAAAGAAAGAGTTGACGGTTCGAACCGGATTTTAGCCGGTTGATTGGCGGCAGACGGTGCGATGGGGGAACCCGCCCCAGGAGCGGACACCGTTGGATTCGGATTCGCAGGTGGCTGTTGAACTGGCGCGGGCTGCTGTTGCGATGGAGCGCGAACCTCGCTCTCGCGCTTCACTTGTACATTCGTCTCCGAGCCCGAATAGAGCCCCTTCAGGTTGGCCTTCGTCCATTCCGGTATGCGCACGATGCGCGGGGTCATCACGATAAAAACTTCATCTTCCTCGTTATCGGTCTTATCCTCCGAGAAAAAGTACCGGAGAATCGGAACTTTGGCCAGGCCTGGCCAGCCATTCAGTGTTCGTGTGTCCGTCCTCTCGAACAATCCACCGAGGATGTTGGACTCGCCTTCCTTCAGGCGAATATCGTTCTCAATTTTCCGCTGGCTGATGATTGGTTGCTGGATGCCGCCAATGGTTGCCGTGCCAGTCTGCGAGGAGACGTCAATAACGACTTTCAGGCTGACTTCGTGGTTCGGGTGCACGCGAGGCGTAATGTCGACGTTTACCCCGACATCGAGATAGGTAAACTGCGTATTCACCAACGGGTTGACAAAACCCGCGCCCCCGGTCGAGCCGACGCCCACCCCAGCCTGGAAACTTCCAGTGGCGACGGGAATGCGGTCACCTATTTTCAGCTTTGCTGTTTGGCCGTCTATGGAACGTATCTCTGGGTTCTGAATAATCTTTGTGTAGGTATCCGTCAAAACCGCGTTGGCCGTCGCACCCGGCAGGTTCACGCTAAAATCCTTGGTGCCAAGATGCTTTAACTGGTTCAGGGTAAGAACAGTGGTAGAAGTCGGAGTCCCACCTGCAGGTGTAGTTGTGGTTCCACCGGGATTGAATGTCACTGATGCTTGCTGTCCTGGAAGAACGCCGAGATCGCGCAAACGATCGGTCCTGGCCTGCAGCACCTCAACTTGTACAACGACCTCGGGCTTGGCTTTGTCGATGTCGCGAACCATCTTTTCCGCGAGCATGATCTTGTCCGGAGTATCGCGGACGATGATGGCGTTCTGCGAGTTCACTTGCGAGAGCCGCTTCAAATCCAGCAGTTGCCGCAGTCCGGTCACAACTTCGGTGAGATCTTGAGGCTGAACGGTGTTCGAAAGATAAATCGTCTTGACGACCTGCTCTTCGTAGTCCCGGCGCTTCTGCGGTTGATCGGGAATGACAAAAATTATGTTTTCCGTGACCGGCTTCCAGAAGGCTTTGCTCTCCAGACAGACGATGTCCAGCGCCTGCTCCATCGTCAAGTTGTTCAGATCCACGGTGATGCGCCGGGCAGGGAAGTCCGGGTCATAGATGACGGTCAACCCGGCGAGTTTTCCAATGGTATCGAAGACGATCTTCGCATCATTCGAGCTCTTGAACGTTATGGGAGCGTGCGAGAGTGGCTTAATTTGCGGCGGCAGCGCAGCCAGGGGCGGCTCGCTCGAATCAGCGGGAGCCTCAGCGGCAGCGTCATTCTCGTGATTCTTCTCCGCGATCATTTCTACCGTCCGGCGCAACTCTTGTTCCGCGATGGGGCTGGAAGGATCGATCGCCTGGGCCCGCTGGAATTCGCCCGCAGCACCCTGGAGATCGCCTTTTTTCCGCAACTCCAGGCCGTGCTTGATATGCATTTCGCCGTCTTCGAATCGAATCTGATTCAGCTTGATC
>DASZHC010000059.1:0-13153 GCA_035938215.1 Chthoniobacterales bacterium
GAGCAAGAGATGGAGGATCGCAGGCTCGATCAGCTTGAGATGCCCGAAATAACACGAGAGTAACGAAAACACCAAAGAGCGACAAACAACAACAGCCGCTTTGAGCGGCTCACATCATCAAGCCTCCGGTTTTACCGGAGGTCGTTGACTCATTTCCGCCCAAAAACAATGAGAAAATGGAACGGCGCGGAGGCCGTCAATCCCTGAACTTAGTAGGGATGATTCGATGGCATCCAAGATGCTGTGAGCTACTCAGCACAAATGGACTACGTCAAACCTATCGAATCTACGAAGAACATGCTCGAAGTTGCAGCCGCAAAAGCCGCGCTTGCAGTGTCCGATTTCTAATTCGCGGCTTTCTCTCGGGAGCGATCCTGAGGGCTAAAAATAGTAAGGGAAAAGCGTTCCGCGCCATGCCCAGCGCAACCGTCAGGCACTCTAGAATCCCTAATGCGTTAGAAAAGGCGAACTTACAACGGTCCGGTTACTTAGTTCGGCTAAAGTAAATAATTCATGCGCGCTGCCTTTTCCAAGGGGCGAAAGCTGTTATGACATGTCTCGATCGGACCTCTCTTTTGTAAGCTCTTGAACAGAAATGGCTAAAAAACGACATCCGCCTTTTAACTCCCGTCTGAGTCGCGCAACCGCAGAGTGGTAATTCTCGAAGTTACAGTTTACAACAGTGTTGGGAGCGGTTCCTGGAGGGCGGCCGCTTGTCGGCGCCGTGAACAGTGCCGATTTACGGCCGGCAACGGCCGGATCTCGAGATCAGCTTTGCAGAAAGCCTTCCTTGGTCGCCGAGTTCACGAAGGATTGAATCTTGTCCCAAAGGGCAGCTGAGCCGCGCTTGACATACTCATTAACCGCAAGGACACGGTTGCGTTTGATTCCGTTTTCACTCCACCCCCGACCATGGGTTTTATAGTTGTGCAAAGCGGCGGCAAAACGATCGATTGCCTTTGCAAACTTTGCCTCGGGAGTAGCCGCTGCTTCAAACTCGTCCCACAGATCACGAAATAACTCACCTTGTCTCTGGGGAAGCAACCCGAAGAGCCTGTCCGCTGCTCGTTCTTCACGAACGACCTGAGTCTGTTTTTCCGTGTCGTCGTAGATGAAGGTGTCCCCCGCATCCACCTCCACGATGTCGTGAATGACCAACATCCTTACGACTCGATTGATGTCTACCGGTTCGTTGCTGTGCTCGGCCAGAACCATGGCAAAGAGAGCTACATGCCAACTATGTTCCGCTGAATTTTCTCTGCGATCGCCATGGATCGCATAATTTCTTCGAAGCACGGATTTAAGTTTGTCGACTTCAACAAGAAATTCGATTTGGGGCTCCAGATTTGAGTTTTGTGGCATGAGTATAGAAACGGTGATGGATTGAGCGTTGAAGATTTAAGCCCAAAAAAACTCGTGCAATCGCTCCAGCACAAGAGCGGCGGCGCGCGCCCGGCTCGATTGTGCCTTCAACGGAGCGGCTGCTAGGTAAATCGGTTGTCCCATTCGCTGCAATAACGTGAAAATATCTGCCATGCAGTATGGATTGGGCTAGAATCCTTGAAAAGCAAACTGGTTGCAGACGAGTCAAGTTTTTTTCTTGTATCCGCACGTTAATCATTAGGTGGTTTTGCTTTTCAAGGATTCTCTACCTGATTGAACGCGCAATCTGCAGGCTCATTTCATTGATTTCCGCAGTGAGCAATCGCACAAGGCCTGCATAGTCGCCTGGTTGCCAACCGTTACGCTGCAAATTGACTTTGCCGCGCGCGACGGCTTCTGAGCTATCTGTCGTCGTGACCTCCCAGCGACCCTGCAATGTGACTTCTCCGTTGTCATTGCCCTGGAATCGTTCGATGCGAATGTGGATGTTGTAGTCGTGGCCTGGAGGGGGAACGGCGGGAGAAAAGCTATACGCGCGCAACCCGGAATATTGGCTGAGCGCATCTGCAACGGCCCTTGAGATTCCCTGATCAAGCGGCTCGGCCCATCGAGCGGCCACGGAGTATTGAACCTCGATTCCGCCCTTCATGGTCACCAGGCTCGTTTTCGCCAGATAGGCAGGAACTTCGACCCGACTCACGTAAACCGCTGTACCACCTCCCCGTGCTGATCGAGTCCTCTGTGGTTGACCAAGGACATAAAAACTCGCCAACGGCTCCTTTGCAGCGCAACCGAGAAGAAATGCGACCACAGAAACGACGACAAATGTTCTGACAAAGTAACGAAATTTCAAGGTTGCTCAGCGTTAGGAATTTTGCGGCCGAATATTAACGAATTTGGATGGCGTTGAAGGAAATCGGATAATCTCTGAATGGATTCGGCGGCAGCACTGATTTGCGAAAGCGATGCGTCGAGTTGATAGCGCAGTCCTGAATCCGGCTTTAACAGCCTGTGTAGTTCAGCGGTGGCCTTTTGCAGATTGGCGAGTGAATTCTTTGCCTGGTCAAGTGTGGGCTTCAGGTCGTCAATCGCCGGACTAAGGTTTTTCAGCGTGCCAGTCAACTGTTCAAAGGATTGGCGGATACTGGAAAGCACGCTCTTCACCTGCTCCCCACTTGCGAGGTTATTAAGCGCCTCGGAAGTTCTGTTCAGGGAGGACCCCAACTGTCCGAGGTGCATAGCATTGATGTTGTCGCGGGCGGAAACAAGCAGGGATTCAAGCTCTTTAGCGAGGGCTCGAAAGTCGATACTTCCAAAGTTCCCAATGGCTTTTGTAAGGTTTGCCAGGAGAGTGTCAATGTCGGAAGGCTGCGCCGGGATTTCAAAGGGCCCGCTTGTTCCTTCCTCCTGCAGGACAGGCGGAGAAGCATCTTTGTAGAAATCGAGCGCTATATAAAGTTGACCGCTTATAAGGCTCTCAAAATCCAGCTTCGCTCGGTAACCCTTCTCTACCGCCTTATTGTGAACATTGCGATCGAAAATATTTACGGTCAGCCCAAATTTATTAAGAAGATTATCGGCGTCGATCTCATAGAGCACTCTCACGAGCGGAGGCTCATTTGTCCCCTGGAATCTCAGTTGGACCTTCGAAACCTTGCCAATGGTTACACCTTTATATTTCACGTTTGAGCCAACAGACAATCCACTCACGGATTGATCGAAATAGGTGACAAAGATCTGCTTCTTCGTGAAAAGATTCGCCGAGCCGAAAAACACGATTGCTCCAAGTGCGATGGCGATGGCGCAGCAAACGAATGCCCCAATTAAGGTTGGATTGGCTTTTTGGCTCATTAGCTATCCCTCCTCGCGCCTTGCCGGCGCCCTATTTTGATCGCAACGAAAGAGATGCTTATTTCCGGGATAGGACATTAGATCCCTGAGGTTTCGGCTGTGAGTGGATTTGCGATTCATTTTTCTTTGGGTAACCCAATCGGCGTCTTGGCCGGATCGCCGCGTAGTAGAAAGTCGCGAACTTTGGGATCACTTCGCCCCTCTTTCACCAACTCCCTCGGATCGCCATGTGCGATCATCTCTTTGGTTTCGGCATCCAGGAAAATCGAAGTATCGGCGATGGTAAAGATGGAAGGTAATTCGTGAGAAACGACCACGATCGTAGTGCCAAGACTATCCCTGAGTCGCAAGATCAAATCGTCAAGACGGCGCGAAGTGAGAGGATCCAGGCCGGCGGAAGGTTCGTCGAAGAATAGCAAGGCCGGGTCCAGAGCCATTGCTCGGGCCAATCCTGCGCGCTTCCTCATGCCACCGCTGATCTCCGCGGGATAAAACTCTTCAAATCCCTTCAGGCCAACGAGGGCGAGCTTGATGGAAACAACCTCAGAAATTTCTCCAGGAGAGAGTTTGCTGTATTGTTCCAAGGGCAACGCGACATTTTCCGCCAGCGTGAGGGCGCTCCATAATGCCCCTCCCTGGTAGAGGACACCGAATGTCCTCTGCATCTCTTCCCGCTCTTCGGGCGCCGCTTTCGAGAAGCTTCGACCATGGTAAAGAATTTCCCCTTTCTCAACCTCCTTTAGCCCAATGAGATATTTCAGGAGCGTGCTTTTTCCGCAACCGCTTCCTCCCATAATGACGAGAACCTGGCCGGCAGAAACCTCAAAGGTGATGTTGCTCATCAGCACGTAAGAGCCGTATGCCATCTCGAGATTTTTCACCTCTATAGCTGGAACAGAATCGGCCGAGCCCTTTCTCAAGACGGCGGATTGGTTCTCGGCGACGGAATTGGACGGCGCGGGCACTGGACTAGAATCCTTGAAAAGCAAAACTGATTGCAGATGAGTCAAGTTTTTTTCTGTATCCGCACATTAATTATTCGGTGGTTTTGCTTTTCAAGGATTCTATAGGCGGGACCGCGGAACCCAAAGGTACCGGATCCCCACACCACTTTTAAATGCACACACGAATCAAAAACGCAAACGCAGTGTGCTGATAACGCGCCAGCAATTTCCCGGTCCTCTAACAAAATTTCGGTCCCGCAATAGCGAGGCCGCTTCACCCAATCGACGCTGCTCGCAACGCGACCTTGAGATCCTTAAATCTCGCCGGTCCGAGGCGCGGCCTCGCTAGTTGAATCTCGAAGAGGTTTCAGAATTTAAGCACTTCCTGGATAACATCGATGGCCGCGTCTGAGGCAACGATGAAGGTTATGCCCAATACGACAGCCGAGGTCGCGGCGTTGCCAACCGCTGCGGCATTGTTTCCACACTGCATACCCCTTTCGCACCCGGCCATCGCAACGATTACACCGAAAACCGCGCTCTTAATCAGCCCCGTCGCAATGTCGACCAAACCCATCGAGCCGGTCGTTTGGTTCCAATATTGCGTCCAGGAGATATCAAGGAAGCCCAGCCCGACAAC
The DNA here is from genome assembly GCA_035938215.1 of Chthoniobacterales bacterium. Taxonomy (GTDB): domain Bacteria; phylum Verrucomicrobiota; class Verrucomicrobiia; order Chthoniobacterales; family JAFAMB01; genus DASZHC01. Next base: position 4,819 of record DASZHC010000059.1, read on the forward strand.
GGCGCCCCCTAAGATCCCGACGAGATCCGAGTAAAGAACAAGAAGTGGCATCATGAGTGACAATGCGAACAGACGCGGGCTAACCAGGAAGTCCATGGGCGAGATTGCAAGCGTCCGGAGCGCGTCAATTTCTTCTGACACTTTCATGCTGCCGATCTGAGCGGCGAACGCCGCCCCGGTACGCCCGGCCATGATAATCCCGGTCATGATGGCTCCCATCTCACGCGCCATCGCCACAGCAACCAAATTAGCCACGTAAATCCCGGCTCCGAACTGTCGGAGTTGAACCGCGCCGACAAAGCCGAAAATGAGTCCCGTAAGGAAGCTGATCATGCCAACGATCGGCAATGCCTGAGCGCTGCACTCTTCCATTGTCAGCCAGAAAAGACGCCAGTCAAAAGCTGCTCTTCCACCGATGATCCGGCCGAAGCTCAGTACCGTTTCACCAATAAATCCCAACGCAGAATTTACCCCGGAAACTCCGCTAACCGTCGCCCTTCCGACAACCGCGAAAAGGGAGGCTGATTTTTTCTCGCTCCGTCCTGTCTTGCGCTCGGGCACCTCTTCGGAAAGTGCGATCAGGCTCTTAACCCCCAGAGGAAGAGAAGAGCGTCCGAAACCGACGTTGTGCCCTTTGCACCATTCCTCGACGCGAGTCACAATAATCAGGAGACTGGTATCCCATGAGGCTACGTCCGCCATGTCGAACTCGAGCTCGGAAGCGCCCGGTTGTCTGTCCAGTTCCGAAAAGACGCGTTTAATCTGGCGATTCTCACCATACCGAACGGTCCAATCACCTTGGAGCTTGATAATCAATTTCTCCCCCACCCGGCTGACATTCGCGTTGGGGATTGCCTTGGAATTCCTTAGATCCGTCGTATCCATCGCTAATCGCGGCAAGCGCAGAGCATATCGGCCCCCGGCACCAGAAATGATCCAATGGACCTTGCCGACCGTTCCTTTACCGAGATGCGTTGCACGATTCCGATAAAATTCCTCATTATGCCAGCCGGCCATTCGGCTGATTTCGCAGGTTTTGCTTTTCAAGGAGTCTAGTGTCCTGCCCCGAAATAGCATCTATTTTTGTTGTGATCAAAAATTGGACTGCAGGGGTTTACCTGGATGCAAATTTTTTAAACACTGGCCATCGTTTCTCGTGCCACGGATAGTGGGTTTCCAATGAACCTAAAGAGCACACGAGATTCGGAAGATCTCCGGACACCTACTTATTCGATCGTCATTCCGGTCTACAATGAGGAAGACGTAATCGGCTCTCTTTTGGATGAGGTCCGCTCTTTTGCGAATTCGTGGCAGGATGACTACGAACTGCTGCTGATTGATGATGGCAGTTCGGATCGGACTCCATTTATTGCACGCGATCGCTTCACAAACTGGAGCCAGGCAAGATTGGTTAGGCTCGGCCGCAATTCTGGCCAGGCGGCCGCGTTATATCACGGTATGAAATGCGCCCGGGGAGAAGTGGTTATTCTCATGGATGGTGATGGCCAGAACGACCCTCGTGACATTCCCAAGTTGCTGGCTCCGCTGGATCAATTCGACATGGTGGTCGGCATCCGGGTCAACCGTCAGGATTCCTTCGTCCGCCGGAAAATGTCGCTTCTAGCGAATACCATTCGTGGGCGCATACTTAAAGATGGGGTTACCGATAGCGGCTGTGGAATCAAAGCATTCCACTGGCGCGTGATTGAGGCCTTCGTTCCGATCAGGACACTCTATTCTTTCATGCCCGCGCTTGCGATCAGCGCCGGATTTTCATTGCGGCAGGTGCCGGTTAACCATCGAGCGAGAAAAGGAGGAAAATCCAAATACGGCGTTCGCCAGTTTTTGTGGCGACCATTGCTTGATCTGTTCGGCGTCTGGTGGTTTTCGCACCGGCGCTGTCCGCTGGTCAAGTCGGAGCCGAATGCCGAACTCCGAACTCCGAACGAGAGTGGATAGGCGCATAACGGCTACATCCTTCTGCGTGGACCTCTTTTTCGTCCGATGGTCAAAGATTTTGCACAGAAGATGATAACGCGGCGTAGCCGCAACCAAATCGTCCGCGTGCTCGTCCTCGAAGCGCAGGGATCAATGGGACCGGGTTTAGTGCGTCCGCTTCGTTCCGCCTGCTTCGTCGGGCCACCGGTCTCTTCGCGGTCATTCCCACCATCCAAGACTGAATAGGGTTTGATAGCTTTCTGGAGACGAGGGCGACGACGAGCACGAGGACGATTTTTTGCTAACTGCTAACCTCTTGCTCTTCTTCTTCTTCTTTTGCCTCGGGTCTCGTGACCATATTGGTATTGGCGTCGTAGTCCATCAGCCCTGCATATCTTCCCCAAGCGATCATCGTCTTCAGGATGCGTTCCGGATTTTCGTAGGGTAGCGCCGTCGAAATGTCTTTCATGACGGTCTCTTCATCGACTTCTTCCTGGACCTCTAGATAGACAAGAATGATATGGAACAAGCGAAGTTTCTTTACCTGTTCGGCAAAGATCTCTTTGCGCAAGTCACTATCCCCATCGATGAATTTTTTCCCGAGTTCCGTAAAACGGACTTCGTCTTTTGGTGTCTCAACGAACTCCAGAATTTCCGCCGCTTTGACGAGCGAAATAGTATCGCCGAAATCCTTCCCGATCTCATTTGAGATATCGTAAATATTTTCGAGTTCTGGGTCATCGCGAAGAATGCTGAGCAATCCAAGCATCTGACTCACCGGGACTGTAGGAATGGATTCCATGCGGGTCCGCGCGCGTGAGACGGGCCGTCCCGAGACGGGGGGTTCTGGCGGATGATCGGGCAAAGCGAGCATTGTGATCGTTTCATGAATCACCTTCATAAGCCTTTGAAACTCCGGATCGCTTGCGCTTCTAGGATAGGGAAGGCTGTTATTCAGAACCAATCCAAGGCGACCAGGGTGGGGAAACAGTATGCATATACGAGTCGCCATCTGCACCGCTTCCTCAATATTGTGCGTCACCATAAAGATGCTCTTTAGAGAAGTCGCCTGTTCCCTCCAGAGAGTGATCATTTCAGTTCGCAGGTTCTCGGCGGTGAGCACATCCAACGCGCTGAATGCCTCGTCGAGACAAAGAATCTTTGGCTCAGCAACGAGGGCCCGGGCAATACCTACTCGTTGGCGCATCCCCCCGGAAATCTCGCGCGGATAGGCTTCGTGATAGTTATTCAAACCAATGAGTTCGATCGCCTTTTCGACGGCATGTTCGCGCTCGGAACGGGTGAGGGATTTTGCCATCAGGCCGACCGCCACATTTTGTTCGACTGTCAGCCACGGGTAGAGCGCGAAGGTTTGAAAAACGATCGCTGCATATTTATTGATGCCGTCCAAGTTTTTGCCATAGGCCGTGACTCGGCCGCTTGTTGGCTTCGTAAGACCTGTCAGACATCGCAACAATGTAGACTTTCCAGAACCCGACTGTCCCAGGAGTGCCAGCAATTCCCCTTCGTGGACGGCGAGATCGATCTGGTCGAGGACCTTCAGCTCGCGTCCCCCGGCAACTGTATAGGTTTTGGTGATGTTGCAAAGTTCAGCGATCACAGGTCGATCGGTCGCTGCCGTGATCGTGCTTGGTTGGAGGGCTGTTGCCATCAGGGTCAATCCAGGTGAAACCGTTTCTCGGCGTAGTCGTAGAGCCTTCGCCAAATGAGTTTGTTGGTGATCACGACAAAAACACACATCACCGCAATACTGCAAATGATCATGGGCGTGTCGCCTTTTTGAGTCACCTCGGCTATGTAAGCGCCGAGGCCGTCCGCCTTCAGCGTCGTCGACCCCCACGTCGCAAGTTCTGCAACAATGCTCGCATTCCAGGCCCCTCCGGCGGCGGTGCACGCGCCAGTCACCCAGAAGGGAAAAATCGCCGGCAGGATCAAGGTACGCCAGAGCGCCCACCCGCCCAATCCGTACGTTTGAGCCGCTTCTTTAAGATCGTTCGGAATAGCCATGGCCCCTGCGATGACATTGAACAAAATGTACCACTGCGTACCCATTGCGATCAGGATAATGCTACCCCAGTTAATGCCCAGATGAGATGCGACAAAAAATCCTACCATGAATGGGAAAGTCATGTTCACGGGAAAAGAGGCGGCTATCTGCGCAAGCGGTTGGGCCACGCGAGCGATCCTGGGCTTGAAACCGATCCAGACGCCAATCGGCGTCCAGATCAACGTTGCGAGGATCGTCATCAAAACCACGCGACCCATTGTCAGGAGTCCAAGGAAAAAGAGCCGTGTAAACTGGGCGAGCGCGACGTGATTGTAAACCGTGTCAATGGCAGCAACGATGCCGAGAACAACTTCAAATCCAATCCAGAGCGCGATCAGTCCGCCGACCAGTCCCGAGACAATGCGACCCAACAGATTTCTTGAACGTTGCGGGACCGCCTCAAACAACTTTATCCCTCTTTTGAGCTGGGTTAACCCGTCGGATATCGGGTAGAAAATATGTTCCTCAATCCAGGGGAAAATGTAAGCGCGCCGTAGAAAGTTGTAGAGCCAGGACTGCGGGGCCTCTCCGGATTCGATGAGCTCCATCTTAAATTTATCAGCCCATGCTAAAAGGGGCCGCCAGACGAGTTGGTCGGAAGCGATAATCACAGCCAGCATCGTTAAGATGGCGCAGATCGCAGCGGTGTTGTCCCCTTTCTCGACCGCTGTTGCCATATAGGATCCGAGACCGGGCAACTTGATGTTTTTGTTCAGAACTGTTATCGCCTCACTTTGAGCAACGAAAAACCAGCCCCCTCCAAAGGACATCATCGAATTCCAAATCAAGCTGTGCATCGACGAAGGAACTTCGAGCGTGCCGAATCGTTGCCATCGCGACAGGCGAAAGTTTGTTGCAGCTTCCTGCAGATCTTTTGGAATCGTAACCAGAGAATGGTAGAAGCCGAAGGTCATGTTCCACACCTGACCGGTAAAGATTGCAAAAATGCTTGCGCATTCGACTCCGAGCAGGCTACCCGGAAACAAAGCCATAAAACCGGTCACGGTGATCGAGAGGAAACCAAGTACGGGGACTGACTGCAGAATATCCAGCGCCGGAAGAATGATCGAGCGAGCAACGCGGCTCTTTGCTGCGGCGTAGCCAACGCCAAAGGTGAAGAGTAATGAAAATCCGAAGGCGATCCACATTCGCAAAACGGTCCGACCGGCATAGTATGGAATATTGAGAATATTGGTGGAGATTGCCGGCGACTGATTCTCGTCAAAGTGGACGATCATGCCCTTTCCGAAATGCAAAACCGTCCAGGAAAACCCAAAAACGCCTACCAGGACGACGAAGTCCACCCAGGTAAAAGTGCGCCTGATTTCGGCAGCCTCGAGTTGGATGGAAGGCAATTTCATCGCAATGGCAACCGGGAATATTTCAGAGTTTCTTTTCAGCGCCAATCTGTTTCGTGTAACAGTTTAACGACTCGGCAGTTTAGATACGGGTTTTGGTCGGTGGCAACCGCGTATGAAAGTATGAACGGGCCGGCGAGGAGCGCCCGTTGGAATTGTAACCCACCGTTAGGACAGATCGAGCCGTCTGCGGCTTGTAGGGCTGCCGGAAGCGGTTTTGTGGTAGGGGCGGATCTCACATAAGCGCTAACTTGAGCGCAAGCAGGCGAAGCGTCCCGCTTTGCGCGCTTCAAAACCGTGCAAACCGAGACGGTTCGCCTACATCGCAGCGCGTTTGTGAGCTCAAGTTAGGTTCGTTAGCGCCTATAGGGGCAGATCTCCGAGCTGCCCGGAAAACCGATAGATATCGCACGGGGGCTGCGGAGGTCGCAGAGGATTGCTTGGCCAAGCGACTGCTGATACCGGGGAATCGGGAAGATCGCTGGAAGGGCGTTGCTTGCAATGGACGGGCCCGGGCGACTCCCTCGACGAGGAATCAGTTCATTTCACGGAGGGACGGCCTCTGTGCCGTCCCATTTTTCTCCATGTTATTGGGCCGGAAATGATTAGTCGGACGGCACGGAGGCCGTCCCTCGCATGAAAAACGAACATCGGCAAAAATGTCCAGGGCTATTCATGCAGCGGGAACGGCCGGCTCGGAGATCCGGCCCTAGCGGCCCGGCCTGCAAAACGGTCCGTTGGGATTGTCCAGCTTAGGAAAGCGGCTCAGAGGTGAGTATGAAGGCTTTTCCAAAGGGGTTTGTGAGCGATGCAGTCTAGCTGCAGTCTAGCTGTCTGGCCCGCAAAGCGGGGACGGCTTATTTGCCAAGAAGAATGATCTGTCCTTCGGGCTTCATCGAACCGCCGCTCTTTTCGACGCTGATCGCAAACGCAGCGGCCGATTGGACTGGTTGGGAAGGATGGAAGCTAGTTCGGATAAGCCCCACGCTCGGGACTGACAAAACGCCCGCGCTGACCGGGAGAGGTTTGCTGGGATCAATCACCCAAAGCTGGTAATCCTTTCCCGGTGCGGGCGGAGGCAGTTTGTCCAATTGGAGCACCCCACTTCGCAGGTCCGTGTCCCAGACGACGACAGCGTTGGCTTGCTGGAACTTAGCAACTTGGGCAGTCAGCGTAGCAATCTTAATTTCCGAAAGCAGATTCCTTTGCCTCAACGCAGCCAACTCCTTTTGAGAATCCGCGTCTTTTTGTGTCAGTGCCGCTACTGCTTGCTCGGCCTCGGCGGCCTTTTGCTTGACGGCCGCAAGTCCTGTTTGAGCCTCGGCGTTTTTCTGCTCCAAAGCAGCCAACTGATTCTCCAACCCAGCACTTCTTTCGCGGAACGCGGCGATCTCCTTTTCCGAATCAGCGCTCTTCTGTTCAAGCTGAGTTAAAGCCTTACTTGTTTGCGCGTTGGTCTCCCGAAGAGCAGCCAATTCTTTTGAGAGCCGATCTCTTACGTGTTCCCGATCCACTCCAAGGATGATACAAGCAATCGCAAGGCACGCAGCCAGCGCCCAAGGTATAAGACTTAGAGCGGCTCTCCGGGACCTGGGCGCCTCCGGAGCGGGCCGCACCGGTCCTCTCTCCGCACGCAAGATTCGCCGAGGAATATCAGGAGGAGCAGCTATCGGCCGCACAGAATAGGCTAGCGACCCCACGGTTTCCTCCATCTCGTTTACAAAAGTTTTGAGCTCAGCGTCAGAGTCTATCTGAGTCCGAACCACCTCCATTTGCGAGGGTTCCAGCTCACCGAGCAGATACTGCAACACCAATTCTTGTGTTTGCTCGTCGATCATATTTCCTCGTGCAGGAAGTCCCGCAGTCTCAGAAGGCCTCTGCGGATTCGTGCCTTGATCGTTCCGAGCGGTATAGTGAGTCGCTCAGCTATCTCCTCGTGAGTTAGACCGCCAAAAAAGGCGAGCTCGAGAGCTTCCCGCTGCTCCTGCGGGATCTGTTGGAGAGCTGAACGAACAATTGCGGTTCGTTCGCGAAGTGCAGGCTCCTCGGCGGAAGATTCGTCCCTCTGCTGGACCACCGATTCTTCCGCCCTTTCTCTAAGCCGTTCACTGCGTTGACGAACACGAAGGCGGTCGATAGCCTTGTTTCGGACGATCATCACCGCCCATGCGAACGCAGTACTTCGCGCCGGGTCAAACGATCCGGCTCTGCGCCAGATGTAGGTGAAACCTTCCTGCAAAACATCTTCTGCCTCTTTGGCGTCATTCATCATTCGGTACGCCATCCCGTACAGGGATGAAGAAAGGCGTTGATAGAAAGTCGCAAATGCAGACTCGTCTCCATCAGCGATTCGGCTGATCAAGCTTGCCTCAAACTTGCTCTCTGGATCGTCCGCCAGCCTTGTCATACCTCGCGGCCCGGCCAGGATCCTACTCCACGCAATAGCTGCACTCGACGCATTCCGTCGGCTTAGACAACTGCGGCGAAGGACAGCCCGACCGCGTCTTTAACATCAAGAGCTGACAACGAAGTGACAATCAAGACCTTTCTCTCGCTAATGCGACCCAGGCTCATTCTTGGATGCGCCGCTCCCCAATCGGCGCTTCTCCCAACATGACCTGGAGATCCTTAGACCTCGCCAGTCCGCGGACACGGCCCCGCTATTTCCAGGCGAGCAGAAGTGCCCCAAAGATAATCAGAACGGCCCCGAATCCTTCCCGTGCATCGATTTTTTCTCGTAAGAACAGGATAGCAAGGGCCATCGCTACCACTACGCTAAGCTTGTCGATAGGCGCTACCCTTGAAACTTCACCGACCTGGAGCGCCCGAAAATAACAAAGCCACGAAAGGCCAGTTGAAATACCAGATAAAATGAGAAAGATCCAAGTCTGCTTTCCAATTGAACCGAATTCGGCGCCCTTTGTTGTCAAAGCCGCAATCAACCAACTAAAGAAAAGAATCACACTCGTGC
>DASZHC010000060.1:0-9268 GCA_035938215.1 Chthoniobacterales bacterium
GCCAAAGGTTGCCAAAGACTGCGAAACTGAATACGCTTTGCCGAAGCGAATGGGAACTCCATGTCATTGCCGATTATTGCCAGTAACGTGTTCTGGCGCGTGCTTCCGTGTGCTTACCTATTCGCATACGTTCATTTGCAACTGCCTATCTACCAGGCATTTAAACGGTTTGTGTGACCGCCGAATGTTTTGACTAAATTCCCTCCGCTTTACAATTTAACGATATGAAATCTCCCGTGAAAGTCGCCGTGACTGGGGCCGCAGGCCAGATCGGCTATTCTTTGCTGTTTCGCGTTGCGTCCGGGTCAATGTTTGGTCCGGAACAACCGGTAGAACTTCGCCTCATTGAAATTCCCCAAGCTTTAACAGCGCTCGAAGGAGTGGTGATGGAATTGCAGGACTGCGCGTTCCCTCTGATCAGCGCCGTCGTGCCGACAGCTGATCTTGCAGAAGGCTTCGCAGGCGCGAACTGGGCTCTGCTCGTCGGCAGCGTACCGCGTAAACAAGGAATGGAGCGCAAAGATTTGCTAGGAATCAACGGCAAAATCTTTACCGGACAGGGACAGGCGATTGAAAAGAATGCGGCGTCAAACGTTCGCGTCCTCGTCGTGGGCAACCCGTGTAACACGAATTGCCTGATCGCCATGAACAACGCCAAGGGTGTGCCTTCCGACCGCTGGTTTGCCATGATGCGCCTCGACGAAAATCGCGCCAAATCGCAATTGGCGGCGAAGGCTGGAACCCATGTTACGGAGGTTACAAATCTTACCATCTGGGGCAACCATTCCGCCACCCAATATCCTGACTTTTATAACGCAAAGATCGGTGGCAGACCCGTCCCGAAAGTGATCTCCGATGAAGAATGGTTGAAGGGTCCTTTTATTTCTACGGTCCAGCAGCGGGGCGCCGCTATCATTAAAGCTCGCGGGTCGTCCTCCGCTGCGTCGGCTGCCAACGCCGTCGTTGACACCGTTCGATCTCTCACGACACCCACACCCGCGGGAGATTGGTACAGCATTGCTGTTGCTTCCGAGGGAAGTTATGGGGTTGAAAGAGGACTCATGAGTGGGTTTCCGATTCGCACCGCTGGAGAGAGCTGGGAAATTGTTCAAAACCTCGCGGTCAACGAGTTCAGCCGGGACAAAATCAGCGCTTCCATCAACGAACTGAAACAAGAGAAATCCCTGGTTTCGGACCTTTTAAGGTAAGCGGTTCGCGGTTGGGGGGGTGGAGTTTGGGGTTCGGGTGTTTGGAGTTTGGGGTTCGGAGTTTGGGGTCCGGAGTTCTGACTCCTGACTTCTTGGGGCTGCGGTCGCCTCGCAGCCAATTGCCGGCCCTAAATCAGCAGCATTTCGCGGCGCCGACGGAGCGGACGCCCTCCAGCTCCAGGGAATCGGCCGGCAATGTCCATGCGGTCGTGGCAACAATGATCGGTGGCGGCTTGGGGGGCTTGCGGTCCCTCGCAGCCGTTGCCCTCCGTAAATTGGCACCATTTCGCGGCGCCGACGGAGCGGCGCCTCCAAACCCCTCGAACCCCAAACTCCAAACCCCGAACTCCAAACCCCGAAATTCAAATCCCGTTTTCCAGGACACTCCTTTGCAGGCGGATGTATTCGCCCATTGACCATGCCTGGAATGGACAGCCTCGCGGGGCATGAGGAGGTTCAGCATCCGCAATCTCGGAAATGTGGCCGATGCCTGCGTTATGCATGTGGTCCCTGAAGGGACCCAGGAACCGTTCGCGGGCCTCGGCTTTTGCCTCGGGTGTCCCTTTTCTTATGCGAAGCCAGGCCTCGACAAACGGTCCGATAAGCCACGGCCAGACGGTACCTTGGTGGTAGCTTCCGTCGCGTTGCACGACGCCACCCTCATAGTGCGGTGCGTAGGCTGGTTCCCTCGGTCCCAACGACCTGAGCCCGATCGGTGTCAATAGGTTGGCCTCCACGGTTTCGACAACGCGGCGGGCCTTCTCGCCTTCGAGCAGGGAAAGAGGCAGGCCGCCGACCGCAAAGATTTGATTTGGGCGCAGGGAGCCATCGTTAATGCCGGCCCGGTGATCACAATCAACGACGTCGAACAAACTCCCGGTGGATGCGTTCCAAAATCGGACTTCGAAGCTTGCCTTTGCTTTTTTAAAAAGATCGCTCCAACGCTTCGAGAAACGGCCGGCGATCCATAGAGCGTTGACCCAGAGAGCCTGTACCTCCACCGGCTTGCCTATGCGAGGCGTAACGACCCAGTCACCGACCTTGGCGTCCATCCAAGTGAGCTGAACGCCTGGCTGGCCGCAAGCGAGCAAGCCATCAAGATCTGCATGGATATTGAACCTTGTTCCCTCGGTGTAGCCGGTCAGGATTGCCTCAACAGCCGTTCGAAGTTTCAGGATATCAGAAGCGTCGATCGGCAGCCCGGAAGTCTGGCTTTCCCGGACCCGAAAGTAATCGTGGACGGCGATGACGTACCACAATGAAGCATCTACGGAATTGAACTCGGGCGTTTCTCCACGATCGGGGAACCGATTCGGGAGCATTCCTTGTGAAACTGCGCCTGCCCATTGAATAAGAATGTTGCGGGCCTCGGGCAGTCGACCTGTCGATAGGCACAAGCCTCGTAGGGCGATAAAAGTGTCCCGGCCCCAATCTCCGAACCAGGGGTAACCGGCAATAATTGTTTTTCCTTCGCCTCGCTTGACAAGGTAGGCGTCGCCGGCGCGGTGAAGCGCCGAGGGAAAGCTTCTACGACGGTCTTGTTCCTTGCTCCTGAGCGAACCGTAGTGTGCCAGGGCGGATTCAGTGCCGTTAGTGGGAGCTATGTCCGAGGAAAGAATCCAAACCGCAGGGCCGTCGGAGATATTCCATTCGAATACGCCCGGTGAGGCCAAGTCTTCGATGCAGTCCAATCCGCGTTTTTGTTCCTCGACATAGAGGAAGTTGCGGTACCAGCAGGGATCATAAGCATAGCTGCCGTTACTTTGAGCCCGGATGATCGGCAGATTCTGATAAGGATGCCATATTACTGGATCGGCAGTTTGAAACGCTTCGAAACGGAACGAGCCGTTCTCGTGATGAATGGAGTGGAAGTCACGTCCCGAAAGCAGCGGGCGGATTCGCAGCTTTGCTGAACCGGTGAAATCGCCGCGCAGCTCCCAGCGGAGCGCGACCGTCGGGGTGCCATGGGCTGCAAAAAGCTCCTGGTCAATGTACAGACCTTCCCGAATATGAAATGTCCAGACGGGCCAGGGGTCGAGAAGAAAGGAGGTCAACCTGCTTGCGCCATACGGATAAAGCACGTCCGGAGCGTAGCGTTGCGACGAGATCGCGATCGTCTCACCGAATACCTCGATCCAGGCCTCAAACCCATTGACGAGAACCGTGCGCCCGGCCGGGGGTGCGGTGGCCGGGACCAGTAAGCCGTGATAGCGACGGGTCCGAATGCCCGAGACGGTGCCGCTGGCAAAGCCGCCAAGACCATCGGCTTCAAGCCATTCGGCTTCAGGGGAGGGTAGAACTTTCGAATACATCCTTGAAAAGCAAACCGGTTGCAGATGAGTCTAGTGCACCGTCTCGCATATAATAGTGACGTCGTTGCGTTCAAAATGGGCCGCCGGCAAGGCGGGAGGAGGGCGCATCCCGCACCATTTTACGCTCCTCCAGATTTTGTTCTCTTCCGGCGGTATCAAAATGGTGCGGGACGTAACCGACGAGCAACGCAGCCGCCGGCCCATTTTCAACGCAACCCTCTGGGCCGCGGCCAGTTGGCTGTTTTTCTGCGTTGCTCGCTCGACCCGTCCCGCTCCATTTTTGCGCCGACTGCGGAATGGCCGTAGAAGCAAGAGGCAAAAATGGGGCGGGATGGGCGCTTCGCTCGCGCCTTGAAAAACAGCCAACTGACCTGCGGCGACGTCACTACTATATGCGAGACGGTGCACTTGTTTTTTCCGTATCTGCGCATTTATCATTAGGTGCTTTTGCTTTTCAAGGATTCTATAGTTATTTGCGTCCCAGCGATGCTTAGGCGACGATCTCAAAGTTAACAGCTTTCCTTTCTGGAAGCCTTGCCAAGGATCTGAAGGGAAAGGAAGATTTAAACCCAGGAATTTTCAATGAACGAGAACCTAGACCTGCTCCGGCAGAAATATTGCCGGCCTGCTATCGCTACCGGCAAAGGAACAAATTACCTCTTTCCTTTGGAGAAAGGGTGTGAGGAGGGGAAAACCCTTCTTGCTAAAGCACCGAAAACGTTCCTTCACCTTCAAGAATTCAGTCCATATGGTCTCCACCAGACCTATAGAGACGAGGCTACCGGTTTGGAATTACCGGTCTTCGCCGTGTTCGACCTGGAGGGAAAACACCAACTCGCCTTCGAAATCACTACGGATTCGATTACGGCGGCCGCCGAACCCAAGAGCCTTCCCTCTTACATCCCATTTCAGACGACCCAGGCATCCGTAAGGAAGATCAACAAAGGCAGAATCAAGGGCGAGCGAGTGGCAACGCGGATCTCTTTAATCCTGGGAATCATCCCTGCCTTGACCTATTTTTTCTCCGGCAATATTGCTATGCCGAGCGTTGCAGAAGCCGGCACCCTTGTTGGAGGATGGGTCCTTGGGGCTTTCCTGGCATACGTATTGGGTCTTTTCGTGCTTGACCGGCTTTGCCCTTGGAAGAAGCTGGTTCTGACAGCAGAATTTGATGGTATCCTGCCGAAAGAATCGCGGAAAAAAGCGCGTGCTGCAAAAAGGCACTTCGATCATCTCTACGTGATAGTCGACCACCAGCAGCGTTGGAAAAGCACGCTCCTGCCGGATCCAAGGCCGCGTGCCCTGGACCCGCTTCTGGTCGCCGAGCTTAAACTAGGCCGTTGCCGAAAATTTTTCCTGATTGACCAATTCGATCTTACCCAAGCCGAGCAGTACCTCGCCGACGAATTTGCAGTAAACCCGGATGAAAGCTTTGCCCTGGATTGATCTGCGGCCTGCTATTGTATCGGAATCCAAATCTCGATGTCGCTGCATCGTCGGACATGTTAAAGCAAACGCCGTACGCGACGCGGCCGATTTGTCCGGGCAGGGTGCCGATATAGGGACCGAAGCGTTGCCATTGCGCGGGAATATCTTTTAGGGTTTCGGAGGTGTAATGGCCGCTTAGTCCTGCGAAAAAGCAGGCGAATCCGACGGGGTGGTCACGATGTATAGGCAAGCTTTCGACAGCTTGGAGGAAACTATGCCGGGCTTGAGAAGGAAGGTTCTGGTGGCGGGCGCCGGACATTGGATCCAGCAGGAGCGCCCAATTGAGGTGAACGAACTGCTCATCGAGTTCTTAGCAAGTCTGTAGCCTACCAGCTGGAAAAAGCGGCGAGCGTTGCCTGTACCAGTGGAACGGCCGCACAGACGTCGACTTCGCGCCGATGCCGGCTCCTGCCTCCTTCCGCCTTACGAGGGTTAAGGAGCAAATACAAGAGACAATTAACCATGCGCACGAAGCCGGAGAAGAGTGAGTTTACGCTGTTGTGGAAGCGGAGGAATTAGGTGAGAAGCATCCGGTCGCAAGAAGGGCAGTAAGAAGTTGTCCAATCGGGTTTGTCATTCGAGTTTCATTTTTTGGTAAATACCACACGCAACACCATTGCGAGTAATTGACCACTTGATTGGACTCCAAGTTTTTCCATGACATGCCCGCGATGCACTTTAATCGTTTTCTCGCCAATTCCCAATTCCGCAGCGATCTCTTTATTTAGTTGGCCGCCTAAGACGTAACATAACACGTCAACTTCGCGCGGAGTTAAACTTTTGAGCCTTTGCCAAATTTCCGTCTGTTTGGGTTGTACGCCGTGATTGGTTGCCAATGAGGCAACCAAGCGTTGTAACAATCTCTGTTTGCTCATCCTTGTCGAACCTGCGGAATATCCAGCGTGGCAAAATCGATTGACTCAACTCATCAACCGTAATTGAATCAAACTCTTACGCTTTTGTTGGTCAACATGAAACTGACTTATTGCCGGGCAAGACTCGGAAGCGTATTTAACAGCGGATCCCAGAATCCGAGATTTTTTCTGTGAACGAGAGGCGCTCTGTCAAAGGATGAGAACGAGCAGGATTGAAAGAAAGTTCATACAATGAACGTGGAGCGCGTGAAGTATATCATCTGGGCTGTTGACCTGAAGCGAGCGATGCGATTCTACCGAGACGTCTTCAACGGCGAAGTCGTGAGAGAATCGGAGGTTATCTATGAGGTCGTTGTAAGCGGCACGACGATCGGAATTCACGGGGGAGGGGAAGGTGGACGGACATGGACCGGGTTGAGTTTTCAGGTGCCCGATGTGCTTTCAGGGGCGCGGGAAGTTGTGGCTGGCGGCGGCTGTTTGAGTCGCGAGCCGGAGCCGGAAGGGAGTGAACCACCTCATCTTGCAATGTGCGTAGATACCGAAGGCAACGAGTTTATGCTTACGCGTAAACGCGGGCGATGACCGGGCGCAGCGTTCGCGGTTTGGCGTTCGCAGTTTTGGAGTTTGGGGTTTGGGAGGGACGGCCTCTGTGCCGTCCCATTTTTCTCGTTCTTACTCGAAATGAAGAGAAGTCGGACGGCACGGAGGCCGTCCCTCCGTAAACCCCAAAACTCGAAACCCGTTTCCGCAGACTACTCCTTGAGCACGCGCTGCAAAAAAATTTTGACATCGTACTAGCACGTGTTAAAAGGCGGTTTAGCACGATCCGGTTGCAGGCGGTTTGGTTTGTGCGTTGGTTTCGTTTCCGCCACGCTCGATCCAGTCGGCTGCCACTTGCAGATCAAATGCCGAACCCCCACCCGTAAGATGTCCACTAAAACGTCCATCCTATCGGAGCATTCCGCCTCAGTTGGTGACGGCTTTCGCTCGCACAAGAAACGTCTCACAGAAAGAGAAGGATTTTGCGGGTGGCTGTTCATTACCCCGGCTTTGGTCGGGTTCACCCTGTTTTATCTGCTACCCACGATCCGCGCGTTTTATATCGGACTAACGAACTGGAATTTGTTGCGCGCCCCAAAGTTTCTCGGCCTGGACAACTATCTACGATTGCTTGGGGACGGGAAGTTTTGGAGTTCAATCTGGGTCACTGTTCTCTACGTTCTTTACAACATTCCGGTTCAAACAGTGCTCGGATTGCTGATCGCGGTTCTGCTCAAGCGCCTCACAGGATCGGTGGTGATACGCTCGATCATGTTGGCGCCGTTTTTGGTCTCGAATGTTATCGCAGCGATGATCTGGTTTTGGATGCTAGACCCTATTCTCGGATTCCTGAATTTCGTGTTTCAGGGCCTGGGTCTGGGAACGCACGCCTTTTTCAGCGATGAAAATCTGGCGCTGCCGACGATTGCCGCGATCAATATCTGGCGCCACATGGGCTACGCTGCGCTGCTTTTTTACACCGGTCTGCAATCTATTCCTGAGCACCTTTATGAAGCGGCCCGCATTGAGGGCGCTTCTCAATGGAAGATGTTCAGTTCCATAACGCTGCCGCTTCTGCGCCCAACGGTGGTATTCGTACTGGTAACAAGCGTTATCGGTTCCTTCCAGATATTCGATACGATTGCGGTTACGACACAAGGAGGCCCGGGTACGGCAACTCGAACCATTGTCTGGTACATCTATCAGGAGGCGTTCAGTAGCATGCGGATGGGATATGCGTCTGCGATGTCAACGGTTCTGTTTCTTGGTCTGGTGCTTGTGACTCTGGCTCAAATGCGTGTTCTGCGCTCTGGAGAATCAGATCTGGGTTAAATCTTATAGATCTTATGAAAACATCGGCGTCAACTTTACCGATCGGCCGCTGGCTTGGCTATGCGGTGCTCATTCTATTCGCGCTGATTTCGCTTGGTCCGCTCTGGATAGCCTTCAAGACGGCGTTGACTGGGCCCAATTCCTTGTTTGGGAGCGGAGGATCACTTCTTCCGAACGATACGACACTCTTCAACTTCCAACGAGTGCTTGGATTTGTCGATCCGACTGATCCTCGACTGCAGCAGACCGGTCTCGCAAAGATCACTTTTTTCCGAGCATTACTGAATAGCGTGATCTTCACTGCCATGGCCGTGGCCCCGCAGATTTTTTTCAGCGCGACAGCCGCCTATGCATTCGCTCGGTTGCGGTTTCCGGGACGCGACCTGCTTTTCTTTCTCTTTATTGCGGCCACAATGATCCCGACGGCTGTTCTGTTCATTCCGAATTTCATTCTTATCCACGATCTCGGCTGGCTGAACACCTTTCAGGGAATGGCTGCGCCGTACGCCTTGATGACGCCTTTCGCTGTATTTTTCCTCAGACAGATGTTTCTTTCGACTCCGAAAGATGTCGAGGAGGCAGCGCGCATCGACGGCGCATCTTACTTTTCTATTTTCTTTCGGATGATCCTGCCGATCCACGGTCCCTCTCTGGCCACCCTGGCCATCCTGACGACCGTGTCGACATGGAACGAATTCTTCTGGCCCTTCCTTATCGGGCGGGAAGAATCCGTTCGTGTGATTGCGGTAGCAATCAATGCGTTCCGAACGCAACAACAGGCTGGCGTTCCGGATTGGACAGGTTTGATGGCCTGTACGGTCCTTGGAGTCATCCCGATGGTTGCGCTCCTAGTCTTTTTCGGCCGAAAAGTGGTCGAATCCTTCCAATTCAGTGGCATGAAATAAAACCCCCAATCGAGAACAAACTAACTATGTATCGCCTCAGAAACTTACTATTCGCGAGCTTATCATTGGCAGCCGTTTCTGCGCATGCGGCGACAGAAATCACCTATTGGTTATGGGATGCATTACAGTTGCCTGCTTACCAGGCTGCAGCGGCGGCATTTGAAAAAGCCAACCCCGATATCAAGGTAAAGATTACGCAGACTGCGTGGGGCGATTATTGGACGACTCTGAGTACAGGATTCGTTTCCGGGACAGCACCGGACGTCTTTACGGATCACTTGGCGCGCTATCCTGAATTCGTCGCGAACGATTTGCTGGTCGATATCGGGCCGCTTATCAAGAAGGACAAGGTTCCCACCGATGTCTACCTGGGTGGCTTGTACGACCTTTGGGGAAAAGGTGGCAAGCAATACGGGTTGCCGAAAGATTGGGATACAATCGCACTCATTTACAACAAGGCTATGCTTGAAAAGGCGGGCGTGGATCCCAAGGAGCTGAATGATTTAACTTGGAATCCAAAGGATGGGGGAACATTTGGTCAATTGATAGCGAAGCTTTCGGTCGATGAGGCGGGCAACAACGGACTATCGCCCAATTTCAATCCCAAA
>DASZHC010000061.1:0-5434 GCA_035938215.1 Chthoniobacterales bacterium
CAATGATCGTTCGAAAAGCGGAGCCGCTTCCGATCGAATGCGTTGTCCGTGGCTACCTGGCAGGCTCGGGCTGGAAAGACTACCAGGAAACGGGCGCTGTATGTGGGATCAAATTACCGGCCGGCTTAAAGCAAGCCTCCCAACTTCCGAGGCCAATTTTTTCACCCGCCACAAAAGCCGCGACTGGACACGACCAAAACATTTGCTGGCAAGAATGTTGTGACGTTCTGGGAGAAGAGAGAGCGATCATTGTTCGCGACCTGAGTCTTGGTCTCTACAGCGATGGAAGCCTGCATGCAGCTCAGCGAGGCATCATTGTTGCCGACACAAAGTTTGAATTCGGCGTTCGCGATGGCTCCCTTTTGTTGATCGACGAATGCCTGACTCCGGATTCTTCGCGCTTCTGGTCAGCGGATTGCCATGAGCCCGACTCAAGCCCGGTAAGCTACGACAAGCAGTTTGTACGGGACTACCTTGAAACGCTCGACTGGGATAAAACCTCGCCCGCGCCAAATCTCCCCGCGGAGGTAATAGCAAAAACCAGTCAAAAATACGAGGAAGCGCTGGCGCGCCTGGTAGGGTAGCCAGCGACCTGCAGCTCTGGAACTTGTGCAAGGAACTTAGGTTTTAACCTTATTTGTCGGGTACCGCTTTCCGGGGGGTCCGGGTTCTCCGTTTTGCAGGTTCTGATTCGGGCGAGAGAACTTTCTCCGTTTTGCGCGTCCGGGAACGAAGCGGGCTTTTGGCCTGTTCGGCGTAGATCAACTGAAACGCCTCCGAGGTCGCGGCGTTAGCGGCGTCGATCAGCGCCCGAAGAATTCCATCGTCTTGGGTCAGTATTCTGCAACCAGCCATAATCTCGGTATGATGCTGCGAGGCAGCAGCAAGCAATGTTGTCCTTGGCGGATGCGCCGTAACCATCTCAGCGTATGAAGTCTGAATTATTTTCTGCACAACCGCGGTGAGCATCGCCACATTTGCGGCTGCAAAAAGGTCCTTGAACGCCCTTTGGCCCAGTCCGTTGATGTCCTGCTGGCGAGCCTTGAAAGCTTTAAGAGCCAAGCCGATCTGCGAAATAACGTCTGACACGATGAAGAGGAGTAATTTAACATTTGCGGATTGTCAGGCCCAAAGGTCTCCCATGATATGCGAGACGGCTCCTTGGTTCGTGCGTCCGCGATCGCCTTCACGTTGCAAGGAACTTGGAAATCGGTGCCGTGCGGCGCATAGGCCCGGTAAAGGGATAGGTAGGGGCAGATCTCCGAGCTGCCCGGCGGAAACGGCGCCTCGGAGATGCGGCCCTACCAGTCTGCCTCGCGAGGAAAGTGCCGTTGAACCCGCCGCACTACACTTGTGCCGCGTGGGCGTGCAGGTCTTCTAGCGCAACGAATTCCAGCGCGCTGATGTGCGTCGCCGCGAGCACTACAGCAGGCGCGCATCCAGCTTCAAGCGCTTCCTGCCATCGAGTGACGCACAAACACCAGCGATCGCCGCTTTTGAGACCTGGGAAATCGAATTCCGGAACGGGCGTGCTGAGATCGTTGCCGACCGCCGCACTGAAACGAAGGAACTCCTCGCTCAAGACCGCGCACACGGTGTGCAAGCCGTAATCACCCGGGCCGGTGCGGCAATAGCCATCGCGATAAAAGCCCGTGCGCGGCTCTCGACAGCAAGATTCGAGTTTACCGCCCAGCACGTTAGTAAGATCAGCCATGCGCTGATTTTACTCCGGCAATGAAGATTCTGCAGAATCTTCACGATTTTTTAAAATTTTTTCTGAAACCCTGAAACCGGATTCGGAAAAATCATTTGTACACAGTAGCGGAAGGTCAATTGCCCATGAGCGGCTGAATCCTGAAGCGATAAACCATCTGAAACTATGCACGCTAGTAGCCTCAACTCTTTGGATACACTTCCACTCCGATCCGGCGTTGCCGGAGCTCCCGCGTTCTCGAGAGAGAAATCAAAAGGGACAACTCCATCCATCGAATCGCGTCTCTGGAAATTGGCGGCGACAGAAACGCTGAGCTTGGAGATTGAAACCTTTCTTCTCCTGCTCGTCGGGATTCTCGGATTGGCGACCGTTGCTTATGGGATGCAGCAGGTTTTCTCATTCGTCCAGAATGAGGCCTTTGCGGCATGCATCACAAATTTCCTGCGGTAAACCGCAATTCAAACCAAGAATCGGAACGAAATGGGAACTTCTCCACTTACGCCGACATCACGCAAATCACATGATTAAGCCCCTCCCCTGCACTCTTTGGAAGGTGTTGCATACCTCGATCCTCCCTCCAGATCGGACGGAATCCGACCATTCGTTGTCGCGACACGGTCACCTGCCGACTCGATGCAGTTTGTCGCTCTGAAACCGTTTCCCGGCAGGCTCCGAGCAAAAGGGTTGAGGACTTAGGCGGGAACGAATTATAGTCCGCCAGGCGGGAGCGGACGCGTGAGGACGGGAAATTCTAGTTCGGCCGATGAAAAGGATCTATTTCGAACCACGCGATGGAGTTTGATATTAAACTCTGTCGACGTCCAGGCTCCGGAATCTCGGGCGGCGCTGTCCGAACTTTGCAGGCTGTACTGGTATCCTCTTTATGCGTTCGCCAGGCGGAGCGGACATCATCCCTCAGATGCAGAGGATCTGACCCAAAGTTTTTTCCCCCACTTGCTGGAAAAGGAAGCCTTCAGCCGAGTCGGCCCGGAAAAGGGAAAATTCCGCGCATTTTTGCTGGCCTCCTTCAAGAATCACATGTCCGTGTCCTGGCACAAGGGTCGTGCCGCAAAGAGAGGGGGAGGCTTCCAAGTCGTTTCCCTTGATACGGAGGACGCTGAGCATCGTTATCAGCTCGAACCCGCAGACGATCTTAACCCCGACAGGGTCTTCGATGCGCGTTGGGCGGCGACTTTACTATCTCGAGTCACCACTCGCTTACACGAGGAATATGTAACGCAAGGGAAAGGCCAGATTTTTGATCGGTTAAAAGTGTTTCTGGTGAAGGCTGACTATGAGGATATGAACTCCTATCGACGAATCGCCGAAGAACTCGGATTGACGGCTGGAGGTGTTAAGACGCTGGTGTTTCGTCTTCGCAAGCATTTCGCCGCGGTGCTTCGGGAGGAGGTAGCTCAAACGCTCGCAAATCCCGGCGAGGTCGACTCCGAGCTGCGAGCACTTTGTAAGGCACTTTTGGCTTCCCGCGCCGGATCTGCGCACGAAGAAAAGGATGTCGGGGACAGTTGGTCGATCTGAAGTTCGAATTTGTAGGAGTTTCTGATAGTCGCGCCCTTGCGCCTGCATCGACAGTAACCAGGCTTCCCGGCACGTTTGAAATTCCATCGCCTTTCGCATCGGCAGCGCTTTTTCAGGTTGTCCGACGTTTAGCGTTCGCCCAATTATGGACCACCTGCAACCAGCCCTTCCCTGACACCCGAACGATTCAAAACTTCTCCAACGCTCGATTGCGCCCGCTTCCAGGCGCCGAGCGCTGCCGCAGCCTCCCCTCTTTTCGTAATCTTTATGAGCCGAATGCGCTGATCCTCGTCCACCAAGGTCTCCACAAACCCTTTATTCTCCAGAGGTCGCAGGTTCCTGGAGTGGCTTGCGCGGCGAAGGGCGGAACATGAACAGTCGCGGCAGATAAGGAAGGGGAAGGTCTTGGCAGGCATGTAGGTGTATATACATCATTCGGTTCCTTTAGACAAGTTCTCCTGCCCCAGCAACAAGCACTCGTGGGGCAGGTTCTGGTGCAAACTTTTTGATTTTCCAAGAACTGCTACCTACAAGCAGGTTCTCAGGCGGCAGTGGATATTGCAATTGTAACCGCATTCTCGGTCGCATAAGATCCGCGAGTCAATAGAATGAAATTTCCGTTGGCGTGTTTAATGATCGTCTTAGCGCATTCGTCTTTTGGGCAGACGCCAAGAGAGGTGTGGCTCATGTTTGTGAAGAATAATAATGATATTTTCCGTATCGAGGAGGGTCTTAAAGATCCAATACTGAAAGAGAAGGCCAAACGGTTAGATCAGTCTTTATACAAGTACAACCCTCGGTCACGACCTTCTGCTGAGTGGGGCAATATCAGGATGGCGAGTGACTATTTTTCGCAACTCCAGCAAGACGATTTGGTGCTGACTTCCGCTTATGTTTCGATTTCTGGCAATCAGGACAAGATAGACTCTTACGACAAGCTTGGACCTGCGCTTGATGACTTATACTTAAAAGTGAATGCGTGCCTTCTAAATAATGGGAAGGCTGTAGGGTCAGTTTCCGTGGAAGTGCACACGAAGAAATCCGGACTCGAAATTTCCAACTGGCGGGTTGTCTGCATTGCAAAGATACTTCAACTGTACCCGAATTTTTCGCCGACTGCGTTTCCTAAACTGAGCAGTCCCACGAAATGGAATCTTGCGCCCGGCAACTACATCATGTGGGCAGAGGATCCACAGACGGGTAGCAAATCAGCAACGCAGGAGATTCCGATAGATAAAGATCAGGAATGCGACCTTGCCGTTCCATAAGGGGTTCGGGCTCCTGATGGCAGGCTCGCAACAGATTGGTTGGGCGGCAATTCGCAAGAATTGGACAACGCTGGCCCAAGCTGCAGCCGGGGTAATCACTGTCGTAGCTACGATCGTGACTCCTCCCCCGGCTGCTGCGGGCACTCAAGGAATTCGGCCTTTCGCCAGTTTTGTCGTCGCCGTACTGATCGGAATTTTTATCCTTGTGATAGCGCGATTCAGAAAGCGCGAGCACGCAGGGTTCTGGGCCGGGTTTGCAGCCGTCCTACTGGTGCTAACCGTAGGAAGCTATTTTTGGTACGCAAACTTGACCGATTCATTGACAGTGAATTGGCACGGACATACTTTCGTCCGCGGAACGGAGTTGCGGCCAGAGGTGCAAAAAGCGTACGGGTTGATTATATCGAAGCCGCTGGCGACAAAACTTATTGAGGACGCAGCAGGTGACCCCGCCCTAATCTGGACCGATTCATCAATTGCTTCGAGCAAGAACCTTCTGTGTATCTCCTATCTCGTGATGGCCCCGCTCATCGGTGGATGTATGTTGGCGGCTTCACAGGTCACAATTTGTGTGACGCATCAGCGCTCTCCGGACAAACACGCAAAACCCGGTAAGAAGAAACCACCGGTTCAATAGTTTGGAATTGATCACTTGCGGGGGTCTGCCGCTCGAGCATCTGCAGCTTGGGGCCGTATTCTTAAGCCTGTATGTTGACAACGTTGTCAATAACGGCCGCCTGTCGAATGCCGGAAGCGGCGTAACGCTAACTAAATATTACTCTGTTAAGTGGAATCATCTATTTTCTCCGGGAATGTCGCGTGGCAATAAGGACAATGTCCGGTCGATCTCAGCAGCCACGGCCGGATCGCTTCCAGGATCTTCTCCAACGTCAGACCAGAAGTTTTTTTTTGC
>DASZHC010000062.1:0-3774 GCA_035938215.1 Chthoniobacterales bacterium
CACCAAAGGCAAGCCCCCAGAGACCTTTGAGAACGAGGCTGTTGTTCTTCTGATCGCGCAATTTCCCCTGGAATTGGCCAGTAACCGCATCAAAGGCCAAGATCTCTCCGCTTCCAAATTGGCCAACGAGAATTCGATGGCTGAATGTTCCAAAATCGCTTGGAGCGAGGGTAAGACCCCAAGGGGCATTGAACCAGTTGCCATGTTCCAAGCGCATTAAGAGACGTCCTCGCGGAGAGAAAACATCCACGAAGCCGAGTCCGGTGCCGGCAGTCACAAAGGTTTTTGCCTGATCCTGTTTGGCGTAAGCAACGTAGAGATCGCCTCCGATGTTTTGGATATTAAACGGAGCAAACCCGCGAGGCAGTTCATGATCTTCGAACGCTTCCTCGTTGTCGTCATCGAATCCCATGTCATCGTCGAAATGGCGCTCACCTATTGCAACTTCCTTGAAGTTGGAATCGTAGACTTTGATCTTCGCATCTTTCACGTCGGCAACGTAAAGAAATCGTTCGTTGCCGATCTGGGCGATTGTCGCGCCTGTAAACACGGATTTCGTTGAGACTTTTGTGATGGCCGTAGTCGGATTTGCCGCCGGATCCCATCCAGAAATGGAGCCGTCTAACGACACAAACAGGAAAAAGGTCTGCGCTACGCCCGGTGGTGCAACGCGAAAATCGTTGGCACCTCCGTTGAAAACAACACCCGTTGGGGTACCGACCGCTGGGGGTGGAACCGATGGAGGGATCGTGACGACCAATCCATTCGCCCCTGGATTCAAGGGGTTAGCCGGTGTTCCTTGCGCGTTGTAGAGCGTGGAAACTCCGCTCCTTTCGTCGGAGACCCACCAAGGATTTCCGCTAGGGCCTCTTGCAATGCCCCAGGGATTTTTGAGATTCGGATCGACGGTTTGTGCGCCGAGGGTACCAAGATCCGAGACGAGATTTGTTTGCTGATATTGCTGCGCGAACAAGGCGGCAGGACAGGCCAGAACGCACGCCGAGACAAAACTAAGTGCTCGGCGCCGCAAGAAACCAGCGTCGAGATAACTGTTTCTTTTCATGGAGAAATATTTCTAGAAGAATACTTTGGGTTAGGATTTTATTAGGAAGCAGACTGGAGGTTCGATAGCTCGAATGGCTTAAACGTCGCCTCCGGAAGCTCAGGTTGTTTGGCTGGATGCGTGAAGCTGCTAAGCCACGCGGCTGTAACGTAGTAACGGGGATCCATATAATTTTTCCTTTAGAGGGTGACTGATGGTTTGTCGGTCCGTATTCTATTTCATTGATATTGTTGTGAAATTGCTATTTTCGACAATGATTGATACCTTTATTGCATGAATCGCCCATCGCTTTGGGAACTCGACTGTTTCGTCGCTGTCGCGGAGGAATTGCATTTTTCCAACGCGGCAAAACGTTTGCACATTTCTCAACCCCCGTTGAGCCGCCAAATTCAGGCGCTGGAGAAGAAGTTAGGCGTCCAGCTTCTGCGACGAAAAACACGAACAGTGGAATTGACGCTGCCGGGAGAAGTATTCCTGCAGGATGCTCGGGAAATCTTGCGTCACCTCGATCGAGCATCTTCCGCAGCGCACCGAAGTGGCGGAGGGGAAACCGAGCGGCTGCGCTTGGGGTTCATCAGCGCGTTGCTCGGGTCAGATCTCATGGAGGTTTTACGCTCGTTTCGGGACCAGCGACCCACCTGCCAGCTGGAGTTACTCGATCTACCGGCAGCAGATCAATTCTCGCGGATTCAAAATGGAACTCTCGATGGCGGTTTAATCGGAGGTGTTCCAGCGAAGCATTCAAGCGACCTTCGGTTCCTGGTGTGGAAGACGGAACGGTGGCTGGTCGGTCTACCGGAGAGGCACCCCTCGTCGGTCAAGGCCGTGTTGTCATTGCAAGAGCTAAGAAACGAGAAATGGGTGCTTACCTCCCGAGCCACCGCGCCGGCGTTCCGAGAACGTATTGACAAATTGTGTACGGCGGCGGGGTTCAGGCCACGAGTTGTCCTGGAATCGGATCGGACCCAGGCAGTTCTGGCGATGGTTGCTGCTGAAAACGGTATCGGAATGTTCACCGAAACCATAGCGCGCTTGATTGATCGCGGTGTGGTCTTCCGACCGCTCAACACCCAGAAAGCGGTGCTCCAGCACAATCTTGTCTGGCAGGCAGACAAACATTCTGAGGCGCTGCTAGCGTTTCAGAAGATCCTGCGGCACCTGGGGCGGGCCACAAGCCGGCGATAAAAAATCAGGTACGCTGAGTATCTATTTTAGGGCTAACGGGAGGGACGGGGTGACGACACGAAAGTGCGCAAATTGTCCGGCTCGCGAAGCTGCGGCGATGCTCGCGCGTTCAGCAATTTGAGCTGAAACACGATTTTCAAGGTGCCTCGGAGGTGGCGAAGGTGGCAGTGTACAGAAAAGCTCTGTTTCGCCATCGAAATCAGACAAGAAAGCGCACGCTTTTCACCCTGAAACCACGACGAGATGCCCGCCGCGGTGACTGTCAGTTCCAGAGATATCTGCGAATACGGGCTGATCGTGCAGAAATAAATGCGAACGTGGCAATGCTATTTGCGAATGGGGTTTGCGAGCGGGACCTGCCTCGGGACTCCTCGATGCCCTCGGACTTGGTTATGATCTGCCAGTGGGCCAGTCTGTTTACGCAATCGATGGATTCCCGGATGACGATCTGCTCTGGCGGATCGAATGGCTCGGCGGCGTTGGCTACAATACGAGCGTTCCCAGCGAGCCCCCAAATCGATGTCAGCCTAGCGCAGCTCCCCAAGGGCGAGAGGAACTCGCTCAGCGCGCGAGCTCCTCTCAAGTCGAGAAGAGAACGGTCGGCCCCGCCATCGAACTGTACTGCCGGGCAGCAATTTGAGCGAAGCGGCCATCGGGGTTGCGTCAACACACAGTGGTTTTCGGGCGGAGCCCTCTGCAGCAGACTGTAGTGGAGCATAGCGAAATTCTCCACCATTCGTAAATAGCGCTGAACGATTCGCAAATAATTCTGCGTCTGACATCAGCTGCCAGTGTCGTGCTCCACGGTAAAGGTCGTAAAGAGCGGATCTGTCCTCTCTGGCCGGAGACCGTGCATCTCCTTGAGAAAATGCTCGAAGAGCGCGGCATTAAGCCGGGGCAATCAGCAGTCTTGTTCCTCAACCATCGCGGAAGGGATCTGACGCGCTTCGGCGTTCTCTTGATCTTTAGGAAATACGTTCGCAAAGCAGCCAAGAGCAACCCAACGCTAAAGAAAAAGCGTCTTCACCCCCACAGTGCACGCCACAGCACAGCGGTCCAGCTGCTCCGTTCAGGCGTCGACCTCAGCACCATCGCTCACTGGCTTGGACACGCCAGCGTGAACACCACAAACAATACCTCTCCCTTGATCTGCAAGCCAAACGCGAGGCTATAACAAAAGCAAAACCGCAGATCAAAGGGGACCTGCACTCCGCCAAGTGGCGTCACGATACCGATCTCATCGCGTGGCTGGAAACGCTCTGAACGCTGCATCAATAATGTGGAGTAAAGTACGGGTGCCGACCTCATTCGTTCAACCTCCCGATCGTGCAACTCCACATTTTTGGGAACTCAACATTAGTCAATAAATGTGGAGCTCCACATTTATTGACGACATGGGACTGAAAATCCTCCCCGCAAAAAGCGGCGAAATCCTCCTGGAGATCATCATGCGTCGCTACGAAAACCGTTCCACCATGATGACTTCCAACCGACCCATCGAAGAATGGGGCAAACTGCTCAGCGAT
>DASZHC010000063.1:0-5581 GCA_035938215.1 Chthoniobacterales bacterium
ATCATCAAGCGGGGCGGCGCGATGACCGTGGCTTGCTCTGGTGCGTGTGGCTGTTGCAGAATTCGCCGCTTGGGAGCCGCTCAGGAAGCCGCTCGGAATGAAAACGAGGTTTAAACGAAACAGAACAGAGTGAATCGTCCGCGTCCTCGAACTAATCGTTTGGCGTTCACGGTTCAGGGTGCGGGTGCGAGGTCCGGGGTTCGAAGTTTCGGGTTCGGGCACAGCGAGCCGAAACAATCGTCCTTCGTGCTCGTCCTCGGAATCGTTTGGGGTTAACAAAGTCATTCGGAAGAGGACGCTCGATGGCTGTCCTCGACTAACAAGATCCAGCAATCTGAGACGGATTGAGCTCTGTTCCGTGGCAACCTATCTGCTGATCAACTATGAGTACCCGCCTCTAGGGGGCGGCGCGGCGACGGCAAGCAGGAATCTGGCCCTCGCGCTGAAACGAAGAGGAAATCGAGTTGTCGTTTTGACTTCCGCTTATGAGAGGCTCCGCGGAGCACTGGATGAAGACGGCGTGATCGTCATTCGTATTCCTGCGCGGCGACGAAGCGTTTATCGTTCGAGCCTGTCACAGTTGGCAGCCTACCTGTTGTCGGCTTGCCGGCATGTGGTTCGAGCCGCGGATTGTTATCAAGCCGATCGCGTGATCGCATTCTTTTCCATTCCGGGTGGAGCCGTTGCACGATGGCTGCAATTGCGCCGCTCGACGCCCTATATCGTATCGGTGCGCGGGGGCGACGTGCCGGGAACTGAACCTAAGTTATCCGGCTTTTACCGGCTCCTGACGGGGCTGCGTCGCCATATCCTACGCCACGCGCACGAAATCGTCGCCCCTTCGATCGGTTTGAAACAACTTTCTGAAGCTGCCGATCCCGTCACCGTTCGCGTCATCCCGAATGGCGTCGATACGACATTTTTCGCGCCACCCAGGGATCAAAAGCATTTGCCATTGACACTTCTGTTTGTGGGCCGCCTCCATTGGCAAAAAAATGTTTCAGCGTTGTTGAGTGTTTTGGAAGTTATCCGGTCGCGATTTGTTCTTCCGGCAATTGCACGCGTCGTAGGCGATGGACCGGAACGTCTGCATCTCGAAAAGCTTGCGGGGCAAATGAGGCTGGATAACGCAATCTCGTTCGAAGGTTGGCTCTCGCGGGCCGAAATCGCATCCGCTTACCGGCGAGCTTTCCTGCTTGTCAATCTTTCTCGCTATGAAGGGATGTCGAATGTCGTGCTTGAGGCGCTTGCCTCGGGTCTTCCGGTGATCGGAAGCAACATTCCTGGGAACGCCGAACTCATCGAAGATCAAGCGACCGGATTCTTGTTCAACCTTGACGAAGACCCGCTGAAAATCGCCGAACAAATCGTTGATCTCTTTGGAAATCCGGAGCGCCGCGTAGCGATGGGGAAATCTGCCAGAGAAAGCGTCGTCGCGAGATACACCTGGGACAGAGCAGCCGCGATGCACGAAGAGGCATGGGACAAAAGGGGCCGCTAGCTCTCTCCGCCAACCGGCCGATTCCCTCATAGGGTTCACCGTTCACCGTTCACCGTTTGCCGTTCACGGTTCACCGTTCACAGTCCTGACTTTCTGTATTCCGAATTCTGTATTCTCTCTTCTGATTTCCCTCCGCGTTCCTCCGCGGCCCCTGCGCGATCAGATCTCAAACGCCAGAATTCTGTTCGCCTCGCGCCTCATCCAGCAGATCCTGAACCGTTTTTGAGCCAAAGAGATCGCGAATCATCTGGCGTGTTCCTTCGCATCAGGAAGCGAAGCGGACAATGCAATTGATCCGGGCTCCGCAAGGCTCGCCAGGTCGATCCCTCCGCGTTCCTCCGCGGGCCCCTGCGTGATCCGATCTCGAACGCAAGAATCTGTTTCGCCTCGCGCCTCATCCAGCAGATCCTGAACCGTTTTTGAGCCAAAGAGATCGCGAATCATCTGGCGTGTTCGTCGCATCAGGGGCGAAGCGGACAATGCAATTGATCCGGGCTCCGCAGGGCTCCCCAGGTCGATCCCTCCGCGTTCCTCCTCGGCCCCTGCGTGATCAGATCTCGAATGCCAGAATCTGTTTCGCCTCGCGCCTCATCCAGGAGATCCTGAACCGTTTTTGAGCCAAAGAGATCGCGAATCATCTGGCGTGTTCCTTCGCATCAGAAAGCGAAGCGGACAATGCAATCGATCCGCGGCTCCGCAGGGCTCGCCAGGTCGATCCCTCCGCGCTCCCTGCGTGATCAGATCTCGAACGCCAGAATCTGTTTCGCCTCGCGCCTCATCCAGCAGATCCTGAACCGTTTTTGAGCCAAACAGATCGCGAATCATCTGGCGTGTTCGTTCGCATCGGGAAGCTAAGCGGACAATGCAATCGATTCGGGCATCCGCAGGGCTCCCCAGTCGATCCCTCCGCGTTCCTCTGCGGCCCCTGCGCGATCAGATCTCGAATGCCAGAATCTGTTCGCCTCGCGCCTCATCCAGGAGATCCTGAACCGTTTTTGAGCCAAAGAGGTCGCGAATCATCTGGCGTGTTCGTCGCATCAGGGGGCGAAGCGGACAGTGCAATTGATCCGGGCATCCGCAGGGCTCCCCAGGCCGATCCAATGCGCATGGCAAAGGTGCGATCGGGCCGTCAAGAAGCTCGACGATCTCCAACACAAACATGTCGCTCGGGCGCTTACGCAAAGAATACCCGCCGCCGACTCCTCGTTTACTCGTCAACAAGCCCTCGTTTCGCAGATTTAACAGGATCTGCTCCAGAAATTTAACCGGGATATTGCCTCGCTCCGACAAATCCTGAATCTGATAAACTTTTTCCGTGGGATCGCTGCCGATTAAGATCAACGCTCTGAGCGCATATTCAGCTCTCCTGGAAATCCGCATGTGGCCTTAATAAACCGCAAAACCCCAAAAACTTCTAGCCTGCATTTCTCATGTCCCCTTAGAAATGGACCGTTTGCTTTTATCAGCCGTTACGGCGATATTGTTTCCCCTCCTGTTGGTTTTGGGGGCGTACTGGTTTCGACTTAAGGTTTGAGATCCAGGCGGCATGCCGAGGATGACTCGTTGGCCTCGTTAAAAATCGGGTCAAAACAATAAATGCTGAGACTAACGATCTCGCTCTCGCGGCCTAATTAAACCGTGACGTGTCCGGCCGGACGCCTGCTAAGGCCCGGATGCGACGACAGCAGGCTGGTCCAAAAGCGGGGTGACCGCGCCCGAGGACAAGAGTTATTTCGTGGACACAAGAGCGAGTGACGTGCGCCGATCCGCTTAACTCGCTCTCTACTTCGATCGGCTACGCATGTAGAAGTTTGGAACAAAGGTCTTAAGGACAGGGGTTCGACTCCCCTCGCCTCCAAGTCTTTTGTAATCAATCACTTACGAAGATTTTATGATAACAGATGTGATAACATGTCCATCGTTGTCCGCCGGTATCGGCTAGAGTTCACGCAGATTTACCTGGATCTTTCCCCCGGGTGATAAAAGCCTTTACGAGGTAGCCTTGTATTTGTGCCTCGAATGGAAAACCTTCACCAGATCACTCGCTACGCCAACATGGATTCGGCTATGGGTACCGAAACCCGGCTCCCGATCATGGCAGCGTTGGAAACCGCAAACGTATCTCGCTGCGTGAGCATGGTTGCATGAATTCCGCGATATAGTTGCGACGCGACTACCATGCAACATCCTCTGATTGGTCGTGAATGCCTCTTGGCAGCTGATTTGACAACTACGCAGTCATATCATCGGCACTTGGTTCTAAAGCCCCGTTCGCCGTCCTGGATGCCCGCCTTATTGCATCGCTCCACCTCGTCGGTTTTCGTCGCCCCGGCCGATAAGTCAGTCAAATCAGACGAGGCGGTCGGCGCAGGTCCCGACTTGGCTGTCGCCTCGGCATTGGATCCCGGCTTTCATCGGCGAACATCCAGTCTCCATCCGAACTGTTGCCGCTTGCCTATTCCGAAAAAGGTGAGGCTCTTCTGGAAGGATTCAATTTCTTCAAAATTCAAAACGCAACGCTTGAGGCAAGACACCGACGACTCCGGCCCTTTTTCGACGTATCTTAAGTTGATTGTTTTTGATCCGGCGCGCATAGGCGGTTCGATGATCCTGATTGACATTGGAACTCACGCACATCACTTAGGAGCCTACGTCACCGGGCTGGACCTTGAAAGCCTATGCGCGGACGTTGGGCACGTCGTTCCTGGTCGTCAAGTGGACGACTACGCATCGCTCTTGCTTCGCTATTCCAATGGCGCACGTGGCTCTATGTGGGTCACGAACGCGGCAAGCGGCGCTGAACACGGGCTAAGTTTCCGTATTTTTGGCGAGACGGGCGGTCTCGAATGGCATCAGGAGGAGCCAAACCGCTTAGTGCATCGCAAAAGGGAGGGATTTGAGCAGATTGTGACGCGTCGCAAAGATTCGCTGGTGGTCGATGCCGCCAGGCAAGTGACGCGCGCGGAAATTGGCCATCCCGAAGGATATCTTGAAGCGTTTGCCAACCTTTACTCCGACTTTGCGAGGACGATCGTCGCGAGGATGCGGCACGAAACGCCAGACCAAATTGAACGCGCTTTCCCTACTGTCGAAGACGGCGTTAAGGGCCTGGCCTTTGTGCAAGCCGCTATGCAAAGTTCCGCGCTTGGAAACTGGAAGACGGTCGAGGTGCCTTTAGTCTGAAGTTTGACGGATAATTGTTAAATCGATTTGCCCCGTCGAAAGCCCCCTTCGGCGGCTGACTATCTGTCAAGACCGCCAAAGCAGAGGTATTTGACTTCCACAAATTCGTCTATGCCATAGTGGGATCCTTCCCGACCCAGACCCGACTGTTTCACCCCTCCAAAGGGCGCGACCTCGGTCGACACCATGCCGGTGTTAATTCCGACCATCCCGCTTTCAATGCCTTCGGCCACCCGCCAAATCCGACCGATATTGCGGCTGTAGAAATAACTGGCAAGCCCAAATTCGGTATCATTGGCTAATCGAACAACTTCCTCCTCCGTCTCAAAGCGAAACAGCGGCGCCAGGGGTCCAAAAGTCTCTTCCCGTGCAACTTTGGCGTCGGCGGGCACATTCGCCAGCACCGTCGGCTCAAAAAAGGTGCCGCCAAGGGTGTGCCGCTTGCCACCCGTCAAAACGCGCGCCCCTTTGGAAACCGCATCCTCGATGTGTTCCTCGACCTTTTCGATGGCCGCTTTATCGATCAGGGGGCCTTGGAGCACTCCCGGCTCTAGACCGTTGCCGACTTTAAGGCCTTTAACCGCCTCTACCAACTTCGCAGAAAACGTATCGTAAACACCAGCCTGCACATAAACACGATTCACGCAGACACAGGTTTGACCCGCGTTGCGATACTTGGAAGCGATTGCTCCCGCCACGGCAGCGTCCAGGTCGGCGTCGTCAAAGACGATGAATGGGGCGTTGCCACCCAGTTCAAGCGAAAGCTTTTTGACCGTGTCGGCGCTCTGTTTCATTAAGGTCCGACCCACTTCCGTTGAACCGGTAAAGGTCACCTTGCGTACGTCCGGATTGGAGGTCATCTCACCGCCAATTTCTCTCGAACTTCCCGTCACCACG
>DASZHC010000064.1:0-4454 GCA_035938215.1 Chthoniobacterales bacterium
GAAAATGCCTTGCTCAAGGCTCCAACCGTAATAGCGGCTTCCATGGTTGCGGCCTAAGATGCGTGCTGCCGCTTCGCCGATCTTTTGGGCTTTCTTGAGTCGGCCCCTCGCCACTCGCACCGAGAGTTTCTCCAAAGCCTGCCGGGTTTTTTCCATCGCCGCTTCGCGCATCGCCCGCTCATAGGCAAGCCGTTCTTCGCTCTGGACAACAAAAACGCGCACGCCCGGTTCCTCGCCAGCTATCTCGCTCACCATCGTGCGGGGCACCTTTTCTTTTTCCAGCGCGGTAATGCCGACCGGACACTCCTGCCAAGGACCCTGTGCAGCCGCTTCGATGTAGCGATTGACCTGCTGGTTGCGCCGCCGTTTGAGCCCAACGAGGTAACCCTGCCCCCGTTGCCGCAGCAAAGCCAGGTTCTGGATTGTCACCATCCCCCGGTCACCGACAAAGATCACCCGCCGCAACCCGAAGCGTTCCTGCAGATCTTTGAGCACCATCTCAACGGTCGCGCAATCGCGCAGGCTGCCATCGAAGACGTGATGGGCAATAGGCCAGCCGTTGATCATCACTAAGCCCACCTGCACCTGGCGGTTGCGCGGCTTGCCATCGCGACTGTGTCCAAAGTCGGCCAAACCCGCCGGCCCGGGTCCCTCAAAATAGGTGCTCGTCAGGTCGTAGAAGACCATCTCCACCTGTAGGTGGAACAGATCGCGCAATCGGCCAAAGAGTTCTACCTCGATACGTTCTTTGCGCGCCAACAACTGGTCCAGCGTGCGATACCACTCTTGGAGCCAGTTCAAGTCTACCCGTACGCGACCCTTGACGCGACCGGCGCGAATGAATCAGGGCTGGACGACCCTCAACGTCGTCGTCGAGCCCCTGGACGCAGCTGAGTTGCCGCCGCTTGGAGAACCGACGTATACTGAGGGCGACCTCACCGCATGGATCATCCGGTAGCATCCTGCCAATCGCCGCCGTCGTCCTTCTAGCTCTAGCGACACCCACGTGGATTTGCGCCTGGACGCAATCCGGCGTGATTTGAGCGCGAAATTGAACGCGTTGATGCCCTCCTGGAACTCAAACGTCTGGCTCCAATACTCTCTTCGAAGGGTTCCGGTTTTGTATCTCCTTCTTGCTCGAGAAACCTCTCCAATTTATGGTGTACGTTAACCTCCGAAACAATGACTACTCAACTCAAAGCAGCAAACCTCAAACTACTCGATCCAAATATTCAGGTTCCGAAGTATGACCGGCAGAAAGTCGGTCAGTCCATAATGCACGTCGGAGTGGGCGGTTTCCATCGTGCGCATCAGGCACTTTATATGGACGATCTGTTCCACCAAGGAAGCGACCTGCAATGGGGCTATTGCGGAGTCGGACTACTAAAGCCTGATGCCCGCATCCGGGATGTCATGCTTTCACAGGATTGCCTTTACACCCTTGTGGAGCGGAGCTTGGCAGGCGACAAAGCCCGAATTATTGGTTCGATTGTTAATTTTCTGTTCGCGCCGGACGATCCGCAAAAGGTGATTGAACAAATGGCATCTCCCCAGACCCGGATCGTTTCGCTTACGATTACGGAAGGCGGCTACTATATTGATCAGTCGACCGGGGAATTGGACGCAAAGCATCCTGACATTCAATATGATCTCGCTCACCCGCATGAACCCCGATGTTCATTTGGATATCTTTTAGAGGCTCTGGATCGCAGGCGGATTCGGGGGCTTCCTCCATTCACGCTCATGTCCTGCGACAATATCCAGAGCAACGGCGAGGTTGCCAGGAAGATGTTGACAGCCTTCGCCGAGTTGAAGGATCCCGTTTTCGGGAATTGGTTGAGTGAGAACTGCATATTTCCAAACAGCATGGTTGATCGCATCACGCCCGCGACAACCGATGAGCATCGCAACCTGGTCAAAGAGAAGTTCAGAATCGATGATGGATGGCCGGTCATGACGGAATCCTTCACACAATGGGTTATCGAAGACCACTTCGGACAAGGCCGCCCGGCGTGGGAATCAGTGGGCGCACAGATGACAACCGATGTCTTGCCCTATGAAAAAATGAAACTGCGGCTCCTCAACGCAAGTCACCAGGCGCTCTGCTACATAGGAATGCTGCTTGGATATCAGCTTGTGCACGAGACCATGGAGGATCAGGACATCCAGAAACTAGTCAAAAAAATGATGGATGATGAAGTGACCCCGATTTTGTCTGAAGTTCCTGGCGTTGATCTGGCCGACTACAAAAAGACCTTGATCGAGCGCTTTGCGAATCCGGCGATTCGCGATCAGCTTTCGCGGATCGGAATTTATGGGTCGTCGGGTATCCCCAAGTTCGTCCTGCCCTCAATCGAGGAGCAATTGCGACGCGGAGGACCTATAAAACTGCTAAGCTTTACCGTCGCGTCCTGGTTTCGTTATCTCACCGGTTTAGACGAATCGGGCAAGGAAATGCCGATGCTCGATCCTATGGCCGCGACATTGCGGGAACGCGCGAAAGCCGCAGGGAGAGATGCGCGGCAACTTCTTGCCATGCGCGAAGTATTTAGCGCAGAACTAGCAAATTCGCCTGGCTTTGTAAAGCAAGTCACCGATACCCTTCACAGCTTTTACGAAGAGGGAGCCAGATCCACACTGGTAAGGAACATTGAGTAGTTAAGTAAGGACGCGGGTTTCGTGTAGCTCACTGGCGCTTTTCGACAGTAAGGTGGCGGAGTGATGATCCGGCCTCGGCTTCGCCTCACTTTCCGGTGCGCCAACCGGCACACCGACCGGTTGGGCTGCAACACTCACAATGCAATCCTTATTAGCAAGGTGTTGAGCAAAGTACCGACAAAAGCCATGTTTTCGCCCCAGCCCGGTTTTCCGCGCAACGTGATTCCGTAAATGCCTTTGGCTTTGTCGGTCAGCGCATCGGCGAATTTCTGGATATCATCATCATCGCGGGGTTATTAACCGTAGCGATGGTTACAGTTTTTTGCTGAGCCAGAACGCTGGCGCCAGTAAGTAGGACAGCTAACAGGGGGAACGCAAAGCGATTCATGATTTCTATATCTCCTGACTTACGATCCAATTTGTTTGGCCGGAAAAAAGCCAAATTGGCAATCATATTCGGATGATATGAACATTTGCTCTTTCAAGTATCAAATGTCAAGCTACGATCTGCCAACTTTTCCGAATTGCGTAGGCGAACCCGTCCCGGTTTGCACGGCTTCGAAGCGTGCAAAGCGAGGACGCTTCGCCTACCGTGCACGACGATAATCCGCAGGCCTCAAGCATTTTCTAAAATTTCGCGAGCACATGTCTCGTCGGTCACGAGTCCATTGACCCAATGGCCTCGTAATGCGCCGAGCACCGCTTTCGCCTTCTGCGCGCCCGCCGCAAATCCGATCACCGGCTTTTTGGACGGACGCCGCAAATGTACGCTCGTAACACGATCGTTTATGCCGATAAGAACCGGCTCTCCGGCTTGAGCCAGGCGGCTCGCGCTGCCAGATCCAATTTTTCTTCTCGTTTTGCTATTGACTGGCCCATTTGTGTGCACCAGAGGGGGAGTAAGCAATTAGTTCCTTCGCAGCGGATAATCAAGAGAACTCGACAGAACGATGCGCCCTGTCCTGCATATTTTTTAAGGAGCGGTTTTTCTTTCGGGCTTTAACTCTGATAATTCCGAATTCTTGTTGATGCCAAGGCCAAGTCACGAACCCGCGCCTTTGCATCCTCGGACACCAATGTTTCTTCGCGAAACTCTCCGCCGGTTGCATACACAAATCGGGGAATCACCAGGCACCGAAAGTCGAGCATCAGGCTATTCGCCAGACTCATTACCGACATGTAACTGGAAGCACCTCCAGCCGCGCACAAAAAGCCTACAACTTTGTTTTCCCAGGCTTCGCCGGTAAGTTCGATCAGGTTTTTCAGTGCGGCGCTGGCATCAAAATTGTAAATGGGTGTCGCTAGAATAACGACACGCGCCGCCGAGATTGCCTCTGAGAGGGAAACGACTTCCGGGTGACCGTAAACCGTCTCCCCGTCGCAGAACGGCAGAGAAGAATCGCGCAGGTCCAGGAGCTTTGATCCAATGCCTTCTGCCTCATAGCACCCGGCCAAATAATTCGCGAGGATGCGGCTCCGACTATTCGATCGGAGCGATGCGGATATAATGAGGTACTCGGCCGAATCCATTGAACGGAAAGTCAAGCGCAGTCAACTGGATTGCGCCAGCGGCTTTTGCTATTCCCCTTTAGTTTTCCGAGCTCTCGTTCGGACTGCCTCCCCGAACTCTCGAACCCGTGCACTCTCCCCTCACAAAAAGCTCGCCCTAAAAAACATTAGGCATTTTGCCCTTCTGCGCTAATATTAGCGCCTCTTTCGGATCGGGGCGTAGCTTAGCTTGGTAGAGCGCCTGCTTTGGGAGCAGGAGGTCGCACGTTCAAATCGTGTCGCCCCGA
>DASZHC010000065.1:0-46929 GCA_035938215.1 Chthoniobacterales bacterium
CTGCCGCAGAGATCCCCAAAAGGGCAACTTCGGTTGCCGTATCGAACCCGAGGCCGAACAAAACCCCAATCGGATACATATGCCACGGGCGAGAAATCATCCGGAAGGGTGGTCGGAAGATCCGGGCCATTATTCCACCACCTCCCAGCAACATGTCGAGGCTTTGATCTGTACAGCCTCCTCCCTTCCGTACCTCTTGGAAGGTTTGCCAGACACTCCGAAGTATCACCATGTTGACCAGGGCAATCGCAATCAGGAAAAAGGCGGAAATCGCGGTTCCGATTAGGCCGCTAACGCCTTTAAGGGCGTCGAACCGCGTCGTCACGACCGTGGCGGTTAAGTAGACAACCAGAGACGCAACCACAACGATCGTTGAATGGCCGAGGGAAAAGAAAAAGCCTACAGAAAGCGGACGTTTACCTTCCTGCATGAGCTTTCGCGTTACATTGTCGATCGCCGCTATATGATCAGCATCCACTGCATGCCGAAGACCAGAGGTGTAAGCCAGAAAAGCGGTCGCAAGGAGAACTGGTTCATCGTGGAACGCGAGAAACGCCCAGATCCAAGCCCCTGCGTTGAAGCAACCCAAAAAGCCATAAAATCCAATCACCCGATTCCGAAGGCCCGCTGAGAAAAACTCGCGCAAGACAGAGATGGATATCTGGATCATGCCTGCAAACTGGTGGCACCTTTATTAGATCGTGCTACAGCTGTCAATCTCCGCAGCAAATCTGCGCGATCACCTCGCGCTTGGTGAAGGACGAAGTCGGGCAAAGTTGGCCTACTTTTTGAGAAGAACTTTGAAGGCGAAGTGGATGAAGGTTTCGAGTGGCTGATCACTCTTTTCAGCCTTAGACCGGACGAGAGCGCCCTCCCAACTATTGAGGAGGAAGGAGGCAAGTTCGTCTGTTTTGGTGGATAGAGGCAGGTCACCCCGATCTACAGCTGAACGCAACAAAACGGCGATCGCTTG
Source organism: Chthoniobacterales bacterium (assembly GCA_035938215.1). Taxonomy (GTDB): domain Bacteria; phylum Verrucomicrobiota; class Verrucomicrobiia; order Chthoniobacterales; family JAFAMB01; genus DASZHC01. Next base: position 974 of record DASZHC010000065.1, read on the forward strand.
TTGCCAGGAACCGAAGGCGCTGCTGAGCAGAGATTGAATGTCGGGACTGTGCTCGGCAACTTCGACGCTCATTGTGCCGAGCAGACAGCCGCTGATGGGACCTTTCTGGCCATACACCGACATCAGCTCGTTGAAATACTTACGCAGGCGTTTTAAGGGCGGCAGTTTATCGTCACCGAGAATAGTTTCCCACCTCTGAGCTTCTCTGTATGCGTAGCGCTGGAGAACTTCCTGGGCGAAGGCCTCTTTGCTAGGAAAGTAGTGATAGAAGGAACCCTTGGGAACTCCGGCAAGGTCAAGGATTTCCTTTACGCCGGTGGCGGCGTATCCGATTTTGTGGATGAGCTGAAGGCCGACCTCGACCAGGTGTTCGCGGGTAGTCTGCACCGCCTATATCTCCAATAGACTGGTGCATTATACCATATCTCCAATAGACTGGTCCATCCTACAATGTTTGTGGAGGTATACCTAGGATATGAAGGCCTCTCCTTGCCAAGTTAGTTGGTTATGTACTACGCGAGCCCTTTTACTGCTGCTACGAGTTGATCGGCTCTCCTATGCTACCTTACGCTGTGGTATCCGATAGCGGTCCGCAGCTTTGTCGCGAGAGAGGTTCGGAAACAGTGCTTGGCGCGCTGCCTCGAAAACTTCCCAGTCGGCATTGTTGGGGAGGGCCGGGATCGTAACAAATTCCCCCTGAGAGAGGCCAGCGAGCGAGGCGTCAACCATTTCCTCGGCGGACATCACTTGATGCTTGGGAAAGTTTTTACTGGCAGGCCGGCAATGTTCCAAAACTCGGTCGCAGTTGCACCAGGCAATACGACCTGTACGCGAACTCCCTTTTCGGCAAGTTCGTGACGCAGCGACTGGCTGAACGCGACGACGAAGGCCTTTGTGCCACCGTAGACACCATTTAAAAGCTCCGGCGCTACCCCGACGATCGACGCGATATTGATGATCGTGCCGGCACCGCGCGCGACGAAGCCGGGCGCTACCGCATAGGTAAGGCGCGTCAGCGCGGTGACGTTTAAGGTGATCATGTCCTCCATTTTAGCGATGTCGGCTTGAAGCAACGGGTCGGTAGCACCGACGCCGGCATTGTTGACGAGCACAGCAATACCCGCATTCGAGCGGAGAAGGTCCTCAATACGATTGACATCCTCCCGGTTGTTGAGATCAGCCACGACTACCTCGATGGTGCGTCCTGTCTCGGCTTTGAAACGGGAAGCGAGGGTCTCGAGCCGTTCGCGATTGCGTGCGACAAGAATGAGATCATAGCCCTGCTTGGCGAAGCGGTCGGCATAGACTGCGCCGATGCCGGAGGAAGCACCGGTGATGACGGCTGTGCCTTTAGTAATCTGAGCGTTCATAGTACTATAGAGTAGACCGGTCGGTTAGTGGATTCAAGAATTCTTTTTATCAATTTGATGCCGGGAGCGAGCGCCTACTTTTTTGGGAAGAACTTTGAAGGCGCCTGGCTTGGTCTGAGGCACGGCCTCCCTAGAGATTGACTTCTGGACGCCCGAGATTCTTCGGCTAAAATGCGGTGTATTTCCCTTACCAGTCTCTGAGTTGATGACAGAAGCAAAAATTCCATCAATGATGCTTGCGATGGTTTTGAGCAAGCCGTTGACCGCGCTTGAGCCGAAGCGTGTTCCTGTACCGCAGGCCAAGCCCGGTGAGCTCCTGCTCAAATTGGAAGCCTGCGCCGTCTGCAGGACAGACTTGCACGTGATAGATGGCGAATTGCAGGAACCGAAGCTTCCCCTTATTCCCGGACACGAAATTGTCGGCAAGGTTCTCTGGTGCGGATCTGGCCGATTTTCGATCGGCCAACGCGTCGGAATTCCGTGGTTAGGTTGGACCTGCGGCCAGTGCCGCTTCTGCAAAAGGGGCGAGGAAAATCTCTGCGAAAGAGCGCTGTTTACCGGCTACACTCGTGACGGCGGTTACGCTGAGTACGTTGTTGCCGACGAACGCTTTTGTTTTGCGATTCCGGAGGCCTACGCTGACCCAGCCGTCGCCGCTCCTCTACTTTGTGCCGGCCTGATTGGATATCGGTCGCTAGTCATGGCTGGTAGCTTTGGTCGCGTTCGAAAGTTGGGCATTTATGGATTTGGCGCGGCGGCGCACCTTGTGACCCAGGTCGCCCGCTACCAAGGACGGCAAGTCTATGCCTTCACGCGCCCCGGAAAAACAAGCGATTATGAGTTCGCAAAACGCCTTGGAGCGACCTGGGTAGGCGGATCGGATGAATCGGCGCCGGAACCACTTGATGCAGCCATTATTTTCGCTCCGGTCGGTTCCCTCGTACCCCAGGCGCTCAAAGCCGTCGATAAAGGAGGTCGCGTCGTCTGTGGAGGAATCCATATGAGCGATATTCCCTCATTTCGCTACGATTGGCTTTGGGGTGAACGCACGATCTGTTCAGTAGCCAATCTGACCAGACGCGACGCCGAGGAGTTTCTCGAATTGGCGCCGGCCGCAGGAATAAAGCCCGAGATAGAGCGATTTCCTCTAACGCAGGCAAACAAAGCCCTTGATCGATTACGCTCCGGCCGGCTGCAGGGGGCGGCAGTTTTGGTTCCCTAATGCATGGATCATAGGTCAAAACCACAACTCGAATCTCCTTGCGCCAGTTACGGATCAGTTTCAGGATCTCAACACCGGCGATATCCTTCCGGGTCTTCGGTGCGTCCTCTACATTTTCGGGGACAGGACACTAGGCGGGCAGCTCGGAGATCTGCCCCTACCGCAGGTTAGGTTATGCATCGCGCGGACCTATTTCAAGTTCCTTGGGATTTCTTTTGGCGCACGCGTAATGGTGATTTCTTCGAGGACGACGCCGAGCCGGCATCAACAACATTTCACGACGCCGACGGAGCGGACGCCGCCCAGGGATCGGCTAGCAATTGCATCCATTCCCAGTCCCTGAGAGGCTTAATTAAATTTAATTAAATGGGCGGGCACAACTTCTATGCTGACTTTGATTTACGACCAGATTGCCACTGAGTTTGGCCAAGATCATCACCCGGAGCGACCGGCCCGACTGATCAACACGGAGGCTTACCTTTTAGACAAGCACCCTGATTGGGTCTGGATAAAACCGCGGCTCGCCACCGAGGAGGAAGTTTTCCGGGCGCATCGTCCGAAACATCTGGAGCGGCTGCGGCAGCCGCTCGATTTTGATACTGATACGCCCTACTACCCGAGCATTGAAGAACACGCTCGGCGTGCTGCCGGAGCGGCGATCGGTGCGGTCGAGATGGCCCTCCGCGGTAAGAAAGCCTTTGCCTTGATGCGTCCGCCTGGCCATCATGCGACCTCGGCCGACGCGATGGGCTTTTGCTATTTGAACTCGATCGCGATCGCTGCCCACTATGCGCTCGCAACCGGTTGCGAACGCGTCGGGATCTGGGACTTCGACGCTCACCACGGCAACGGCACCGAAGAGATCGTTTTTGGTAACAGGCGGATCCGGTTTGCTTCGGTTCACCAGTATCCCGGCTATCCAGGCACGGGTACAATCTCGCGAGGCAACGTCTTTAATTGGCCGATCGCTCCCAACAGCGACGCACAAGAGCATGCGTCGGCGGTTCACCGGGCGCTTGACCAACTGGTCGATTTTAACCCGGACTTGCTTTTGGTCTCAGCCGGGTTTGATGCCTTCGCCGGAGACCCGCTCACGGAGATGACATTGGAGCGGAAACATTTCGCGACCTTCGGTCGGCAGCTTCAAGCCACCGGCCTGCAGGCAGGTGCCGTTCTGGAGGGAGGTTACAGCACGGAACTGCCCATTCTGGTCGAGGCATTCTTAGCGGCCTGGAGCAATTGAAGTCAAAAACCGAAACAGATTTAACCCGCAAAATACACGCGTTATAAGAAGCGGGCGCAAATTGCGGGTTAAAAGCGCTCACAAATACCTGCGGCTCAGTTTCGGCCGACAGGCTCGGAGAGCCCATTCTGCTCCGCTATCAAACGACCCCGTCGCTTGTAAAAATCGTATCGGGCCATGATCGTACGGACATAGCGTGCGGTGGACGGAAAATCGATGCTCTCCTGGAAGCTACGAGAAGTAACCGGCCGGCCGTTCGTCTTCTGAATTGCCGCGCGAATCCAGCGGTCGACCCTGCTTTTGCCGGCATTGTATTCCGCTAGCGCGAACGGCACGGCATCGTCGGTGGCGTTCCAGCGCTGAACCGCTTTGTTCAGATACCATGCCCCTACTTCAAGATTCACCTCCGGAACCAGTAATTCTTCTGCACGAAAATTCGGGATCCCCTTGGCAATTGCCCAGTCGCGCGCCGCAACCTCGGATACCTGCATCAGGCCGCGCTCGCCGTTTTTGCCCTTCATATCAGCCTGGAACCGGCTTTCTCGCCAGACCACGGCCTTCACCAATCGAGGATCCAGGTTGTATTCATTAGCCACCTTAACGATCAGCGGATCAAAACGTCGATAATCTGTCCAATCCTTTAGCTCGCGGAGAACATATACCGGATCGCGCGATCTGAGTATAAGACACGCAACCGCAGCCGCCCAGGAAAGTAAGAGGACGACGCCGGCTTTAAGTAGAAACAGGCTCACCGATGTCCATCGGTTGTTCCGATTTTGACTTTGCTTCGAACCCATTAGAGTACGACAAACACAATGCAGCAATATGCCCGAGTCATCACGGATGACCCCACGGATAAGGAACTCGATTACGCAATCCCCGCACCATGGGCCGGCAAGGTTCACGTTGGCTCTCGGGTGAAAGTTCCGCTGCGTTCACGCGAAATATTAGCAACAGTCGTCGCACTCGTCGACACGCCGTCAGTGCCGAATCCAAGATTTTTTGCGGAGCTCATCTCGGATAAACCGACTCTGAGCAAATCGCTGCTCCGCCTCACGCGTTGGATGGCTGATTACTATTGTTGCCCGGTTGAAGCAGCCATTCGATCCGTCTTGCCTCAAGTCATCAGGAAGGCCGAACTGGGGTTCAAAAGAGAGCGAGTCCTGACGGTCAATCGTGAAATTCCAGACGACGATCTCGTGACGCTGCAAGCAAAAGCCCCGCGCCAGGTGGAAGTGATGCGTTTGGCGATAGAAATCGCCACGCCAATTCGTTGGAGAGAATTGCAAATGCGTGCGGCGACCACTGACCGAACGATTCAGCAGTTGGTCGATCGTGACTGGTTGCGTGTCGGGTTCGAAAATGCGCAGCGAGATCCGTTCGCAAGCGAGCAGTTTGTCCAAAGTAATCCTTTGACGCTGAATGCCGGCCAGGAGCATGCCCTGGAGGCAGTCACACAATCCGTTGAAGCGCGAGACAGCCGGCCCATTCTTCTTTACGGCATTACCGGAAGCGGGAAAACCGAGATCTATTTGCAAGCAATACAACATTGTCTTCGGCAAGGGCTTGGAGCTTTAGTGCTGGTCCCGGAAATCTCGCTGACTCCGCAGACGGTTGAACGCTTCAAGATGCGATTTCAAAATGAATTGATCGCGGTCCTTCACAGCCGCCTCTCTAGAGGTGAACGCCATGACGAGTGGTATAAAATTCACGGCGGCAAAGCACGCGTTGCCATCGGCGCCCGAAGCGCCGTCTTCGCCCCTGTAGAACGGCTAGGACTCATCGTCGTCGACGAAGAACACGAAACGTCATACAAACAGGAGGATGCCCCACGCTATCATGCACGTGATCTGGCTGTGGTTCGGGCGCATCTCGACCGCTGCGCGATCGTTTTGGGGAGCGCGACTCCTTCCTTGGAGAGTTACCAAAATGCGATGGACGGAAAGTACCGGCTCGTCCGACTATCCTCGCGGGTGGATAACCGGAAGCTTCCCCTGATCCGAATTGTCGACATGCGCCAGGAGTATCTGAAACAGAAGCATCTGCCGTTGATCTCGAATAATCTTGCGACTGCGATCGAGGCGCGCCTCGCAAAAAAGGAGCAATCGATCCTCTTCCTTAATCGGCGCGGATTCGCCACTTCGCTCCTTTGCAATCAGTGCGGTTATGTTTGCGAATGCCCGAACTGCAGCGTAGCCCTTACCTTTCATCTCACTGAAGATCGTCTGAAATGCCATCTCTGCGGTCATATCGCAGTTTCACCCCGGAAATGTCCAAAGTGCGCCGATCCATCGATCCGCTATGCTGGATTCGGCACCGAAAAGATCGAGGGCGCAGTACAGAAGCTTTTCCCAACAGCGATCGCAGCTAGAATGGACGCGGATTCCATGAGCAGAAAGGATGCGTATCGACAGACTCTTCATGCGTTCAGGATTGGCAAGATCGATATTCTGATCGGAACGCAGATGATCGCTAAAGGGCTCGATTTTCCTAATGTTACTCTGGTCGGCATTATCAACGCCGACATTGGACTGCATATGCCCGATTTTCGAGCTGGAGAGCGTACGTTTCAGCTGTTGACTCAGGTTGCCGGCCGCGCGGGCCGAGGCGATACAGAAGGAGAAGTTTATGTGCAGAGTTCCACACCTTTCAGCCCGGCTATACAGTTCGCCAGACACCACAATTTCGAAGGCTTTTGGGAGCAGGAAAGCGAGTTTCGTGAGCGGTGCGAATACCCGCCTTTCGTTCATCTCTTGATGATTCACGTTCGCTCAGAACATCAGCGTCGCGCCGAATTCACGGCAGAGACGATCCATCGGAGGCTGGCCGAGCAGGTGACCTCCGGAACAACGCTTAATCCGGCTGTACCGGCTCCGATCGAGCGTTCAAAAGGTTACTACAGGTTCCAAATTCTTGTTCGAACTAATGCAATACGCCAGGCTAGTCGCAGTGTCCGGTCGGTTTTTCAAAAGCTGACGTTCTCTGACGATGTTCAGGTCGGAGTCGACGTCGATCCGTATCAGGTTTTGTGACGGATTTTGTGAGGACTCACTTCTAGGAACTGGCGGTGGAAGCACTTAAAGGAACTGGAGGGCTGATAGGGGCGTTGCTCGCAAGCCCGGGTGCGCGAAAGATAATTTGGTTGGCATAAGTCAAGAAGTGGCTCTCTCCCGCACTCCCCCAAACTCTAACTTAACTAACTCTTTGCTTTAAGCGCTTCCACCACCACTTCCCGGAGATGGCCCACTCGTGTTCTCTTGCTCAAACAATCGGCGCCAATGGTCGAGCCGTTCCTTAACACGACGCTCAAAACCATTCTCCGTGGGCTCGTAGTAAATTCGTCCTTCGGGCAAATATGCCTGCGGTACGTATCCGCCTTCGTAGTCGTGGGCATATTTGTAGCCACCTTCCTCTCCAAGTAATTTTGATCCTTTTCCTCTCAGGTATTTTGGGATGGCCAAAACGCGGCCTTTCCTTACATCCTCGGTGGCGCGATTGAGGCCCTCGTGGGCTCGGTTGCTCTTTGGCGCCGTCGCAACGTAAACAGTCGCGTGAGCAAGGGGAATACGGGCTTCGGGTAATCCAACAAATTCGACCGCTTGTTGCGCTGCAACAGCTACCAAAAGCGCCTTAGGATCTGCCATGCCCACATCTTCGCTAGCCGCAATGACTATCCGGCGTGCGATGAACCGGATATCTTCACCGGCGTACAGCATTTTTGCCAGCCAATAGAGGGCCGCATCGGGATCGGAGCCCCGCATGCTTTTGATGAAGGCACTGATTGTATCGTAGTGCTCGGTTTCGTCTCCATCGTAAACCACTGCCTTTCGTTGTATGCTCTGTTCGGCAACCTCGCGATCGAGTACAATAGTTTCATTTAGTCCAGACCGAGTGGTGAGCACCGCGATTTCGAGTGCATTCAGAGCCCGTCGAGCGTCTCCGTCGCTGACATCCGCCAGGAACTCCAAGGCGGCTGGGTCAGACTCTATCCGCAGCTTGCCAAATCCCCGTTGAGGATCAGCCAAAGCGCGTTTCAACAAGCGTACCAAGTCATCTCGCCCAAGCGCTTCCAACTCGAACACCTGCGAACGGGAAACAAGGGGGCTGTTGATGTAGAAAAAAGGGTTGTGCGTCGTGGCTCCGATCAAACGCAAATTGCCACTTTCGACATCCGGCAAAAGCACATCCTGCTGCGCTTTGTTAAAGCGGTGTATCTCGTCGATGAAAAGGATGGTACGAGTTCCGTTCACCCGCCGTCGCAACGTCGCGGCCGCAGCCACCTTGCGAATGTCCGCCACAGTGCTTTCCACTCCGCTCAGCCGCTCGAAATGACTCTGGGTCGTGGAGGCTATGATCTGCGCAAGGCTCGTTTTCCCGGTGCCGGGCGGCCCGTAAAGAATAATGGATGTCAGTCGGTCTGATTCGATCGCCCGCCGGAGCAACTTTCCATCTCCCAGCAGATGCTGTTGTCCTGCATACTCGGCGAGTGATCGGGGCCTCATCCGTTCGGCAAGCGGCGCGTTCTCGTCAGCGACGGATGCATCCCGACCAGCGTTTCCGAACAAATCATCCATTCCCCCTGACCTTCCGCTGCGCATCCCGGAATGTCCAACGCCGCGAAGAAATGTGCTATTTTCGAAGCGAAGGATTTGCTGGCGCCGGCTTCGTACCCCATCGTGTTGCAAGGATCAATAGGAATGCCAGACCGTTGTTTTCCGCTGCTCTGGCGCTTAGCTCGAAGGATGTTGAATGAAAACAATTCTTGTGGCCGTCGATCTCTCGAACGTGACAATGAAAGTCGTTAAGGTTGCCGTCCATTTGGCAAAACCTTTCCAAAGCAAGATCATTCTAATTCACGCGGTCGAACCCGTGCAGCAACTCTCCCCGATCGGCACCGAACCGGTTTCGGTCGCTATTCAAGAAACGCCGACAGATTTTACTGAGGAACTGTCTCGATTGCAGGAAATGATTTCGCACGTCGGGCTGGAATCAACGAAGCTGGAACTTGAAGCTCCCCCAGTCGAACTGATTTTGGCCCAGGCGGAAAATTTTCACGTAGACTTGATCGTTCTGGGTTCGCACGGTCGCAGGGTTCTCGAACACCTGTTTACAGGCAGCGTCGTCGACGGGATATTGCAGCGGGCAAAATGCCCTGTTCTGGTCGTGCCGCTGCACGACAGCGGAACTTGAGGGCAAGGCGATCATAGAAACGCGCTAGAATCCTTGAAAAGCAAAACTGGTTGCACCTCGTGAACTTTGCAACTCTCTCCGGGTTAGCCGTCCTGAATCCTGGTAGCCGTGACCCGGACCAGAGCTTTGAAAATGGGCCCGGTCAGCCGTCCTCAAGAGATCACCCTCCGATCAACTATCATGCTTACGCTGCCTGCACCAAGGGAGCTTTTTATCGAAGCACCGAGTTGGCAGCCCGGCATCGCAGTGTCCTGTTACTGTTGAGAGGCGACTTGAGCGAATCGCGTCGCGCGTTTGAAGTCCTCAAGGCCGCAGGTTGTTTTGTCGCCGTTTCATTTAAGGAATCGGGCGCTCACCAGGTAGCCAATCAACTATTACGTCCAAAAAGGTTCCAATTGTTCCGTGAGATCGCGGCACAAGCCGATTTATGCCTTTCAAGCACCCCGGATTTGGTTCCGTTCTACGCCTCCGTGTGCAGGCGGACGGTGCATCTCCCGACACCTTATCCGCTCGAGTTTGAGTCATGGAACTTTTCGCGCACTCACGATCAACGACAGGGGATTTTCATCGGCACGCGCGAGTTTTCTGTGTTTTCGCGAAACCATCTCCTGGCCCTGGCTTCTGTCCGAACATTCTCTGTCCCTGTTACAGTGATTAACGGGGATGGCACGTCCGGCGAAAGGATGCTCCGCGTCTTAAAATTTCCGATGGATCAGCTCACCGTAAGCCAGCCGCTGTCTTACCCGGAATACCTGCGCTTGATGGCCCGACACCGGTTTGTTCTCCAGTTCGACCAAAGCTCTGTTCCCGGTCAGGTTGCGGGCGACAGTCTCCTCTGTCGGATACCGACCGTAGGGGGGAATGGGGCTGTCGAACGAGTCGCGTTTCCGGCGTTGCATGGTCACGGGCGTTCATTTGAAGAACTTTTGGAGTTGGCGCGGCGCCTTCTGCATGATCATGATTTTTATGAGCAACAATGCGCTGCGTTTGAGGCGGATCGAACACTCTCCTTTACCAAAGCAATTGACTCAATGTCGCGCTGGCTGCCTGACCTTACTTGAAGGCGGCTGGTCGTCACCGTACACTTCCTTACCCGATGGCTCGGCAAGTTCATCCGAATCAATCTCCGCTTAAGGAACTTTCGCGCGAAGCGATCGTTAACCTGCTGCGAGAACATGGGATGCGGATCACAAAAAACCGGATCCGAATTCTGGATGCCTTGCTGCAGGCGGATAAACCGTTGTCGCTCGATGAGATTCAATCCAAGGCCGGACTGAGAGGGTCTGTCCCGGACTACGCGACGGTGTTTCGGGTAATGACGATCCTTGAGAATCTACAGGTGGCACAAAAGGTTCACTTGAACCGGTCGTGCAGTTTCTACGAACTTCTCGATCCGCGGCAACACTACGATCATATTATTTGTACCGAATGCGGCAATGTCACCGTGATGGTCGATTCCTGTCCCGTCGAGAAGGTTGAGCGCCAGATCGAGAAACGATATGGGTACTCTGAAATTCGCCATTCGCTCGAGTTCTTTGGAAAATGCTGGAAGTGCCAATAGTCGCGCGCGCGCTCATCTTGGAGTAGTGTCCTGTCGCCGAAATAGCATGTCATCAATGATGGGAGGTAGGGCACGCCTCCAAAAGCACCTTGAATCCAAGTGCGATCAGGACCCAGGGAACAATCATTCCCGCGTAGCGCTTCAATTTATCGCGGAAGAGCCGCTGATTTGTAAGGAAATAGCCAAAGAAACACCATATTCCAGTCATCACGCCAAACACCGTGACATAGAGTGGAACGAATGACCGCTGCACCGCAAAAAGAGGAATATAGACGCTCAGGTTATCTCCACCGTTTGCCAGTGTCAGAAGTGCTGCGAGCGCCGCTTCGGATTTCACCCAGGAGACACGCACTTGTTCCTTACCGACGAACTCGGTTGCCTTGGGAGCCGTAGCGGGTTTTAACAGGGGTGTTCTAAATATTTTCGCCAACCGAAAAATACCCAGGCATAACGGAAAAGCTCCAAACATTCGGATCGATGCCAGGGGAATCGAAACCATGAAGTGAGCCGCCAGAATGCTAATCAGCACAAGCAGCGACATTCCGACGAATTGGCCGACTACGACTGACCCCGCTTGTAAATCGGAATCGACAAAGAGACTTGAGAGCAAAAGAAGATCGTCAACGTTCGTCGATGCGAATGCGATGATCGCAACCAGCAATTCGGATAAATACGGGTCCATCAGGGCAGCTTGGCATCCGAATCGAGGCCCACGCTAGTGTCCTGTCCCCGAAATGGCATGTCTTTCGCAGCAGGCCAGTTGGCCCTCCTCGCGCCTTGCCGACGGCCCATTTTGATCGCAACGAAAGGCATGTTATTTCCGGGACAGGAAACTAGGTCCGCACAAGCACGCCATTTTCAGCCAGGAACCGTTTCGCTTGAGCAACCGTAAACTCGCCAAAGTGAAAAATGCTGGCAGCCAAAACGGCGTCGGCTTTCCCATCTTGCAGAACGTGCAATAGATGCTCGAGAGACCCAGCGCCACCGCTCGCGATAACAGGAATTCCTACCGCCGAACTTACTCTCGCAGTAAAATCAATATCGTACCCGTCCTTCGTTCCATCGGCGTCCATGCTGGTAAGCAGTATCTCTCCGGCGCCTCGTCGTTCGGCTTCCAAAGCCCATTCCACGGCGTCAAGTCGACTCGGGTTGCGTCCGCCATGGGTGTAGACCGTCCAGCGACCAGGTCCGACCTGTTTTGCGTCGATCGCAACGACAATACACTGGACACCAAAGGCGGCTGCCGATTCCGAAATCAATTCAGGTTTCCGGATCGCCGCCGTATTTATGCTGACTTTGTCGGCACCGGCCAATAGCATTTCGCGGACATCTTCGACCGTGCGAATACCGCCGCCGACCGTAAGAGGCATGAAACATTTCTCAGCGGTCCGTTCCACAACATCGAACATCGCACGCCGATTGTCGGAAGAAGCGGTGATATCAAGAAACACAAGCTCATCGGCGCCCTGCCTGTTATATTCCACCGCGCATTCGACCGGATCGCCTGCGTCCCGCAACTGGAGAAATTTAGTGCCTTTAACGACTCGTCCTTCGGTCACATCCAAACACGGGATAATACGCTTGGTCAACATCTGATGGTACATTGATGGCCCTGAGGGAATATCACCGAAAAGTTCGTTCGATGAGCCAGAATCGGCTTTGCTTATCGAAATAGCCAACGACACCGGTGTGGTGCCACACGCCGTTCGTTGAGACTGAAATTACCGCGACACCGCTGGAGAGGTCGGACAGTGATTGTCGCGTGGGAAGAAACTCGGCCCGCACGAGTAGTTCTCCAACTTTCTCTAGCGGAGCATCACATGATTCGGGTTGAGATATACTCGGCACCCTGCTTCCGGTCGCCGCGCTTGAAACCTTTGCCTCAACGGCGGTGAAAAAACTTCCGACCAACGTCGCTGATCCATCCTTTTCGTATTCCTTTAAGGAAACCCCGGCCAGAGGCAGGTCTTCACAAAAAATCAGCTCGATATTTGCCCGCTGATTGCGAGCGCGAAAATAATCCACCTCATCCTCGGAAAGCGGCGCATTAGTGATGAACACCCGATGCAACGGCGACGTCGATTTTCGGAGCAGCCACCGTACGAACTCGCTATCCGCTACAACCCGAGCGGGCTTGAACCGCTCGACTTGGCGTTCGATACCTCTGTGAGAACGGCAGGTGATGACGCTGGTCAAGCCGGCAGCGACGTTCGCAATCAAATTCAGCGGTGAAGCACATAAATCAATTTCGCCCGCTTTCAGTTTCAGCTCCGAAACAAGAAACTGGACGCTCAGATGAAGTTGGTTCTGTGACCACGCCCTCAGCGCAAGGTGTCCCGGCACCGGACTCACCAGGTAATAGAGCGCGACCGCATCTGGCAAAGCTTCTTCCAGCGTTCCCAATTTACCGAGGCGAAGCAGGCGCAACTGAGAGCGTGCCCGACCAATAACGATTTTAGTCGGGATCTTTTTCAGTGCTGCATCAAAGTGGGCACCAACCCATCCCCGCTTCGGAATCAATGCCGCTTTCGGCCCAAGAGCTTCAATCCAGGAAACAAACTCATGGTGAGGCCTGGAATCATCATATAAGATTGGAATCGCTCCGATTTCGAGGGCTGCAAGCAGATAGCCGTACATTTCCTGGCCAGGATCAAGCCCGAAAAGGATGCGGTCACCAGGCAACAGTTTGGCCTCGCGCAGTTGGATTGAAAGAAGGTCGACTAGGCGGTTCAACCCGGAATAGGTCAGAACCCGATCCCTTGACAAACACCGATCAATTAACGCAGGTACACCCGGCTGCAGCTCGGATCGTTTCCTGAGTGTTTGGATGAAATTCATGCTCAATTGAATCGCATCGAAAACCGGCGCTTGAGCGTGTCTCCTGGTTTGATCACCTGAATACCGAGCTTTTTCTCAAATGGTCTCTGTTCCTGATGATCCGGTAAGCCCCAGCATGGCTCAATGCAAATGAACGGATTCAAGTCGCTCCAAATTGCAAAGTATGGGGCTTCGCTCAGGTCAATCTCAATTTGCCTTCGCGCTCCGTAGTCTCTAAGGACAACTATATTCTGATCAACATCAACAGGTTCCAAAAGGAATGTTCCGGGCAGTTCAAATGGCTTCACCGGCCAGGTACCACCGTCAGACTCGAACTCAACCATTCCGCCACTCAAAAAATTGCCGGGCGCCAAGTGACGTCGGTAGCTGCCTCGGGGAAGAATGATACGCGCATTCTCGACCGAGGAGACAGCAAACCCTGGATGCAAACCAAAGCTCAGGTGCGCCGGCCTTTCGGGCTCTTCATTGTGGAAAGCAAAGCTTACTTCGACGTTATTTCCGAATAGGGAGTAGCTGATTCGAAACGAAACCTTTCGCGGATACTCGATGGGCATGATCTGGCTGGAAGACAACGTGTAAGTCAGAGTAGCTTTGTCCCCAATCGAAACTTCAGGATCCGCAAACATCTTGTGCCGAAGGAAGCCGTGATTCCCGCCTACGATCTCCTCTCCCTCGTACAAGGTCCTTTCATTCCGCAGGCGATGCAGATAATAACCCATGACCGTCGCATGATTTTGCCATCCACTCCCGGACGGAATAAGCTCTCCGTCTCGGTTCAGATACGCCACGGAATCCGCATGACTTTGGCCGCGCACTATGCCAACCAATTCGGCCCCAAGATTGTCGACGACGATGCGAAACCCGCTCTCACGATCGACAATCTCATAGAGTCGATGCTGGTCTTTTTCGAAGGCCCGCTGTTCGAAGCCCATAAGCTTACCTCTGGCTCAATTGACCACAACAGCAGTACTGAAACAAGTTGAGTCGAAAAACAAACCGGAACTCGGGAGTCGCGAGTCGTCAATGATGGGAGGTAGATGCCGGATCTGATAGGAGACCGGATCGGCACACTAAGCGCCCGATCCAACATATTCGGCGGAATAAGTATCGAATTTCGATACAGTACCTTCCTTGGGAGATTGCTTGACGTCGTACACGTTATTCCCAACGACCTGCTGAGATTGCGTGTCATAAATCATCACAGACTTGGCTCCCGTGGAATTTTTTTCGCGGACAGTATCTACAGCGATATAACGCGCCTTCCGATATGCAGCCTTGCGCGGTGCGGGTGCGTCCTCGTAAGCCAGACGAGCCCGCTCCTCAGCGATCTTTCGCTGGCGTTCCGTGGCTTGATGTTTTGCAATCACGTAGGCTGTTACACCGACAATTGCGCCGGTTGCCAGCCCGATAGCGACCGCTTCGGAGTTGCTCGCTCCTGCAGCCTTCGCGACGCCGCCGGCAAGTGCCCCGGCGCCCGCTCCGAAAAGGGCGCCGTTAGCGGCTGGTGACAAGTTCTCGCAGCCTGTCAATAGCAGTCCCGCGACAAGGACAGCCGAAGTGGATTGAATCAAACAAGCGTGCATAAAATTAAAACGAGCCGCGACATTATCGATTCGCATACTTTTGCACAAGCTTTATCGCGCAAACATAACATGCACGGCTAGGGCGAGTTCCGGGGATTTCTTTCAGGCACAAAAAAGAGCACAAGCATCGCGCCAATCACCATAGCTCCAGCTACCACGTAGAGACCGTAGTCACTCCGTTTTGTCCAATCCGTAATCCATCCCACGATAGATGGACCAAAGAAACCAGCAAGGTTGCCATGCGCCAGGCAACTTTGTTGTAAACTGCTTCCTCTGAAACAGGAGGTTGGATGGATCGTGTCACCATGGGAGAGGATAGCAAGACCTCCTGTCCGCGCCGGTCGCTACGTCGCGCCGGCGGTTGTTTCAGTGCGTATCCGAAGAAGGCTTTCTTGCTGAGTTCTCACTTATAAGGCACCCCGTTTTGCCTGCACCATTCTATTGCCCGCGGATTCCCGGCGCGCGCAGACCGGCGAAACCAATCGGCAGCAGCTTTGGGGTCCTTTGGCAGCCCAAGACCATCCTGAAGGCAGCTCGCATAGAAGAACATCCCGCTTGGATCACCCTTTTCAGCGCCTTGCTTAAACAGATTCGCAGCCACTTCAGGACTCCGCTGGACTCCCTCCCCATTCATGTAGAGCACGCCGAGGTTTGATAACGAAAGCGCATATCCCGCCGCCGCGGCGTCTTCATAATATTTCCGGGCGCGATCGAATTGGCGCAAACGGCGGTAGTGGGTGCCGAGTAAGTCCATCGCGCGCGGTTCCCCCAGGGCAGCTGCTTCCTGCAAAAATTCTACTGCCTTCGTCGTGTCTGCCTGTGCGCCCTTCCCGAAATAGTAGCATTCGCCTGCCAGATACTTTCCGACCCGATCACCAACGCTTGCCGCCTGCAGAAAGTACTCCAGCGCTTTCCGATCATCTCCGGATTGTCGCCGATTTGAGTAGAGCAATCCCGCCTCAATCATAGCGGGCGCACTCCCTTTTGCGGTCGCCCGTTCAAACCATTTCAGCGCTTCAGCGGGTTCGCTGTCACGAGAGAACTGTCCGAGGATGAGCATGGCCGGCACAACCCCTTTTTCGGCGGCTCGTACAAAGTACGACTTTAATTGCGAATAGGAGCCCGCATCAATTTTACCTTCTGTATGGCGCAATTCGGCCAACAGATTATCAATTCGTGTAAGCGCCTCCACGCGATCCGGGTAACGATCGGCGAGCTCGAGATATGCCTTGAGTGCCCCTTGCCAATCCCCCTTCCTCACCAAGTCTTGTGTTCCGGCGAGCTGTTTCTGATAACTATCGATCTCAGGTGAATTGGAAGGCGTCACCGGAGCGGGAGTGCGCTCCGGTACAGGAGATCGAACCGGTTCTGGGGTCCGCGCGATTTCCGGCGTCGGACGTTCTTCAGAAGTCGGAGGCGGAGTTAGCGATTCTTCCGGTTGAGGGGAAGGCGTGAGAGTTAGCTCGGGGGTCGGTGAAGAACTAGGGCGCGGCGTCTGGCTTTCGCGGAAGATCGGCGACGGCTTAGGAGAAGCCTCAGGATGGCTCGCCGGGAGCATCTCGAAAATCGCATAGATAAGAAATCCGATGCCGCCTGCTACCAAGAGAGCTAAAACGCCTACCAGAAAAACTCCTGCGGTCGATACCTTGCGCTTTTCTGCAGGAGAAATCGGTGGAATCGGTTCAAGCGGCAAAGCAGGAGGCGACGCGCTGGGGCCAACTGATGGCGGTGCCGAGCCTGTCGGCGGTGGTGGTGGCGGTGGTGGCGAAGACGCGGAGCCCAATTGTTCCGACCGGGACGCGCCGTCGTCCGGGCGCACGGCCAGCAACGGAGGGGCTAACGCAATGCCGGGATCGCCTGACCTGAAAAAAATCTGGCTTTCCAACAGCCGAGCCATTTCAGCCGCTGAACTCAAATCATCGATCAAGCCGCGGCGCAAAATCGAATTCCCTTCCTCGGAGAGCACCGAGATCGGTTTATAGCGGCCGGTTGACTCCACCGAGCTCCGTGGTCCGCCCAACAGCTCGTACACCAGAAGGCTCAACATCCCCAGATAGCTGGCGCGTGGGCCGCCTCCAGAAGCGCTCTGGACCAAAGTCGCCGCGCCAGCCCAGGTTACAGACTCAGAAGAAGAAAGCGAAAAATCGACCGGGGCAACTTTGACGCCGAGTCCGGTCCATTGTGTCAGCGGCTTTTGCAGAAATGCGGTTTCGAACGGGCTGCCGGAGGTTGCGGAAGCTGTGAGCCGCACACCGGAAATGGTTAAATTGACCTGCTGCAACCGGTTCGCCTCTGCGTGATCAGCGACCGGCGCGAGGAATTTGAGGAGAAGCAGCGCTTCCTGCGGCGTCAGAACGCTACGGGCGCGAAGCACGTCCACGAGTTGTGGCCCGGCCACGTATTCCTGAACAAGAAAGCTCGTCTGATCCACGCTCTCAAGCGAGTAGAGATCCTGAATTTGGGGTAATGTTGCGCGTCGGACACGTTCTACTTCTTGCTCGAGCAATGTGAATCTCTTCGTGTCAGCGAGAAACTCGCGCCTGAAGACAAGGATCAATACTTTGCGGCTTTTCTGGAGATCGTCGGCGCTAAATTGGTGTCCCTGCGGAGTTTCGCCTAAATCGCCGGTGATCTGATAACGACCAACAAGTATGTTGCCGGTTGCCAGTGATTCCGGCCTTACGGACCCGAGCGCAGCCGTGGCCAAAGTATCCGGCTGCTCGACGGCGCCCCGGGCAATGCTGATTCGGGCAGCGGTAGTAGCGCTTGCCTGGATCTGTTCGAGACAACTCAAAATGTCGCGTCGCAACTCGGCGGGCGTTTGCGGGCGTTCGGCCCGATCTTTCTTCATCATTCGCTGGATGAGATCCACGACACATTGTGGAGCTCCTTGCAGCGGTTCGAGAGGAAGCGGTTTGTACAGATGCTGGCTCATGATCTGGGCAACTGAGCCGGCATAAGGCGGCCTGCCCGAAATCATGTAATACAACGTCGCACCAAGAGAATAGATGTCGGACCGGATATCAATGTCGCGCTCCTCAAGCTGCTCCGGGCTCGCGAAATGAGGGGTGCCAACGAACCCTCCTCCAACCGTCAACGTTCCCGATTCGTCTCCCTCTCTTTTTGCACTCTTAGCCAGTCCGAAGTCGATGACCTTTACCACCTTCTCGCCTTCCTCATCCACCAGCATTAAGTTGGAAGGCTTAAGGTCACGATGCACGAGTTGCTGCTTCGCGGCGGCAGCCAGCGCACGGGAGACCTGCAGAGTGATTGCCAAGGACCCTGCGGCATCCAGAGGCCCTTCTCGTTTCATGTAGGCGTCGACGGTCTCGCCGTCAATGAACTCCATGGCGTAAAAATAGCTCTCGTGATCTGTCCCGAGGTGAAAAACTGAAGCAACGTTCTGGTGGCGCAGAGCCGCTGCGGCGCGCGCTTCTCTCAAGAACCGCTGGCGCGCGACTTCGCTTGTAAGATAGGCGTTATTGATAACCTTCAAGGCGACCGGACACCGCAGATTGGTATCAAAAGCCTTGTAAGTTATCCCCATTGCACCCCTGCCTAACTCCCAGAGGCTGCCGTCATCCCGCCGGAGAACTTCGTAATGCTGGTAACGCTCGGAGGCCGCCATTTTCGTGAGCTTTCACCAAACATGGCGATAAAGAAAGGAGGAATTAGCGAGGCCGCGCCTCAGACCGGCGAGATGTAAGGATCTCAAGGTCGCGTTGGGAGCAGCGCCGATCGGTGAAGCGGCCTCGCTCTCCCCTCAATTCCCTAACTGAAAGCGGACCGGGGCTGAAAACGCTTCTTTGTTCGGCGGGGGTGGTAATCTCGTAATGCTTTTTCCCGCCTCGCGTACCGATTCATCAACTACCGCGTTTCCGGAACCTTCAACGATCGAGAACTGGGTTACCTTTCCGTCGGGTTCCACCATCAGTTTTACCGTGACCTCCAAGGTCTTTCCCATCGCCATTTCGCCGGTCGGCTGATTCCATGCTGCCTGGAATCGACTTGTAAGAATCCCGACGTAAGCGGCTAGGGCGGAATCTCCAGAGCCCGATCTACTGCCTTCGCCGTGTCCCCCGCCTCCATTTGTCCGGGAAGTGCCAGGTGATTCGCCGGCCGTCTGACCCTTCGAAGGCTTTTCTTTGTCTCGTTCGCCGGAATGAGCCCGGGAATCTGCTAATGCTTTAGATTTGTTCTTGTCGTCTGGTTTTCCTGGAGATGCTTTGGACTTTGGAGAAGTTTCAGGCTTCGGAGATTTCTCCGCTTCCGGTTTTTCGTTCGCTTTTTCCTTTGGCGTTGGTTCAGGCTTATGACCTTGTTTGGGGGGCACAGACGGCTTTGGCGAAGCTTTCGGAGTCGGCGACGGTTTTGGGGACGGTTTTGGTTTGGGGGAGGGTCTTGGCGTTGGCGTTAGGGGTGTTGGCGCAAGCAGAGGTGGCGTTGCCGGCGCCGGAATTGGTTGCGGTGGAGATGGCTCCGGCGGTTTTTCCATCTCCAGAGGACGGGTCTCGTTCGATTCCGCGCTCGGAGTGGGCGTCAGCTCCGGATTTCCCGCCGAAGCGATTTCCCCCGTTTCCGGATTGCCTCCGAACGAGCCTGGATTAACCCAGACAATATTCTCCTCTCTTTTGCTCGGCTGGGATAACGAGACAAATACAAGCCCACCAAGCAACAGCAGGTGGACGAGCGCAGTCGCAGCAAAGGTGAGCTTGAAGCGTCCGTCGTACTCATGACGGTCGTGATCCAGTGTACCGTCTCGCATATAATGGTGCGACGGGGTCATGTCTCAACTTTCAACATTCGGTGTTTTGAAAGGAATTTTGCGGACGAGTACGCCGATAAGGATGGCCGAATGTTGAAAGTTGAGACATGACCCCGTCGCTGCATTCTTTACGGCTCCTCGGGACGCGTCAGGACGCCCACTTTGGAAACTTGCGCGCGCTGAAGTATATCCATGACGTCGACGAATTTTTGGATCGCTAACTCTTTGTGCGGACGAACAACAACAGCAAGGTCAGGCTTCTGCGCACGCAACTCGGTTAGACGCGACTCCAGGAGTGCTGGATTAACGACTTGGTCGTTGAGCTTCAAAATCTCGTCCTTATCTATGGAAATCGTTTGGACCTGTGAACGGTCGACGGTTTGTGTTGCTTCGCCACTGGTTGGAACCACCAAACTGATGCTGTTTTCCATCAAGGGAGTCGTGATGATAAAAATGATGAGCAGCACAAATGCGAGATCGAGCAGGGGTGTAACGTTGATTTCTGTGAGCGTGTGAAGGGTATGTTGATCTGAAAAACGGCGCATATTATTTGTTTACAAGGACCGGGCGTGCGGAATGGTTGACATATTTATGCTCGAACTCCGAAGAAAGTTCCGCTGCAAAATTGTCGTTCTGGACGATTAAAGAACGAATGCTCGTAACGAGGAAGTTGTAACCGAACATTGCGGGAATAGCGACAAGGAGACCCGTCACCGTCGTGATAAGCGCGCCCGAAACTCCAGGCGCCATTGCCTGCAAATTTGCCGAACCGGCAAGCGCCACGCCGGAAAAAGTATCCATGACGCCCCAGACGGTGCCAAGTAGCCCGAGAAACGGGGCTCCGCTTACTGCTGTCGCCAGTAGAATCATCTGAGATTCAAGGCGCAACGCCGATTCCCCGACGGCTCGCTCCATCCCGGTGGTAACAACGCGCATCTGCGAAGGCGTGATTCGCTCCGCTATTTCCAAACGTGCCCAGAAAGTGTCATCAACCTCAGTAGAGCCAAGCAAGTGAAACGCAAGCTCCTTGCATCCCGCTCGATAAATGGAATACAGGGGAGACCCATCGAACCGGACCTTGGATTCGTATATTCTCAAGGGTTGCCGGTCAGATCTGAAGAGGTCAAGGAATCGATCGTTCTGCGCCCTGGCAAGCCGCACCACACGGATCTTGGTGACCATAACGGACCAGCTGAAGATCGACGCTACGAAGAGTGCCGCTAAGACAAGCTTCCCCTCAAACGTCGATTCCGTAAAGGCGTAGACTAGCCCGCCGGATTGAACACCTAACAAAAACGTCATCACCAGCACAGGGTCTATGTTTAACTTTGAGAAATCGCAAAGGCAACCTTGGATAGCGCCCGTCGGTGTCGGTGTGTACTGCCTTTGATGAACTGTGTTATTTCGGCGACAGGACACAAAAATGGTCTATTCGCTTTTCCTGGTTTTCGCTTTACAGGTAGACGTCATGCGCGCATTTGCTCCTAAGCGCCCTTTCGTGGCGATCCTGGCGTTGGGACTGCTTAGCGCTGCTCAACTCCTGTACGCTCAAAACAAGTACGACGTCTTAGCTCGAATTTTACAGCCCTACGGCGCATTATTTTATTCGAAGGGTTTAACGAAGGCGCTGCAGATGGATGTCATCGTTCGGGAGGGACCGTCGCTGGCAGCGGAGATCCTGAATCAGCCGCTCCGAGTAACGTTGGAGATGCCGGACAAACTTCGAATCGAAACGATCGATCCCGAACATCGCATCGTCGTATGCAGGAACGGGCAACGCGTTTGGGCTTACCCTCGCGAATTCGCCGCAACAATCGCAATCGCGGGCGTTCCCCAGCCAAAAGGCACCAAGATTCCCGATTTCCGACTTCCTCTCAAGGATCAGCAGATTGTCTGGTTGCCAGTTCTATTTCAGATTCTGCGCTTCGAACAAAGCTCCGACGCGAGCGGCGAACCGGCGTGGAGGATTGATTTTCAGCTTTCACCCGAAATTAGTCGGGCGACGAAATCTGATCCGTGGCTAGCTAGCATTGTGGTGAAGCAAGACGATTTCCAAGTGCGGTGTCTGCATATTGAAAGTGCCTCTTTGAAGGGGACGATCGACATTCTCGCCAGCCGCTTCGAGACGAGGTTCCCACCCGAAACATGGGAAGCCGGACCGGAATTGGCAAACGATGCAACGGCGATACCCGCAGAACGTTTCGCATCTGCCTTGGAGCGACTAGATGAGGTCAGGATTCATCGATAAGCTGATTGAGCGGATCCGGAGAGTGCAACCGGAAGAAGTACAAAACTATCTTGTCAGGCTTGCACAGGAAAAAGGTTTTCTCGAGCGCATCTTTGACGCCCTGCAGGAGGGTGTCATCGTTACGGATGTCCATGGAAAGGTGCAGTTCATCAACGCGGCTGCAGCCCAGCTCTTCGCCATTGAGCCTGAGGACGCTATCGGTCGGCCTTTGGACGAAAAGCTTCGTGGGTTAGACTGGATCTCGCTGGGATCAAACCAGGGCATTGTGAGCCGGGATATCGAAGTCTTTTATCCTCAGCACCGATTTCTCAATTTCTATGTCGCCCCGTTGCATCTGGAACAGGAAGTTCCGGAATCCGACGCGATGAAACTGGATTTCGTCGGTTATGCCATCATTCTGCGCGATATCACCGAGGATCGCAGGATGGCCGAAGAAACCATCGAAAGCGAGCGCCTGTCAGCTCTCACCTTGCTTGCCGCCGGCGTGGCGCACGAAATTGGCAATCCCCTCAACTCGCTCAACATCCACCTGCAATTGATTGATCGCAGATTGCGGAAAGCTTCTCCGGAAGTGAGGGCCGAAATTGGCTCTCTTCTTGAGATCGCAAAGAGTGAAATTCAGCGTCTGGACTCGATCGTCCATCAATTCTTGAGAGCGATTCGGCCCTCGACTCCCCAATTTGGATCTCACGACCTGAACGAAATTCTCGAAGAATCGGTGACTTTTCTTCGGCCCGAAATCCGCGATCGGGACATTATCGTCGAAATGGATCTCGATCCGACACTTCCGCGAGTCGAAGTGGACCGGGATCAGATAAAGCAAGCCTTCTACAATGTAATCAAGAACGCCTTTCAGGCCATGAAGACAGGAGGGATTCTTAATATTCGCTCCTGGCAAAATGAGTTCTACATTTCGGTATCATTCAACGATACCGGCGGAGGAATATCACAGGAGAAAATGAGCAAACTGTTTCAGCCTTATTTCACTACGAAATCGTCCGGTTCCGGACTGGGATTATTGATCGTTCGCCGAATCGTGCGCGAACACGGCGGAGAGATCGAAATCGAAAGCAATGAGGGTAAGGGGGTGCGCGTCACGATCCACCTCCCTTATGGGGACAAGCGAGTGCGCATGCTCCAGGACCAGGGTGCCGACTGAACGCAATGCAAGGCACAATTCTGATCGTTGACGACGAAAAACATACGCGAGAAGGGCTTCGTCAATCGCTTGAGGAAGAGTTTGACGTCTATACGGCCAGCAATTTGGACGAGGCCCTCAACGTCCTCAACTCGGACCATATCGATCTGGTGCTATCCGATTTGCGATTGGGTGGCGAAGACGGGATGACGCTCATTGAACGCATTCTGCAGCGACCGCGGCCGCCTGTCTGTATTCTGATGACTGCCTATGGTTCAATTGCGACCGCGGTCGAAGCTATGAAGCGGGGCGCGTACGACTTTGTTACCAAGCCGGTCAATATCGACGAGCTTGGAATCAAAATATCCCGTGCGATCAAGGGGCAGCAAACCGAGCAGGAAAATATTCACCTGCGACAGCAGGTGGATAAGCGTTTTGGCCTGGAAACTATCATCGGCGAATCGAAGGCGATGCATGATAATTTCGATACCGTTCGCCAAGTGGCGCCTTCCCGCGCCACCGTCTTGATCCTGGGCGAGAGTGGCACAGGAAAGGAATTGATCGCTCACGCCATCCACAACCTGAGCAACAGGAACAAGGCACGTTTCGTAGCCTTTAACTGCGCGGCGTTCTCTCCGCAGCTCATCGAGAGCGAGCTTTTTGGTCACGAGAGGGGCGCATTTACTGGCGCTGTCGAGCGGCGAGTCGGCAGGTTCGAACAGGCGGCAGGCGGCACGCTTTTCCTCGATGAGATCGCGGAGATCGATTCAAATATCCAGGTAAAGCTGCTGCGCGCCCTAGATCCCGGGGTTTTCGAGAGGGTCGGCGGCAATCAGAGCCTCCGGGCCGATGTGCGGCTGATTGCGGCAACCAACCGCGATCTGGCCTCCCTGGTGCGGGAAGGAAAATTCCGCGAAGATCTCTATTATCGGCTGAATGTTGTCCAGATCCGTATCCCTTCCCTTCGGGAGCGAAAAGAAGATATTCCACTTCTGGTAAACGCGTTCCTTAAGGAAATCTGCGAGCGCGATAGCAAAGCGTTTCGCCCGTTGTCGCCGGAAGCCATGGATTGCCTTCTTCAATATGACTGGCCGGGTAACGTGCGCGAACTGAAGGGAGCAATTGATTCGGGGATGACACTTTCCGTTGGAAAGCAGATTACCGTCAGAGATCTTCCGCTCGCCGTGCGCGGAGGCACCGAATCCTTCGGACCGCGCGAAGCATTCGCCCAGGATCAGGTCAATCTCCAGGAAAACGAACGCCGCCTCATCGTGCGTGCTCTTGATGAGAGCGGCGGCAACCGGACGGAGGCGGCAAAGAAACTCGGCATCAGCCGGCGAACATTGCATCGGAGACTCAGGGAATTGCAACTTACCGATTGAGCGGATCCTCGTTGGGGTGGGACGGCCTCCGTGTCGCTCCACTTTTCTCCTTGTTTTGGGGGCCAGAAATGATGAGTCGGACGGCACGGAGGCCGTCCCTCCCTAAAATGAACAAGTTCCTTGTCGAGCGAGTCGAGGCCCGGCGTTGCAACGTCCTCCCAGCGATCTTCCGGTTTCCGGTATCAGCAACGGCACGGAAACTGCAAAGGCATACTGCATCCGAACGGGTCTGACTTGGAAATCCCTGAGATCTGTGACGAGAAACCGTAGATCAGTAATGAAAATTGCACGAATTGCTTGGCACATCGCACGACCACCCATTTTCTCCATCGGTGGCACTAACGGTGAATTGTGGATTTCGCCCAAAGGGCGGAGAGTTATGCGTCGATGGCCCGCCGCCGCACCGATCTGGGCGCTTTGAAACTGGAGGCTGCGAATCTTATGCGAAAAATGCGATGGTTATTTCTGCTGATTGGTGCCGTCTTTATCGGTGGCGTCTGGTTCTATTTCAACCATCAGAAAAATACGGCAAGCCAGGCCGCCGCTTCGGGAAGAAATTCAAGCCAAAGCGGGCGCGGAGGTCCAGGCGGTCCAGTTCCGGTCGTGGCCGGCCTCGTGCAAAAACGAGATGTTCCGATCTATCTGGACGGCATAGGAACGGTGCAGGCGTATAACAGCGTCACTGTTCATCCGCAGGCCAGTGGAACTCTGACAACTGTCGCTTTCAAGGAAGGCCAGGATGTGAAGAAGGGTGACCTTATCGCGGTCATCGATCCTCGGCCCTACCAGGCGGCGCTCGATGGAGCGATTGCAAAAAAGAACCAGGATACAGCGCAGCTCAATAACGCTAAGGCTCTCCTGGATCGAGATACGGACCTATTCAAAAAAGGCGTCCTGGATCATCAAACTTATGACACCCAAAGATTCCTGGTTGATCAGTTGGACGCGACCGTGAAGGCTGACCAGGCGGCGATCGACAACGCGCAAACGCAGCTGAGTTACACGCAGATAACCGCGACCTTTGATGGTCGATGTGGTATTCGACAGGTGGACCAGGGAAATTTTGTCACCTCGGGGTCCACATTGGTAACACTTAGCCAGCTTAAGCCAATTTCGGTTTTATTTACGCTGCCACAGCAGGATCTGCTGGAGGTGAACCAGGCGCTCGCCAAAGGTCCCCTGAAGGTGACTGCCCTCGACAGCACGCAGTCGACAGCTCTTGAAGATGGAACCTTGGCGGTTGTGGACAATCAGATCGACCCGACCACTGGCACGATAAGGATGAAGGCTAGTTTCCCCAATCAGGATTTGAAACTTTGGCCGGGTCAATTCGTCAACAGCCGGCTGCTGGTTTCGACTCGACAGGATGGATTAGTCGTGCCCGCTTCCGTGGTGCAACGCGGACCGAACGGATCATATGCCTATGTCATCACGCAGGATAAGACGGCCGAAATGCGCCCTGTGAAGGTGGCCCAAATTGACGGTGGACAGGCGTTGATCGACAGCGGGCTGCAGGAGGGGGAACAAGTTGTCGTTGACGGTCAATATAAGCTGCAGCCCGGCGCCCCTGTACAAATCACAACCCCGAATCAACCCGACAAGGGCAGACGACTCACACAAGCCGACGAAACACCCGCTCCGGATCAAGGTGCAACCGGCCAACAATCTCCCGGTCAGAACGGGTCCGAGCATCAGCGGCGGCATCCGCAAGGGTCCGAGCAGCCGGAAGCAAGCTCTCCGACAATGGCAACTCAAGGATAGGATGAGAGCTACACGCCATTGTTTTAAAGAATCACTTCTCATGGGATGAGGCCCTGCGCGCTTCTATGAACGTTTCTGAACCCTTCATCCGGAGGCCGATCGCCACTTCGCTCTTGATGGCTGGCGTTATCATGCTCGGGCTTCTCGGTTATTTTCTCCTGCCGATCGCGTCCCTACCACAAGTTGACTTTCCTACGATCCAGGTTGTCACGCGATATCCCGGAGCCAGCCCGGAGGTGATGACATCGGCCGTCACGACACCCTTGGAGTCGCAATTCGACCAGATCAGCGGGCTCACTTCCATGAGTTCCACGAGCTCGTTTGGTGTCAGCACGATCACGCTTCAGTTCGATCTCAACCGGGACATAGATGTCGCAGCCCAAGATGTGCAGGCTGCAATTAACGTCTCGAGAGGCTACCTGCCGAATGATCTGCCAAACCTGCCTGTCTACAACAAGGTGAACCCTGCGGACACCCCTATTCTGACCCTGTCCATCACGTCCGATTCTCTGCCTATCGCAAAGGTTAATGATTTAGCAGATACGCTTTTGGCTCAAAAGCTAAGCCAGGTCGCGGGAGTCGGGCTGGTGACCATCGAGGGAAATCAAAAACCCGCCGTGCGTATTCAGTTTAATCCCGCGGCGCTGGCGTCGCGTGGGATGGGGCCAGAAGACCTGCGTAACGCCATTACGCAGGCGAACATTGATGCGCCCAAGGGAAGCTTCAATGGTGCTCAACAGTCCTACATGATCGGTTCAAACGACCAGCTCTTGAGTGCAGATGCCTACCGGCCGTTGATCGTCGCCTACCGAAATGGCGCACCGGTGAAGCTCAGTGATATCGCGAATGTCATCGACAGCGTTGAGGATGAACAATTGGCGGCGTGGGTTGGGAATAAACCTGCCGTTCTAGTCGATATTCAACGGCAACCTAACGCAAATATCATTCAGACAGTTGACCGCATTAAAAAATTGCTCCCGAAGTTGACTGCGTCGATTCCGCCCGCGGTCAAGGTTTCTATTCTGAGCGATCGAACGCAAACCATTCGAGCGTCGGTCCGCGACGTTCAATTTACGCTGATCCTGACCGTTGGTCTGGTGATCCTGGTCATCTTTTTATTTCTGCGCAGGCTCTGGGCAACCGTCATTCCAAGCGTGGCGTTGCCACTCTCGCTGATTGGAACGTTTGGGATCATGTATCTCTCCGGGTTCAGTCTGAATAACCTTTCGCTCATGGCGTTAACCATCTCGACCGGGTTTGTCGTTGACGATGCCATCGTGATGATCGAGAACATCTTTCGATACATCGAAGCCGGTGAACCGCCTTTAGAAGCAGCTCTGAAGGGTTCTCGACAGATCGGATTCACCGTTATCTCACTCAGTTTTTCGCTGATCGCCGTTTTCATCCCGTTGCTTTTCATGACCGGAATCGTGGGCCGGTTATTCAGGGAATTTGCAATCACGCTCAGCGTGGCGGTGATCGTCTCGGCGATTGTTTCCCTGACGCTCACCCCGATGATGTGCGCAAAGTTCCTGAAGCCGATTGATCACGGCAAGCAGAGTAAGCTTTTTCGATGGAGTGAAAGAGCATTTGAAGGCATGCTCAACTTTTATGACGCCGGATTGAAATGGGTCTTGCGGAATCGGTTTATTACTCTGCTCGTCGCGATCGCAACACTGATAGCGACCATCTATCTTTATCTCGTGGTGCCGAAGGGTTTGCTGCCCAACCAGGACACCGGCGAGATCATTGGAGTCACGGATGCGGCTCAAAATATTTCGTTCAAAGCTATGCTGGAGAAGCAACGACAGGTCTCCGATATCGTCGAGAAAGATCCGGATGTCCAAAGCGTTGCTGCATTTGTCGGAGCGGGGACAGTCAACGCAACAGTAAATGCCGGGCGCTTGTACATTGTGTTGAAACCGCGGGAAGAACGCAAGTCCAGCGCAGACCAGATCATGGCGCGGCTGCGCGAGGCGACCAAGCATATTCAAGGAATCTCCCTTTTCACGCAATCGGTGCAGGATTTGCAGATAGACACCAAAGTGAGCCGCACCCAGTATCAATATATCCTCGAGGACAGCAACTCGGCAGAATTGGCCGAGTGGACGCCGAAATTCTTGGATCGACTCAAAAAGATTCCTGAGCTTAGCGATGTCGCAAGCGACCAGCAAACGAACGGTCTCCAAACCGTAATTGACATCGACCGAGAAAAGGCTTCGCGGCTGGGAGTTCAAATCGACGCTGTCGACAATGTTTTGTATGATAGCTTTGGACAGCGCCAGATCTCGATCATATTTACCCAGCTGAACCAGTTCTGGGTTGTGCTCGAAGCTGCGCCAGAGTTCAGAGACTCACCCAGCGTCCTGGATAAAATCTACGTTAACGCGGCCGGGTCCCAGCAAGCGGGCAGCGTTTCGAGCCCCGGATCGATCACTGCCAACGGGGCAATCACAACAGGTGGGCCACAAGTCCCGTTGTCGGCAATCGCAACCATGCGGACCACCACGGCGCCTCTGTCAATTCTCCATCAGAATTTGTTTCCGGCCGTAACCATTTCTTTCAATCTGGCTCCGGGAAGTTCTCTCGGTCAGGCCGTGAAGGCCATCCAAGCAGCAAAAGCCGAAATCGGTTTGCCGGAGACCGTCGCCACCAGCTTTTCCGGAACTGCTGCGGAATTTCAGTCCTCGCTGCAATCTGAGCCGTATCTGATTTTGGCGGCGATTGTCGTTATCTACATCGTACTGGGTGTATTATACGAAAGCTACATTCATCCAATTACCATTCTCTCGACCTTGCCCTCAGCCGGTGTCGGAGCACTCCTGGCGCTGCGGCTATTCGGGATGGATTTTTCGCTAATCGCGTTGATCGGAATCATTCTGCTGATCGGGATCGTGAAGAAGAACGCGATTATGATGATTGACTTTGCGCTCGATGCTGAGCGCGAGGAAGGCAAGACTCCGGAGGAATCGATCTATCAGGCCTGCCTGTTGCGGTTTCGGCCGATTATGATGACCACAATGGCGGCGCTGCTTGGCGCCCTTCCGCTTGCTGTCCAGGAGGGGACCGGGGCAGAGCTGCGCAAGCCGCTCGGCATCACGATCGTCGGCGGTCTGCTCCTCTCTCAGTTTCTCACCCTTTACACGACCCCCGTTATTTACCTTTACATGGATAAGATCGGCAAGTTGCTGAGCCGACGGCGCCAGAAACCGGCGGTCAAGGCGGAAGAACTTGAACCGGCAATGACGCTTTAGAACCCTTGAAAAGCAATACCCTTAAATCTCGCTGGCCTGAGGTGCGGCCTCGTTAGGATGAATGTTTCTGAGCCATTTATTCGCCGGCCAATCGCTACATCGCTTCTTGCTGCCGGGTTGATGCTCGCAGGTTTGGTTGCATACCGATTCCTGCCAGTTGCGCCTCTGCCGCAAGTTGATTTCCCAACAATCAACGTGAGCGCCAACTATCCAGGCGTAGACCCTGCGACAGCTGCAACGTCACTTGCCGCGCCTCTGGAACGAAGGTTCGCCAATATCGCAGGCGTGAACGAAATCACGTCGGTAAGTCAATTGAACGGAGCTCGCATTACGCTTCAGTTTGATCTCAGCCGCGACATTAATGGCGCGGCACGCGACGTTCAGGCGGCAATCAACGCGGCCTCAAGCGAATTGCCAGTGGGTCTCCCAAGCCCGCCGACCTACCGAAAGGCCAACCCGAACGATACCCCGGTCTTGATTCTCGCACTGACCTCAGACGCAGTGCCGTTGTCGCAAATTTACAACCAGGCTGAGGAACTGCTGGTGCCGGCAATTTCCCAGGTATCGGGTGTAAGCGAGGTAGATGTTGGCGGCGGAGCTAAGACAGCCGTTCGCGTGCAGGTCGATCCGGCGGCCCTGGCCTCAATGGGATTGAGCATCGAAAATGTTCGCGCGGTTCTTCAGGGACAAAACAAGGATGAACCCAAAGGAGCTATTGATGGGGATCGCATCAGCTTCACGGTGAACACCAACGATCAACTGTTCAACGCAGATCAGTACAAGAACCTCATCATCGGAGAGAGAAATGGTGTACCGATTCCGTTGAGCGCAGTGGGCCGCGCGATCGATGCGACGGAGGACAGGCTTCAAGCCGGTTGGTTCAATTCCAAACGAGCCGTTGTGATGTTCGTGCGGAAACAGGCGGACGCGAACGTCATCGAGACCGTCGATCGCATTAAAGCCATTCTCCCTCAATTACAGCGATGGTTACCACCGGCGATCCACCTGCAGATTCAGAGCGATCGAACACTTACGATCCGGGCTTCGGTCGCCGACGTTCAAGCTTCGCTTCTCATTAGCGTTGCACTGGTCGTGATGGTCTGTTTTTTGTTCCTGCGACGCGTATCGACAACCTTCATCGTTTGTATCACTGTCCCGCTTGCGCTGGCTGGGACGTTCGCGATGATGTACCTGCTCAAATTCAGCCTCGACAATATCTCGCTCATGGCGCTCACCATCTCGGTGGGGTTTGTCGTCGATGACGCCATTGTTGTCATCGAAAACATCGTGCGTCATCTGGAGCAAGGACTGAGCCCCCTCGAAGCGACCCTCAGAGGCGCGCGTCAGATCGGGTTTACCGTTGTTTCAATAAGTGTCTCATTGGTTGCGGTGTTTATTCCCTTGCTGTTCATGGGTGGAATTATCGGCCGGCAGTTTCATGAATTTTCCGTGACCCTGGGCATCGCGATACTCGTTTCGGCAGTCGTATCACTGACTCTGACCCCGATGCTTTGTTCCCGCTTCTTGCGAGAGGAAAAGCCAGAACAGTCTCGGGGTTGGTTCTATTGCGTCACCGAAAGGATGTTCGCCGGTCTGCTTGCTCTGTATTCCAGGTCGTTGCGTTGGGTGCTGCGACATTCTCTTCTAATGCTGCTCGTTACGACAGCGACACTTGGCGTCACGATCTGGTTGTACAACATCGTGCCCAAGGGATTCTTCCCGCAACAGGACACCGGCATGGTCATGGGGATTACCGAAGCCGCGCAGGATATTTCTTTTGACGCAATGGTGGCGAAACAGAATCAGGTGACCGAAATCGTGAAGCGCGACCCTGCCGTTGCCTCCATAACTTCAGCCGTAGGTAGCGGAGGGGGTGGGAGCAGTAACACCGGCCGAATGTTTATTACCCTGAAGCCAAGGAGGGAAAGAAATGTGACCGCCACCGAAGTGGTTGCCAGGATACGCGGGAAAACGGCGAGGATACCGGGAATCGGCGTTTTCTTACAGGCGGCACAGGACATCCGGATTGGCGGACGGGCAACAAAGGGTCAATACATTTACTCATTGGTGAGTCCGAGCCAGGAAGATCTGAATACTTATGTTCCCAAGCTGTTGGCGGAACTGCAAAAGAACCCGAAATTGAAGGACCTGACAACCGATCAGCAGCAACTCGGCCTACAGTCTAACGTCATAGTCGACCGGGTGAAGGCATCTCAACTCGGGATCCAGCCTCAGCAGGTCGATAGCGCCCTGGACAGCGCATTCGGTCAGCGGCAAGTTTCGGTCGTCTATAATGATCGCGACCAATTCCATGTCGTGCTGGAGGCCTTGCCGCAATATCTTGGAGATCCCGCCGCCCTCAACAAAATCTACATTGCCGGCACATCGGGTATTGAAGTCCCACTCAGCGCGATTGCAAAAATTCAAGCGACCAACACCCCGACCGCGATCAATCACCAGGGCCAGTTCCCGGCAGTCACATTCTCGTTTAATCTGGATCCTGGCACTTCTCTCCAGCAAGCGACGCAAATTATCGAGAAAGCGGCGCGCGCCATACATATGCCTGACACGATTCGGGGCAGTTTCCAGGGGACGGCGCAAGTCTTTCAGGATTCTCTCTCGTCGGAACCAATCCTCATCCTGACCGCAATCATCGCCGTCTACATCGTGCTAGGCGTCTTGTATGAGAGTTATATTCATCCCCTGACGATCCTGTCGACCCTGCCTTCCGCCGGACTTGGCGCCTTGCTCGCATTGCTCATTTGCAGGGTTGACCTGTCAATCGTCTCAATCATCGGCATCATCCTGTTAGTCGGCATCGTCAAAAAGAACGCCATCATGATGGTTGACTTCGCACTGGAGGTCGAGCGAGACCAGAAATTGTCGCCAGCGGAGGCGATTTACCAGGCCTGCTGTATCCGATTTCGACCAATTATGATGACCACGCTGGCCGCCATGTTCGGTGCGGTCCCGCTGGCACTCGGCCAAGGGGACGGCTCAGAAATCCGCCAACCCCTGGGGGTCGCCATCATCGGGGGTTTGATTGTGTCGCAGATGCTGACGCTCTATACAACCCCCGTGATCTACCTCTACCTGGATCGGTTACGACAGCGCAAAAGCGGTCCTGAACCAGTCGCGGTCCTGCACCCGGCGTAAATTGCAAACTAATCTTTCGACTCCTGGCTGAGCTCTTGCTCGGCCTGAACCCAATCCGAAGTCTCGTCGCCAGCGATTCCGAGCGATCTGCGTTGCTCTCCGATGAAATAGGCCCGTAATGCGACCTGTTCCCTGCTATCCTGCATGACTTTGTTCTTCTGTGGTTTTGCAAGAGTTTCGGCGACCGCCGAGGCCGCTGCCTTTTTACTGGTTTTTCTGGCCGGAACAGCTTGAGACGATGCCGATCGAGAAGATTTCATTTTCTTTAGTTTTCCTGTTTGGTCTTGGTTGTTTTGCCTTTGAATGCGTTTGTTTCGTTCAGAAGCCCGGCGGTCGGACCGATTTGTCCCCGGCCTTGCGATCGTTTGCACGCAACATTCAGCCGTTCCGTCAAAGACTTCCTTCGCTCCATATATAGGGGTTGTCTCACCCATTGACCACCGCATATAGTGGCCAACGCTGAATAATGTAAAGTTAAAAAATTTCGTCAACCGAAATTTTCTGAGTTTGCACCCCCCAACGCCGGCCTCGGCTCTCGAGAAGCGAGCGGACACCAAGCTTCGTACTCTCCGTGTCTCTGTGGTGAGCCACCGGTTCGATCTCGAATTCAGGCCCCTTCAAGATGGCCGATGATCTTGAGCTGTTGCTCGTTCAGATACGTATGGATGAAGCAGTTCTCCGACGGATAATAGATGGCCACCAGCCAAAGTTCGCTCTCCTCGTAACGTCGCAAGATCACGCTCAACCTGCGCCGGAACGGACCGGAAAGAACTTCAGCCAGATCTCCAGTCCGAAATTCCACGTCGCTAGCCATGACGACGACACTCGACGGATCGCCGATGGCCCGCAAGTAATGACCTGCATTCCAAGAGAAGTTGTGTGGCGCGTAACGAGTCGGACCAGTTTTTCCAGGTTCTGTTGGATCAAGCCTCGAGTCTGCTCGCGCTGCTTTCGGATTGACAGCCGTAGGTCTTGCGCCCTATCAGCATTTCTTATCACCTTCCCCGTTTATGACCATCAAAGACGACGAATCCATTGACCTTTCAACACAAGCCGGACCCATGAGGACCTACGTTTTGCGTCCCGTCGCCGAAGGCCGGTACCCGGGAATCGTCCTGTTTTCCGAAATTTTCCAGGTCACCGGACCGATCCGGAGAACTGCGGCGCTGCTGGCGGGCCACGGCTTCGTCGTGACGGTGCCGGAGATTTTTCATGAACTCGAACAGCCGGGCACGGTATTGCCCTATGATCAGGCCGGAGCCGATCGCGGCAACACCGATAAGATTACCAAGGAATTGTCGAGTTACGATGCCGATGCGCGCGTCGCTCTCAACTACTTGCAATCGCATCCGCAATGCACCGGCAAGCTTGGTGTTATGGGGTTCTGCATAGGCGGGCACCTCGCTTTTCGAGCGGCGATGAATCCCGAAGTGCTCGCTGCGACGTGTTGCTATCCGACCGATATTCACAAGCGAAGTCTCGGCAAGGGTATGAGCGACAACTCGCTCGACAGGATTCCCGAGATTAAAGGCGAGCTGCTAATGGTCTTTGGCCGGCAGGATCCGCACGTTCCGCGCGAGGGTCGGGCGAGCATTTATAACACTCTGGCTGATGCGGACATTAGCTTCAGTTGGCACGAATTTAATGGCGCACACGCTTTCATGCGTGACGAAGGATACCGTTACGATCCCGCAGCGGCCCGCATTGTGTACGCGATGGCGCTCGAGCTCTTCAACCGAAAACTAGCTGAAGGAGACATTAGCAGAACCCAGACTCGAGCCGAGACCGCTCACTGATGGGAGCGTCTGAAGCGCAGGAAACGCCGCAAGCGCTCGGAGATCGGGCTCTGCCTTTCTGACCTTCCAACTGTTTGCCCCTCAGGCATCAAAACGGATTAACGACTCGCAGTCGACCGTTAACGAGTAATCCATCCTGAAGATCTTCTGAGAACAGTGTATCGCACTCCGCTAAGAGAGCTGCCGATGCTATCATCGCGTCGTACACCGAAAGACGGTAACGTTCAGCTAGATGAATTCCAGCATGGTGCATCTCAATTGTCACGGGTTCAACCTTCAAAAGACCGCGCACCATCGAGAGAAAATCGCGGGTCTCCGCGCAGGAGATACCCATTTTGCGCCGCGCAACATTAGCGATCTCATTAAGAACCTGAACACTGATCGTGCCGCCGCTGGCGATGAGTTCTTCCGCACGATCAGCTTTCGCCTGTTGCCCGGAAGCAAGATATAGAATGACGTTTGAGTCAAGAAAACTACCGGGCATTCGCCTCGTCCCGATTGAATTTAAAATCGTCAGGCAGGCGACCGCGAAATGCGCGCAGCCGCTTCAGCAAATCCTCGCGAGACGCCTTACGCGAGACATTGAACCTGCGAATATCGGCAACGGCTATCTCGATTTCGTCACCTTCTTTTAATTCCAGTAGCTCAACGATGGCGGCAGGAAGCCGGATTGCGAGGCTATTACCCCACTTCGAAACACGCATAGCTTTGTCTGGATATACGCCTCTGCAAAAGTATATCATCTTTTAGCTGTGTCAAAGAGATTACGGAGATTGCCCCGGTTAACGGAGAGAACCTCGATGGAGCCTGAGAAATAAGATGAGAGGAGCCTTCAAACGTCGAACCGTGGAGATGGTGCTCGATGATGGCCCGAAGCGTGAAGCAAGTGGACGATTCGATTCGTTCAAAGAAATGCGAATTCGACTGAATCTTTCGAAATTGTCGATTGATGTAGAGTTTGGTTGATTATAGCAGCAATTGGAAGACTCATTGGCGAACGAAGCGTTCGAGTTTTCGCTCGAAAGCAAATGAGACAGTACGGAATGAACAAGACACTATCCGCCAATGATCGAGATAGGATGCTCGATATTCTAAATTACTGGCACAAGATCGAGTTCTTCCTCCCTTTTGATCTCGATGCCCAAATTGCGGAGTGCGATGACTGGCAGATTCATTGGCTTCATTCAGATGCGCTCGCAGATGAGAATTGGAGCCTATGGAAACCGAACATTCCCGATACACACATTCTTAATTCTTACAGTCTGTACCTCGGAATCTTTGACAAAGCCGAGTGTGCACAGGTCTATAGACAATTTGGTGCGGTTTCCCTTGGCTCTGCGGATGAATTCGAGGACGCGGAGCGCGCGGACTTGGAAGGATCGACCTGTTTTGCGAAGGTCAAGCTCTCCGTAGATGGCGTGCCGTGCTTTGAAAGGCTTTCGATTTCGACCTTGCCCTGGGCTTTGGGCCGCGCACAAGAGAGCGGTCTCTCCTCGTTGGGGTACGACGCCTTCGAGACAGCGAAACTACGGTTGTCGGAGCTTCTGGCCAATTTTCGATCGGACTACGGAGTTGGCTGGGAAGAGGAATCTTCGAAGCGGGCGATTGCCAACTCGGAAATCATCGGTTTGCACGGGCTGCTTTGCGAATGGGCGGGATACGTGCCCGCAGACTGTGGGCGGCTAGCCGTGTTAGTGGCCAACACCACCGAAAAGAGGTCTGCAATGCGGGCGCAAAAGACCGAGCCTGACAGGAAGATTGCAGGCCGGATCCGAAACGACGCCGAAACCCTTGCCGCCCTCGGCGATTCCGAGCAAGACGAAGAGGACGAAGATTCGATTGAGCCTGAAATCGATATTTTGAACAGTTTTTTCATTCGCGATATCGAGCTGGCAATAGCTTTCCTCAGAGCAGGCGACATTCCCCAGACGCTTGCAGAATATCTAGCCGAGCCGGTGCCTGAGAATCGAATCGATCTTTATAGCGATATTGGGCGTCAGAAGATCATTGATATTCTGCATCCCAAGCGTCTCAATCGAGCGCATTGGTTCGACAAGCCGGAAAATGCGCTGAGTTTGATGCAGCAGTTTGCAATCAACATCGCTTTGGACCAGGCTGCCGGATCGAGCTTGTTTTCCGTCAACGGTCCGCCAGGTACTGGAAAGACCACTCTATTGAGGGACATTTTTGCGGAAAACATCGTGCGACGCGCCAAAGTCCTCGCTTCACTTGCTACAGCGGCGGACGCGTTCGAAGCCAGTGAATATACACATGTCCATTTCAACGATAGAACGGATGCGAGTAAAATCCGTGTACTAAAACCTGCACTAACTGGGTTCGAAATGGTGGTTGCCTCAACCAATAATGCGGCGGTCGAAAATATCTCGGTCGATTTGCCGAAGCGCGATAGCCTTCGTGAACCGTGGCGTTCACAAAAGTACTTGCAGGCCGTCGCTTACAAAGTAGCCGCGCAAAAGAATGAGTGGAGATTCGTCAAGCTTGCTCCCGGCGATGTCCCATGGGGACTTATTTCATGTGTCTTAGGCAAAGCCAGAAATCGACACACTTTCAAGGAACGGTTCATTTTCATGGCAGATAAAAGGGAAAAAGAACTAATCCCTTCGGAGACTCCGAATCCGCAGACGATTATACAGTGGATAGACAATTATCAGGGACCGTCCTTCAGCGCCGCAAAGAAACAATTTCGATTGGCCTGGGAAGCGGTTAGCGAGAAGCTCGAGAGTTTGGCACGCTTTGCTGAATTGCACTCCAATCCTATCAATCTATCGGAGGGCGCCTTTGCTGCTGACGAGGTCAATGCCCTCAACCACTGGAGACGCGAAAGTCAGCGCATTCAAAAGCAAATCAGTGAAATGGTCGCAAAGCGAAGCGAACTGAACGAGCGTTGTTTGTCCCTGAAAGAGCACGAGCGGCTGCTTGATCGGAGCGCCCCTGGAATGTGGGCGAAATTGTTGCGGCGAGCTGAAGCAAGAACGCACAGACAGCAGATTCGTGAGAACGCATCTGAACAGCGAGCAATTCTGCGCGAGATAGCCCGACTGAGACATGACCTCGATGAGCTCGGTAAACAGGGCGAAAATGCGGCAAACGCCTGCTCAGCCGCAGAAAATGCCTTGCAAAAGAAGCGAGAGATTTGGACTTCAAAAAAAGCCGAATTAGAAGATTTAAGCCGGGAATTTGGCGGAATTGAGTCCCTTGCGAACGCCGCTGATCTTGAAACCGCCGATGTTCAGAAGAAAGGATTGTGGTACAATCAAGAATTAACCGTTCAGCGAACGGAACTGTTTGCGGCCGCATTGTCCTTGCATGAAGCATGGCTTGCCGAAGTGGGAAGAAGCGGCGGCGGTTTTCGGGGCAATATTTACTCCGTTGCTAAGTTGCTGTCGAATAAGCAACCTGATTGCCCAAGTCATGTTCCACTGATCTGGCAAAGCCTTTTCATGATAGTTCCGGTCGTTTCGACCACATTCGCCTCCTTCGCAAATCAATTCCGGAATTGTGGCCCAGGTGATATCGGCTGGCTGTTCATAGATGAAGCGGGTCAAGGTGTTCCGCAGGCTGCGGTTGGAGCGCTTTGGCGCGCGAACCGGGCAATTATCGTGGGCGATCCACTTCAAATTGAGCCGGTATTTACGTTGCCTAGCAGGCTGATATCAGCATTATCTGGTCTCTCACCGCACACTCGCGATCTTGCATATGCGCCGAACAAAATTTCGATCCAAAAACTTGGTGACGGCGCCAATCGCTACGGAACGTATCTCGGTTCCGAGGATTCCGGCCGATTATGGATAGGCAGTCCCCTCCGCGTCCACAGAAGGTGCATCAATCCAATGTTCGATATCTCGAATTGCATCGCCTACGAGGGAAAGATGATATTTGGACTCGAAGAAAGCGAACTTCCCGACGGCCCGCCGATACCTTGCGGTAGCGCTTGGATCGATGTTGGTGGCCAAGTCCGAAGCAGGCAAGAGGTTCCAGGCCAGACCAGGCTAGTGGTTGAATTGATTGTCAGTTGCTACGCTAGAGACCAGACACTGCCGGCTTTATACGTGATTACCCCTTTTAGGGCGATCAAGAAGGCAATATCTGAAGCTTTGGAGAACGCAGATTGGTCGAAAACAGTCGCCTTTGACGTTACGCTTCCGAAAAAGGGCGAAATCCGGAAGTGGTGCAAACAACGCGTCGGTACATTGCACACCTTCCAAGGTAAGGAAGAGGACACGGTGGTCATGGTGCTTGGTGCGGATGGCCAGCACCTAGGCTCTGCGCAATGGGCCTCTTCCAAACCGAATCTATTGAATGTAGCCGTTACTCGAGCCAAGCGACGTTTTTTCATAGTCGGAGACAAAGCCCTCTGGGGCAAGATGCCGTACTTTAGTGAGGCTGCTGCCAATTCCAAATTGTCACGCAGAACGCCGGAGGAATTTCTTTGCCGCAACTTTTCAGGAACTGGTGGCGGAAGTCCTCAGATTTGAGGGACTCACGTTTGTCTTTCAGCTGTTTGATGAGTTGGGCAGTTGGGCCCTGGTTTCAAACGTTGTTTGCTTTGTTTTCTCCTGTTCAGCAAAAACTTCGGTTACTTCTGTGTTCGGAAACAGCAAAAGCATGTAAACAGAAGGTAACTAAGGGAACAAAGGGCTTTAGGGCCGTGGAATTGGCGCGCAGAATCTTCTTTGGTGAACTGGATTGCTCTACTTTTTTTGCGCACAGCACTTTTATTGGCTCATTGATGGGGCAGGCTCGACCCGACAGCGGAATTATGCGCGCCCTAAAAAAACCCAAGCTTCTTGCACAAGTCACAGAGCCGCAGGTCGTTGCGAACGCTAGCCAGCAATCGAAAAACGGCAACTCAACTTCAAACACCGTTCCCAAGCGAGGTTCCCGGCTCTAACGGAAATCCGCGCACAAATTCCGCGGCTGCAAGGCGGCGCTTGCCCTCGATTTGGACCTCTCTCAGCAGCAATCCACCCGCGCCGCAGCCGACGGAGACTCCGCGGCACCCGACCCGCTCAACAACACCGATTGCTCCGGACATCCGATGCACAGGCAATGCATTATGGATTTTCAGTTTCTTGACCGTGCCACCCGGATTTTTGACCCATGTGAATGCGCCCGGCCATGGATTCATTGCTCGCACAAGGCGATCCAGGTACCAGCAATCGCGCGACCAGTCAATCATACCCGATTCGCGGTTGAGTTTCGGGGCGTAGGTCGCCTGCGACTGATCCTGCGGAGTCCTGGGAGCCCTTCTCTCAAGCACGAGATCCAGGGCGGAGACCAAAACTTCCGGTCCGATCGCTGCTAAACGATCGTGCAAGGAGCCGGCTGTCTCCCGCCGTCGAATCGGGATAGATCTGGCGACCAGAATATCGCCGGAATCCAGCCCTTGCTCCATATACATCAGCGTAATACCGCTCGATTCGTCTCCTTCAAGAATTGAAGCCTGAATCGGTGCGGCGCCGCGATGGCGCGGCAGGAGTGAAGCGTGCAGGTTCAGACAACCGAGAGCCGGCATTTCCAACAAGCCCTTGGGAAGGATTTGTCCGTAAGCCATCACCACAATCAGATCCGGTGAAAATGCCGCGAGGCGTTCCACCTCTTCAGGGCGTCGCACTTTCTCTGGCTGCAATACAGGGAGATTAAAGCTCATCGCCACAGCCTTGGTGGCCGGCGGCATGAGTATCTGAGACCTTCCGACCGGTTTATCGGGTTGCGTTACGACAGCAACCAACTCAACCGACGAAGCGTTTGCAAGCCAGTGAAGGACCGGTAAACCGATCTCTCCGGTCCCCATAAAAACGACCCGAGTCACGCAACGGACGCAATCGATTCGTGGCTGGCATTCCAGATGGCGCTGATAATGTCCTGAAGAACCTTTACCGGAGGTTGAAGAGCATCAAGTGTTGTTACCAGGCCTGTGTAAAAGTTCAGAACCGGTTTTGTCTCGGCCTCGTAGGTCAGCAAACGCTTGCGGATCACTTCTTCGTTTGCGTCATCCAAGCGGTTGTCCTTAATCGCGCGCTTTCGTAATCTTCGAACCAGTTCGTCCCGGTCCGGACACGAGAGATGGAAGACCTGTTTCACATCAATCAGCCGTTCCATAAGCTTGGCCTGATTCACATTGCGCGGTATTCCGTCAAGCACCAGAGCGTCGATGTCCGGCTTGAATTCAGCCTCCAGGACCTGCGCTTCAATCTTTGTCCGCCAGAGTTCGACAGTCAGATCATCCGGCACCAGCAATCCCTTGCTCGAGTACTCGATAAACTTCTGTCCAAGCGGAGTTCGAAGATCGAGAGAACGAAACACTTCGCCACACGCGCAATGGAAGAATCGTGGAACGCTTCCCAGGACTTTGCCTTGCGTTCCTTTTCCACTGCCGGGAGCGCCCATGAAAAGATAAGTTACATAACGGGTCATAAATTGGAGGGATCTATAAGCGGGACCGGGGAATCCAAAGGTACCGGATTCCCAGACACATGCAAATGCGGCCACGAATCAAGCCTAAAGCAGTATGCTAATCGCGCGGACAATTGCTCCAGCCTCGGTCCCCTAAGAGCGCGGCCGACTCCTCCAATCGAGACTTTTTTCAGTAAGCGCATATCTTGGATTGGCTTCCCAATCCTTGTGCGCTTTAATAACCGGCGTGTTCAGTTTGACGGTTCTTGGCAGTGGTAGCGGGGGTAATTCTTCTTTAGTCGCCACAAACCGGTGCCGGGTCCTCATTGATGCCGGGTTCAGCGCGCGACAGATTGCGGTGCGACTCGAATCTTCCGGCGTCGATCCCGCGAGCCTTGACGGCATTCTCATTACACATGAACACAGCGACCATGTCGCCGGCCTCGAGGTCTTTTGCCGTCGATTTGGCATACCGATCTACGCCAATTCCCGGACTGCGGAAATGATACGTCATGGCTGGCTGGCCGAATATTCCACCTGGAATCTCTTCGAGCCGGGCCGCTCTTTTTCACTCAAGGATATTGAGATTCAGAGTTTTTACGTGCCGCACGATGCCGTCGATCCGATGGCCTTCGTCTTCAGCAGCGACGACGGATCAATCGGGTTTCTGACGGACCTTGGGTATGCACCCAAGCTGGCACTCGAAAGAATCCGCAACGTGCATACGCTCGTCATCGAAACAAATCACGATGAACGGTTATTGCAGGAAGATCCGAAACGGCCTTGGTCGGTAAAGCAACGTATCATGTCCCGGCACGGCCATCTTTCGAACGATGCGGGTGCGAAACTGGTAGCAGAAATTGCGGGGCACCGGCTACGGCGCGTTGTTCTCGGACATTTGAGCCGGGATTGCAATCGCCCTGATCTAGCTTTGGAAGCAATGGATCGAAACGGTGTGGCAGGCCTTACTCTTTTTTGCGCAGAGCAGAACAAGGCAAGCCCGACTTTTATTGTGGATCCCGCCAACTGCTCAGCGGTTTGCAACGAGGTAAATCCAGTTTACGGCAGCTGCAGTAAATGCCAGGACGCACAAACGACGTTTGACCTTGGCTGGCAGACAGGCTAGTCGCAGCCTCGGAAGCCGGAAGAGCAGGACGAAGGCGCTATAGAGATCGAGGACCAGCGTCGCGATATAACAAAAGAACAGGAGCGGATTGTGGCCTATAGCTCCAGCAAGATTGCCGTGGACGAGCGACAGAACAGAACGGGTAGCACCACATGTCGGGCAGGGTAAACCCGTGAGTTGGCGAAACCAACATTTCGGCCAAGGCAGTCCAAAAGCCAGCCACACGAAGCAACTCGCAACAGAGGTCACTGAGACGCTAAGAAACAGGAATTCGACGTCTATTTCCTGTGGAGCCAGGGGCCGGAAGCAGATTTCGAGTCTGCGTTTAATTATTCGCATTGTGAAGCGACGAGAAAACGATGGCGAGGATCGCCAGATAGACTCCGGCAGTCAGGAATAGACATACAAACACCGGCAGTAACACCCCAACCGCAGCGCGCCAGCCTTCCGTTTGGTGGACCTTAGACAGCCCGATAATCGTGCAGACCAGCGCCCAAATCGCTGCCACCATACCGCCTATGCACGGGATGACTGAAAAGATCCATGCACTGTAAGAATAAGCAACGACGCGATAAGTAGCTTCGTAGCTTTTGGATGTTCCTTTGAAGAGCGAAAGACAGAGGTGCGTGATCCCGGCGCTTACAAAGTTCATGGCCAGAATCATTGGAATGGCGATGATGAAAATCAAAATTATCGATAACACCGAAGTACCGACTCCTAGGGCTGCCATGGTGCTCGAATCGGCCCGTGAGGGGGCGGCCATGGCACCGAATGATCCGGTAAAAACAAAATGGTAGATCAGCATAAAGACCGCCCAAACAATTACCATCACAGCGGTGAAAAGAAGCGGCCCGGTGAATCCTCCGGTCGTTCTCATGCGAGAAAAGGCGGTCCCAGGATGGAGGAGAACT
The DNA here is from genome assembly GCA_035938215.1 of Chthoniobacterales bacterium. Classification (GTDB taxonomy): domain Bacteria; phylum Verrucomicrobiota; class Verrucomicrobiia; order Chthoniobacterales; family JAFAMB01; genus DASZHC01. The sequence goes on from DASZHC010000065.1 coordinate 43,935, forward strand.
TCCTTCCAGGTTTCAAAAAGCGCTTTGACAACTCCTAGCGTTTGCCGCTGTTCCCAAGCGGGGCCATCCTCCTGGATCTCAGTAGTGGCCAGGGCGGTTTGTAGGACCGGCGCGGCAGCGGGCGACGGAGACATCCTTAGGGCCGCGGAAACTGGTTGGGGCGGCATTCGCAGAGCCGGAAATTCTGAGAGCGGCTTCCATGTCTCCATTCCCTCCTGCCAGCCGAGGTCTGTCGCCACGAATTGACCCTGAGTTAACCCTCTTTGAACTTCTTCCTCTGTAAACGTCCCGAGATTTTGGCCGGCTCGGTTGATCCAAATCTTCATGACGCTTCGCGTTGTAGATCAACGCGGGTCTGAGGTCAAACCGCATCGCGTGATTTCGGTTTTTCAAAGCGCCTACGATTTGGGGCGATTCATCAAAGCTAGAATATGCCGTTTCTTGGCTTCGTAAGGGAGCGCATGGAAATTCCGAATCTCGTCAAGCCTCCGCACGCCGTTCAAGGTGTCGAGGTAGTGGGTATAACTCGAAGCCAGTTCGCCGGCTTCCAGGTAGCGTGCCCTCAAATTTTCATCCTTAAATCCGTTGGAAGACCTGCATTCAAAAAGGTGGAACCGAAGCCAACGGCGATCAGTGCGGGATACACGCTGCGTCTTGCGGAAAAAAGCTACAAACAAGAGCAACACTAGATAGGTATCGACCATACCCTGCAGCTCCAGGTTCCGCGCAAAATCTTCGCTATCGATCCTTCGCAATCCCGCCCTGAATTGTAGCGCCGCGTGAAGCGCATGGTTAATCTCCTCCACAAACATTATCAGCGAACGGATATTGCTGTCAGAGAGGCCGTTGCGTGGATCGTAGCGCTCGAGTTGTTCAATCAGCCACCTCGAATAATAAATTCCAACGTAGAGACGATCGTCTGCCGTCCGCAGGAACGTTCGCGCAAATTCGCTCAACTCCCGCGCCGATGCTCCTGCAAGCCTGGTCAACTGCGAACATCGGGATCGATCGATCAAGCACTCTTCAAGATTGATTCCCACCGCCGCATAAGTGCGTTCGAATAATCGTTGGACCTCGCTAAACAGGGTCTGCCTCATACGAATGTCGGTATGAAATTGTTATCTCCCAAATCCACTAGCTCGTCAGCCAGTCGATTCAATGCGAGTCGGCATTCATGAAACTGGTCTGCCAATTTCTTGAATAGTCCGCTCATTTCGTATCTGCGCGCCACATCGTGACTGGCGACTGCTTTGAAACTTGAACGGCCCATATCCTCATAAAAGGAGCAATTCGGGGCGCCGCGTTGGCTTCGGCTGGCAACGTTTTCATGAAAGATGCCGCTTACGAACAACGCGTAGTTTCCGATGTGCGCGCGAATGAGGAACGTCTCGTAAGGCGAAGCCTTCTTTAAGGCTAACAGCAGATCGGAAATATAATGAGCTTCGACATTCTTGATGGGTGAACTCAATTGACGCGTCTGAGAAAATTTCTCCAACAACGCAGCAACGTAGTCTGCCAGAGTCCGGTCATCGATTCCGGACCGTTTCAAGACAAGTCTAGCCAGGATGTAGAAGTAAAACTGCGGCGAAATCGTCAAGTTGCCCGGTTTTTCCAGGACCGCCCGGATCAGCGCCTCGTGATCGAGAATTTCATCCCTGGTCTCGAGGTCGGTAAGCAATTGAACCAAGCTGACCTGCTGGCCAGGGCGTTTCGCAAGCGTGCGAACGACAAAATTGAAATCTTCCCCGGTAAATCTTGCCCGACAGTTCGGTTGAATCATCGGAACTACTTATATAGCAACATTTATGCCGTTTTGTGAATAGAATTATTCCTTTTTGCCGCTAAGTTCTTCACTCCACTACTTATCATCCCTTAGCCCAGATGACCGTCCGTCCGATCCATTCAATCAAATGGTTGGCTCTTGCCGCAACTGCACTGCTATTCTGCTGGGGCGGTTACTATTTCTACCACAAGGGATTCGGACGACATTGGCGCGCCCTCTTGAGCAAGGAGTTCCAACGCTTCGGTTTCCAAATCCGTGTGCGGCGCCTGACACTGAACCCGCTTCGGGGCCTTGTTGCCGAAGACATCGAGATCTACGAAAGCGATCGCAAGCAGACAGTGGTTGCACAGGTAAGTGATCTCTCTCTGGACATTAATTATGCCAACCTCTTCCAGCAGGAACCCGCACTTAACGCTGTCGATTTGCACGACGCCAAAATATCGATCCCGGTCGATCCGCTTGATCCAAAGACGGAGCGAATTCGGATCACGAAGTTTCAATCGAGGATCTATTTTTTTCCTGGTCGCATCGAGGTTCGACAAGCTTCCGGGATAACTTACGGGCTCCGGTTGGAGACGTCCGGCACCTTGATTAACCCGGCCGCTTTCCATTTTGTTCCGCCGCCCGAATCCGGAGTCCGGCCTGCAAACAAAACTCCAAAATCCTTTGTTCAAATGTTCGTAAGGGAGTTCGAAACACTCCGTTTTTCGGGGGACACGCCGCGGCTGGCCTTTACATTCCAGGTGGACCTCGCTCAGCCAGAATCCGTTCGCCTCGAAGACGGCCGGCTGTTTGCCGAGTCTTTTACTCGAAACAACTATCAACTCCGGGATCTGCATTGCGAATTCTCGATAGAAAATCAACGTTTGGATCTGCAGCGCTTGTTTCTCAGAGACCCGCTCGGCGAATTATTTGCGAAAGGAAGCTGGAATCTCGCCACCGGTGAGAAAAATTTTCAGGCACGCAGCGGATTGAATCTTGCCGCATTGCTTGCCACCGATCCAAGAGTGCCCTGGGCCAAGGAGATAAAGCTTGATGGCCCATCAGAAATCGAGGTAAGCGGAGCGGCCGGTCCCGATGGACGCTTGCAGTTCCTCGGAAAGCTGAACATCGATCAGTTCTCGGTTCGGGACGTTGAATTCCAAAGCCTGAAAGCCAAATTCTCGAGATCCGGCAAATCCTGGATGATTACTAACGCGCAAATCGCGCATC
>DASZHC010000066.1:0-30707 GCA_035938215.1 Chthoniobacterales bacterium
GTTGCTCACGTAAGTTTCGCGGATCCCGTAAGCGCTGGGTTGCGCGACATTATCGCACAGCAAGCCGCGGAACTCGGTTACACTATCCACAACGGTGGAGTCTATGTGAACATGGATGGGCCCGCATTTTCGACCCGTGCGGAGTCCGAGTATTATCGGAGGATGGGATTCGACGTGATCGGGATGACATGTGCGCCTGAGGCCAGGCTGGCACGTGAAGCCGAGATTTCGCTTGCCTCAATGAGCTTCGTAACCGATTACGACTGTTGGAAAGCCGAAGACGAACCAGTGAGTGCCCAGACGGTTATCGGAAACTTACTGGCAAACGCTGATGCGGCTAGAGAAATCCTTCCCAAGGTCATTCGAAATATTCCTTTGGAGCCAACGTGGCCTGAACATCGCGCGCTCGATTTCGCCCTTATTACAGATCGAAAGCACTGGCCGGAAGCGACGGTCAGGAACATTGAAATAATTCTCAAACGATTTCTATAACTCTATGCGTCTTGGCCTGATCATTTTACTTGGGTTTCTGGGTGAACTATTTGCGCACACCCAGGAAGCGCAACCAAGTCCTACACCTGGCGAAACACCAGCTAAGCCCGCCACTTATACGCAGGCACGCGTCGATCAGCCGTTCATCGCAATGACCTTCGACGACGGCCCCAGCGCAGAAAATACGCCGCGTCTGCTTGAAATGCTGAAAGAGCGCAATATCAAGGCTACCTTCTTCCTGATCGGGCAGAATGCTGCTTCTAACCCTGAGATTGTTCGACGCATCCTTGCAGATGGGCATGAAATTGGAAATCATTCCTGGACGCATCCACAGCTCTCAAAGCTCTCTGACGACAGGGTCACAGCGGAAATAACAAAGACCCAGGAGGCTATCAAGAGCGCAAGCGGGTTTACGCCGACCCTGCTGCGGCCGCCCTACGGAGCGATCACGCCGCGCCAGCGCGAATGGATTGAGAATCAGTTCGGGCTGAATATCATCCTTTGGTCCGTGGATCCGTTCGACTGGAAGAGGCCCGGTGCTTCGGTCATTACGCAGCGAATCCTTGCTCAGGTGCATCCAGGGGCTATTGTTCTGTCTCACGACATTCACAAACAGACGGTAGACGCAATGCCGGCAACGCTCGATGGCCTCATTCGCAAGGGTTACAAGTTCGTGACCGTAAGCCAATTAATCGCAATGAATAAGCCAAAGCCATCGCCGTCACCTGTCGCCAAATCCGCGGCGGAACATGAAAATTCTCCGAAATCCGCAAAAACTGGCCAGGGAAGCGGGGCATCGGATGTGCACGCTCAAGGCGGGGAGCACGTGGAGGAAACACCCTCTCCTACGCCGGCTTCCGCTGTGAAGCTCCAGTAGGACTCACTCGCCCCAAAATGGTTGTCGAGAAATACCTCGAACTGCGCACCCAGCTCGGAACTGCGCTCAAGTCCATCGTGGTGCTTGCGAGTGAAATCGGAGCGCCTGGAGACACCCTTCAAAATATTCAGAATCTGGTGGCCAACCTCAACCAACCTTTTCTGTTTGTGGTCGTTGGGGAGGTAAAGGCCGGCAAATCGTCGCTGTTGAACGCACTATTCGGTCGCGACTTCTGCAAAGTCGACGTCCTGCCCGCAACGGACCGGATCTATATTTTCAAATACGGCGAGTCTGAATACGACGTGCAACTTTCGGAGCATCTTGCCGAGCGCCATCGGCCGATCGACTTTCTACGAGACTTCAACATCGTTGATACGCCTGGCACAAACACTATCGTCGCCAATCATCAGGAAATCACGGAGAACTTCGTGCCGATGGCCGATTTAATCGTCTTCGTTTTTTCGGTGACAAACCCCTGGGCGGCATCTGCATGGGATCTTCTCCGTCTAATTGGCCACCAGTGGAAAAAGAATATCGTCTTTGTCGTGCAGCAGGCGGATTTGAGGGAACCGCATGAAGTGCAAGCTGTGGCAAAACATCTGGAACAGACGGCTCTCCATATTCTGAGTGTGAGTTGCCCTATTTTTGCTGTCTCAGCCAAGAAAGCTTTGCAGGCAAAAACAAATGCTGTCCCAGACCGAGAAAGGCTATGGAACGAAAGCAACTTCGGTCCGCTTGAAGATTGGATCACCGCAACGGTTTCTCAGAGCGAAGAACGGGGGGGAAAACTGCGCTCGGTGGCTCAGACGGCTCAAGTCCTGGCAGGAGGGTTGCGGGCGCGACTCCAGGGCTCGCTCGAGATTCTAAAATCTGATCAGGAAAAACTGGCATCCATCCGTGGAACGTTCGAAGCTCGGAAGGCCCAAACCAAGCGCCAGATCGGTGGATTTATACGCGAGATCGAACAGGCCTATGACGCCTGTCGGGAACGGGGCGAAAACGTATTGGAGCAGAAGTTGACCTTGGGCCAGACATTCAAGATGGTTTTCTCGGGGACTCGATGGGAAAAGGACTTTCAAGGGCAGGTAGAAACTGAGCTGAGGAAGGAGATAGAGGTCAAAATCGAGCACGCGCTTACTCTTTTGGAATCAGACCTCCGCTCGATATGGCAGGATCTCCAGGACAAGGTTGAAGTTCAATTCGGATCGGCAAAGAAGCAGGTTCGCGCGGTGACGCCAGGGTTCCTTTCGCAGCGGCAGATGGTCCTTCAACGGCTCCGATTGACATTGATAGAGCAAATGTCCGATGCCAGAATCAAGGAACAGTTGCACAGCCTTTTCGGAGAAACCGCTCGCTGGCTGCGCGTCCCGACGGGCCTGGCTGCCGCTGGCGGAATCGCGACCGTGATCGCGGCGCTGACGCACACAGCGCTTCTTGATGTTACCGGCACCGTCGCCGGACTTGCCGCATTGACCGGCACGATCTATGCCGTTTGGCGACGAAGAAAGATTCTGAATCAGTACAGGCTTCAGATGAATGAAAAGCGTGGAGAACTGACGCGAGCCGTCGAGGCGCAACTGACCCACGCGATAGATGCCTTTTACCAAGAGGTGGGTCAAACCTTCACACCTCTGGAAAGCTTTTGCGACTCCGAAGCGAGGCGGCATACTCCTCTGAAAGAACAATTGGATAAGCTCGATAGCTCTGTTGGTGCGATCAAGGCACAGCTTCGCTGAGGTGTCGCTTCAAAACCCAAAACCCCATAGACGATTTCCTGGGCTTGTGGCAGTCTCCGCGCATCTCTTGCCAATGAGTCGATTCTTACGGAGGCTGATCAGTGCGATTGCGATGTGGGCGATCGCGCTTTTTGTCATATTCTCCGGAAACGAAACGATTTTCCTGCTGCTCATCGGTTCGCTCGGTATGGCGGGCCTCTGGGAATATTTCCGGATGATCGAGCAATCAGGAATGCGTTGTTTCAAAGCCTTCGGGATGGCTTGCGGAGCCGCTTCGTTCATCGGCAGCTTTTTGGCGTTGCGAACAAATAGTCAGACCGCGGCCTACGACTTCGAGATGTTCGTGCTGCTCGTGTTTCTATTCGGTGTATTCGCGCGCCAAATGTTTCGGCCGACAGCGAAGCAAGCACCTCTGGAAACGATGGCCTACACGCTGTTCGGGCTTTTGTACGTCGCATGGTTGTTTAACTTCCTTACCAAAATCGTTTACGTGATCCCGAGATCGCCGGAAGGAGCCACAGCGGGTCAATTCTACGTGCTGTACCTGGTGGTGGTCACAAAATTTGGGGACATGGGCGCCTACCTTGTGGGGAGCCGAATTGGCCGGCACCAGATGATACCTCACGTCAGCCCTGCCAAAACCTGGGAGGGATTTTGCGGTTCGCTGGCATTCGCCGTTATCGGGAGTTACCTTCTTATCTTCTTGATGCCGCGACAGCTGGCGTGGTTGAATTTTCTTCACGCGACAATCCTCGGGCTTCTTATCGGTCTGGCCGCCGTTGTTGGAGATCTAGGGGAGTCCATTATAAAGCGAAGCACCGGTGTCAAAGATTCAGGGGCGGTGCTTCCGGGCATCGGAGGGATGTTGGACCTGATTGACAGTTTATTGTTTAGCGCTCCTATACTCTTCTTCTATTTGCGATTTTTAGTTCGATGAGAAAACGCGGAGTAATCCTCCTTGGGTCTACAGGATCGATCGGAACAAGCGCCATCAAGGTTGCCGAAACGATACCCGATCGCATGGAGATTGTCGCCATGGCCGCCTACCAAAATGCCGCCAAACTGGCGGAAGTGGCGAATCGCGTTCGGCCGAAAGCGATCTGCCTGGTTGATTCTTCCGGCCTGATGGAATTGCGCGGGCGGCTGGCGTATGACCCGACTATCTTGACAGGAGAAGAAGGCTTGATCGAGCTGGCTACCCTGGCAGACGCAGATCTCGTCCTGGTGGCAATTATGGGAACGGCGGGTCTCCGGCCGGCATTGGCCGCGATCGAATCTGGGAAGGATCTCGCCGTTGCAAGCAAAGAGATTCTGGTTATGGCCGGGCAAATAGTTATGGAACGGGCGCAACGAAAGGGGGTGTTGATCCTGCCCGTAGACAGTGAACACAACGCCATTTTTCAGTGCCTGGAAGGGAAAGAGGGGCGTCATATCAACAACCTGATTTTGACAGCATCCGGCGGCCCTTTTCGCCAGCTGCCGGTCGAAAAGTTACAGATGGTCACGAAAAGCGACGCTCTGAAGCATCCCACCTGGAAGATGGGACAAAAGATCACGATTGATTCGGCGACTCTGTTTAACAAGGGATTGGAAATGATCGAGGCTCACTGGTTGTTTGATGTCCCGATGAGCAAGGTGCAGGTCGTGGTACATCCACAGAGCATCATTCATTCGATGGTAGAATTTGTTGACGGTTCGATTCTTGCCCAACTAAGCCATTCCGACATGTGTTTTCCTATTCAGTATGCCGTTACTTGGCCGGACCGCGTAGCGCACAGCCTGAAGACCTTGAGGCTGGCGGACGTCCGGCGACTGGATTTTGAAGAGCCAAGGTATGACGCATTTCCGGCGCTGAAACTTGCGCGTGAGGCGGGCGAAATCGGTGGAGTGCTACCGGCAGTCTTGAATGCCGCGAATGAGGAGGCAGTCCAAGCATTTCTAGACGACCGGATTCCATTTCCTGAAATCTGGTTATTAGTGCAGAGCGCCATGGAGCATCACGCAAATTTGGCTGAACCCGACCTGGATGATATAGTCCGTGCGGACCGCGAAGCCAGAGAGTTCGTGCGCCGAACTTTAGTGTAACATAAGTATATGATTTTGAACATCTTGCGCGTAGCCCTCACGATTGTAGAGGTTCTACTGATTTTTAATCTTCTCATTATTGTTCACGAACTGGGCCACTTTCTGGCTGCGCGATGGAGAGGATTGCACGTCGATAAATTCGGAATCTGGTTTGGGCGCCCGATTTGGAAGAAAACTGTTAACGACGTTGAATACAGCTTGGGATGGATACCCGCCGGCGGCTTTGTTCTGCTGCCACAAATGGCGCCGATGGAAGCCGTGGAAGGCAAATCCGGCATCCAGCGGCAGGACCTCCCCCCGGTTGGACCGGTGGACAAGATCATCGTGGCATTCGCGGGTCCGCTTTTCAGTTTCATGTTGGCGCTCGTCTTTGCGGTCATCGTCTGGGCGGTCGGCAAACCAACTGTAGAGGCAGAGGCAACAACGACGATCGGGTACGTAGCGCCCGATGAACCAGCCGCAAAAGCAGGCTTCCAGCCCGGGGACAAGATTCTGGAGGTCGATGGGCATCCTGTATCCCGTTTTGCCGGTATGGTCGACAGCATCACTTGGTATGTGGTGCGAAGCGAAGGGGAAACGATTCCTTTCAAGGTGCAGCGTGGCGATAGAATCCTGACCATCGACACTGGTTACACGCGACCTGAGACCAGGGGTTGGGAGAGGAAGTCTCTTCGGCAGGTAGGAATCGCGCCGGCGATCACGCCGATCGTTTTCAAGGTGACCGATGGTTCGGCGGCGGGGCTCGCCGGGATACAACCGAATGACGAAATCGTCGCCGTAGGCGGTGAACGGCTTTATCATCCTCAGCATATCGTGGAATGGGCTCAGTCTCATCCGGGGAAACCGCTGGTACTCACCATTGTGCGTAACAGGAAAACCCTTGAGGTCACGCTCGAGGCCACCCGACCGCTCGTTTCAAGCGTTATCAAGAACAGCCCCGCCGACGTCGCAGGCATCAAGGCGGGAGATCGGATCCTTTCGCTGGACGGACATTCGATTTATGATCCAACCGAGATATTCAAGCGGATCGAGAGCGACCCGAACGTTCCTTTCTCCCTTACACTCGCAACAGGCCCTCAGGCGAGAACCGTACGGGTTCTTCCGGCCATTCCGGATGGCCAAAGCAGAGCCGTTCTTGGAATTGTTTATGCCTCGGACTCGCAAGGGATTATCTGGGACGGCAGCGGCAAGCTCACCATAGTTCACATTTCGCCGCTGGAACAAATTGTTGCCGCCGTGGAAACCATAGGGAACACCATCGGAGCTCTTCTTTCGCCACAGTCCGACATTAAACTGCAGCACATGAGCGGTCCGATCATGATTATGCAGACCTACTACAGGCTGTTTGACACCGACTTCGGCTGGCAGCTGGCTCTTTGGTTCAGCGTCGTCTTCAATGTCAACCTGGCGATGATTAATCTTCTGCCCATTCCGGTGCTCGATGGAGGGCACATTGTGCTGGCACTTATTGAGGGCATTCGGAAACGCCCGATCAATATCCGCGTGCTTGAAGTTGTCCAGGGAGCGTGCGCGCTCCTGCTCATTGGCTTCATGCTCTACGTTTCATTTTACGACGCGCAGGATTTGCCCTGGAATTCAAATCACAAAACAAGGTTCAGCGTGCCAGCCAAACCCGCACCTCCGGAAAACCAATGAGAGACGCTTCTTTTTGTCCCGATCCAATGCGTTATCGCCGGAGAGCTACCCGAGAAGTCAGGGTTGGTAACGTCGGCGTAGGGGGACGAAATCCGATTCGCGTTCAGTCCATGATCACCTGCGACACCATGGATACCGATGCGTGTATTCGGCAAACGCTGGAGTTGGCCGGGGTCGGATGTGAGATTGTGCGAATCACCGCTCCGACGGTCAAAGATGCGCAGAACCTGGAGCATATCAAAAAGGGTTTGCTCAAGAAGGGCTGCGACGTTCCCATCGTGGCCGACATTCACTTCAAACCAGAAGCTGCGATGGAGGCGGCCCGCTGGGTGGAAAAAGTGCGCATTAATCCAGGAAATTACGCGGATTCGAAGAAATTCGCGGTAAAGGAATATACCGATGACCAGTACGCAGCCGAACTGAGCCGGATCCGGGAACGGTTTACTCCGCTCGTACGGATCTGCCAGGAGCGGGGCATCAGTTTGCGCATCGGTACGAACCACGGCTCTCTCAGCGATCGAATCATGAACCGATACGGCGATACGCCGCTAGGCATGGTCGAGAGCGCGCTCGAATTTGCCGGAATTGCACGGGAGCTGGACTTTCACGCTTTTATTTTTTCGATGAAGGCGAGCAACCCGAAGGTCATGATCTCCGCTTACCGGCTGCTTGTCGCTCGACTGCTCGAGGAGGGTCCGGATTGGAACTACCCGGTTCATCTGGGGGTCACTGAAGCGGGCGATGGTGAAGATGGGCGTATTAAGAGCGCGATAGGAATAGGTTCCCTCCTAGCGGACGGGATTGGCGATACGGTCCGAGTCTCCCTGACGGAGGACAGCGTTCACGAAATTCCGGTTGCCCAAAAACTCGTTGCCGAATATAACAGTCGGCCCGCTCAGGAAAGCGGCAATCAGCAACCGGATACCATCTTGTCGTTTGATCCTTTCTCTTATGCGCGACGGGCAACTGACAGGATCGACGTAAACGGCGTGTTGACTGCGGGCGAAGAAACAATTCGTGTTGTGGTGCGCCGTCAAGGCTTTGACCGGGTATCGCACAAGCTCGAAAAGCTTGGCGATTTTCGACCTGAGATTGTTCTTGAGTCTGTTGACCTGATCGCTGTGGATCCTCGGGATGCCGATGCGGTAAACGCGATCAATCAGTCGCGCACTCCCCGATTTGTCACGATCAAAGATCACGTCAATATTCCCGTTATCACCGCGTATCGGTTGCTTGCGGCGAAAATCGATACCCGCCATCCGATACTTTTGAAGGATACTTTTGTACCTTCCGAGGATCCGGATCGCAATTTCCTCGAGACCCTCCTCGCATCCGCGACAAACATCGGAGCATTGCTTTGCGACGGCATCGGAGACGCTGTTTTGGTTCAGGGAGAAGAGGCGCCAGGTCAGTCATTGCGGTTGGCTTACAACATCCTGCAGGCGGCAGGTGCCCGGATTTTCAAGACCGACTATGTGGCGTGCCCCTCGTGCGGCCGGACCTTATTCAATCTGCAAACAACAACCGCGCGGATCAAAGCGGCCACGGCTCATTTGAAGGGTGTCAAAATTGCGATCATGGGATGTATCGTGAATGGTCCGGGCGAAATGGCCGATGCGGATTTCGGCTACGTCGGTGGGGCGCCTGGGAAAGTGAATCTGTACGTAGGTAAGAAGGCGGTGAAATTCAACATCCCTGAAATTGAGGCCGTAGATCGGCTGATAGATCTCATTCGTGAGCATGGCCGCTGGACGGAGCCCTCCTTGAACGAACTGGCGGCTCTCACCGCAACTGTGGCGAACTGAGATATTACTTAGCCCCGTCCTTTTCCGCAAAAGCTTTCCGTTGCCTTGTCGGTGCGCCGCTGATACAAATATTGTTTTCCAGGAGGCGATCGTAGTTGTCCCGGTCCCGCTTTGACCCGATCAATTCCTGCGTGCATCATGAATTCACATAGGGCCGCTTTTACCCAACTCAGAACTTATGCCTGAAATTCAAACCCTCTCGATAAATACGATTCGGACGCTTTGCATGGACGCCGTCCAGCAAGCGAACTCCGGTCATCCCGGAACTCCGATGGCTATGGCGCCGGTTGTATACGTGTTGTGGCAGGAGTTTCTTCGTTTTGATCCCGAAGATCCGATCTGGCCGAACCGTGACAGATTCATCCTTTCGGCCGGCCATGCTTCCACCTTATTGTATTCGACTCTGCACTTGGCAGGAGTGAAGGCCGTAAATCGCAAATACGAAACCCTGGGCGAGCTTGCCGTTCCATTGGAAGACCTGAAAAATTTTAGGCAATTGGAGAGTCGATGCCCCGGACATCCTGAATATCGTTGGACCTCGGGAGTTGAGACAACGACGGGTCCACTTGGCCAAGGAGTTGCGACGAGCGTCGGCGTTGCTCTGGCAAGTAAATGGCTAGCGGAAAAATACAACCGGCCGAACTTTAAGATGTTTGACTACGACGTGTATGCTTTGGCTGGCGATGGATGCATGATGGAGGGTATCAGCGGCGAAGCCGCCTCGCTCGCCGGCCACTTGAGGCTGTCCAATCTTTGTTGGATCTACGACAACAATCACATCACGATCGAGGGAAATACCAGTCTGGCTTTCTCCGAAGATGTCGCGGGTCGCTTTCTGGCGTATGGGTGGAACGTCCGGCGTGTGTCTAACGCCAACGATCTCGACCTTCTGCGCGAGGCTTTCGATCATTTCAAGAAGACCACAGACAGACCGACTTTGATCATCGTCGATAGCCATATAGCGTACGGTGCACCAACCAAGCAAGACACCAGTGCAGCTCATGGCGAACCGCTCGGCGAACAAGAGATTCGAGCGACAAAAAGACGTTACGAGTGGCCCGAGGACGCCAAGTTCCTTGTTCCACCGGAGGTCCGGGAAGACTTCAAAGATAAGATTGGACAGCGGGGCGCGAAATTGCGCAGCGGTTGGATGAGCTTGTTTGCCGATTACCAGAAGGAGTTTCCGGAGCTGGCGGCACAAACTCTCGCAATTCAGCACCGTGAGCCGCCGCAAGGTTGGGATGCGGAAATACCGATATTCCCGGCTGACGCGAAGGGGCTCGCGAGCCGCGACTCTTCCGGCAAAGTCCTGAACGCAATAGCAAAAAAGCATCCCTGGCTGATAGGAGGTTCCGCGGATCTTTCGCCTTCCACCAAGACGCGACTCACTTTCGAAGGTGCTGGAGAGATTAGCGCCGAGTCGCTTGGGGGTAGGAATATTCATTTCGGGGTTCGCGAGCATGCAATGGGAGCAATCCTGAACGGATTGGCGTTGGCTAAGCTTAGAGCTTTTGGTTCCGGGTTTCTGATCTTCAGCGATTACGGAAGAGGCTCGCTACGGCTCTCGGCAATCATGGAAATTCCGGTGATTTACATCTTTACTCACGACTCGATTGGTGTTGGAGAAGATGGTCCGACCCATCAGCCGGTAGAGCAATTACCATCCCTGCGGGCGATTCCGGGTTTGGTCGACATTCGTCCGTGTGACGCAAACGAAGTGGTCGAGGCATGGCGTACCATCATGGAAATGAAACATGAACCGGTTGTCCTGATCCTGAGTCGCCAGGCGCTCCCTACCTTGGACCGTTCGAAGGTCGCTCCAGCTTCTGGCCTCCGTAAGGGCGGTTACATACTTTCGGACGCATCCGATGGAAAACCTGAGGTTATCCTGATCGGCTCTGGAAGCGAAGTTTCGCTGTGCATCGGTGCGCAGGAAGAGCTTAAAAAGCAGGGCGTAGAAGCGCGAGTAGTCAGTATGCCCTCGTGGAAGCTCTTTGAAGACCAGGAGAAGAACTATCGTGATTCAGTACTTCCTCCGCAAATTAAAGCGCGGGTTTCGGTCGAACAATCCGCACGATTCGGTTGGGAACGCTATGTTGGAATCGACGGCGCGCGCATTGGTATGAGGACGTTTGGAGAATCGGCGCCTCTGCAGAAGCTAGTGAAGAAATTTGGCTTCACGGTCGACGCTGTCGTTTCCGCTGCCAAAGAGCTAGTGAACAGCGCAAAACAATAGCAAAGCCCTGGGCGTTTTCGCCGATGTTCGTTTTCATGGGAAGGACGGCCTCCGTGCCGTCCGTCTAATCACTTCTGGCCCATAACAAGGAGAAAAATGGGACGGCACGGAGGCCGTCCCTCCCTACAAGCAGTTTGCGACCGGGAGAGTTCAAAAATGCTGGCGTAGCCAATCAACAGCGGAAGGTCGTTTATGACTTCTGTGATTTGTTGCGGGACTCGATTTGGAAGCCGTTGAATGAGGAGCGGCTTCGGTGTTGGCAGCCAGTTTTTTCGGCGGGGCCGCAGGCAGGAAATCCCTCGTCGACCAGATCCAGACACGTCCCTCATCTCCCGCGGCAGCGATCCATTTTCCGTCAGGCGACCAGGCGACCGACCACACCGGCTTTTCCGACTTCAACAGCAGAACCCGCCGCTTCGCCTTGGGATATTCCACGCAATAGACCCGTCCGTCCTCCCCTGATGACGCCAGCCAGTCCCCCCTGGGGGACCACGCCACGTGCCTCGCTCCGCCGACACCGGCAGGATGCAACTGAAGCCCAAACACTCGCTCCGCACTATCAGCTGAACGCACGATGATGCGTCCGTCCTGGTGCGCCGTAGCTAACCATTTGCCCGTTGGCGAGTAGCGCACGCCGTTGACTTCATCCAGTCCATAACCGAACGGCGGTTTGTAACCAGGCAAAACATCCTGGCGGCGCCAGCGCAGTTCCCCCGATCGCTCATCGAACAAAAGAAGCCTGCAACCGTCCTGGCCTGTTGTCACCGCAAAGAAACGCCCTCTCGGCGACCAGTCTATTCCAATTCCGTCACCATCGAGTTGGATCGACGCCCGGAGATAGCCCTGAACATCCCATTCTTTCGCCAGACCGGTGTAGTCGACCGCCATGATCGAAGCGCCATCGGGATTCCACGCCAGATCCAGAATCCAGCCGCCCTGAAAAAGCTTCCGCTGGAGGGTGTCACCGTTCCAGATCTGCAGGGTGCCATCTTTTCCACCCGACGCCAGGAGGGTTCCATCGGGCGACCACGCGAGTCCCCAGACTTCTTGCTGTCCGGTATCCAAACTGCGGTCAACTCCAAATCCTGGAGCACGCAGGACTCTGATTTTTCCATTGCCGCCTACAGCCAGGAGTTGGCTATCAGGAGACCACGACAGGCTGTAAAGACCAAAATCAATTTTGAACGCCCAGCCGGGCGCGAACGGATTGGGCTGGGTGGCAGGCTCCTGCCCGGGAGACATTGCAGCTAAGCCGAAAACAAGCCACACAACCGTAAGTTTCCCTGCCATCACTTCTTTGCATAACCGGGAAGGCTAGATTTCGTATTCCGCACTGTCTAGTTGTAACCTCGGCGTCAGATAATCCAAGATTCGGCCGACCGAATCCCGCACTGATTCTCGGTCGGTATGAATAGTAATCTCCGGATCCTCCGGACTCTCATAAGGCGCGTCTATCCCGGTGAAATTCTTTATCTCACCCGATCGAGCGCGTTTGTAAAGTTTCTTTGGGTCACGCTGTTCGCAAACCTCCAGGGGCGCAGCGACGTACACCTCGACGAATTCCACATCGGCGCTGAGGATGATTTCTCGCGCGCGCAAGCGATCCAGGCGATATGGCGAGATGAAAGATGTAATGACAATCAGGCCGGAATCGGCCATCAATTTGGCGATCTCAGCTACGCGTCTGATGTTTTCAACCCTGTCCTCCGGCGAAAATCCAAGGTTGGAATTCAGTCCATGGCGCACATTGTCTCCATCCAAAACGTAAACCTGCATGTGCCGATGAAACAGGTTTGTCTCGAGCGAACGCGCCAGCGTCGATTTACCGGAGCCTGACAAACCGGTAAGCCAGACAACCACACCACGATGTCCGTTTCTCTCCGTGCGAGTGCGATAGTCTATCTCCCCTTCAGACCAAAAGATGTTGGTGCTCTGGATAGGACTCCGGTCGACGTAAGTGCCGCCAAAAATGATGCCTCCGCCCGCTACATCTCGCTCGTCAACAATCACAAAACGACCGCTCGTAGCCACCTTCTCATGATTGTCCATAACGAGCGATGACCGCGCCTGGATCGTTACCTCAGCGACTTCATTCTTAACAACCGAAAGCCTTAGGCCTGTTGACGCTTCCAGCGATGTCGCGTCGATCACTCGATCCACCGATGCTAATTGGCATTCGACCTCCTGTGTCAGCAATTTCACCTTGTAGCGCTTGCCAATTGCCAGCGGCTTGTCTCCCATCCAGAAAACTCGCGCGCGGAAACGATTCGTTTCGATCGGCGTTTCATAATCAAGAGATCCGATATGGCCCCGCTCGACAAAAATCGCCTCACTCAAGGTAATTCCAATCGATTCACCCGCCAGGGCCTCGTCTCTTTGAAGCGAATTCCACCTTTCAATCGAGGCGACGCTCGCGCTCTTGTTATTAGGTGAAAAAGTGATGCAGTCGCCGACTTTCACGGTCCCCGACTCGACCCTGCCAGCCACAATTCTGCGCTCGTCAAACCGATAAACATCCTGAACCGCAAACCGAAGCGGACCGTTTTCTTCTGAGCTCGGAGCAGGCAGTTCGTCGAGTGCCTGCATAATTGTCTGCCCTGAATACCAGTCAGCAACGCCGGCAATCGGCCTTATGAGATTTAGCCCTTCTCGCGCTGCGATCGGGATGAACTTCAACGGACGGATTCCGAGCCTTCCAAGAAAATCGCGATATTCGGATTCAATCTGCTCAAAGACAGACTCGGAGTAGTTCACCAAGTCCATTTTGTTGACCAGGACAATCACCTGATCCACGCCGAGCATGCTCAAAAGATACGCATGCCGCTTACTCTGCTCCTGAACCCCTTCGTTGGCCGCAATCAGGAGCAAAGCCGCGTCGGCACTCGCGGCGCCTGTCACCATATTCTTCAGAAACTCCTTGTGACCCGGCGCATCGATAACTACGTAGGGTCGCTTCTCCGAGCGAAACCAGATTTGCGAAACATCAATGGTGATATTCTGATCCCGTTCGGTCTGGAGGGCGTCCATCAAAAACGCCCACTCAAACGGCATCCCGCGACGTTGGCAAACGACCTGAATGTTTTCAAACTTACCCTCAGGAAGTGATCCGGTTTCATATAAAAGCCGGCCTACCAAAGTCGATTTCCCATGGTCGACATGGCCGACAATGACGATCCGCAAAGGGACCGTCTCTGTTTGAACAGCTTGGCTTTGCTCTTTGGATTCCAGGTCTTGAATGATCGAATCACTCACAAACTGCTCGCTCAATCCAGTGAATTGACGTTCCAGGGCAGGCACAGCAAATGGGAGATTCAACAATGCAGCAATTGATAATGGGATCTGCGCCAGGCCCGGATATGAATCCGCGATGGATCACATGTATCCGCTTGCCCGTAAACGCTCAAATGCGTCCTCGGCCTCTTGGTCCTGGG
Source organism: Chthoniobacterales bacterium (assembly GCA_035938215.1). Taxonomy (GTDB): domain Bacteria; phylum Verrucomicrobiota; class Verrucomicrobiia; order Chthoniobacterales; family JAFAMB01; genus DASZHC01. Next base: position 14,319 of record DASZHC010000066.1, read on the forward strand.
CGCGCGTGCTCCGCTCCGCGACATTCGTATATCGTAGTTCCTCGATGATTTCAGCTACATTAGCGGCGTTCGATTGGATTGGCCTCGTGCATGGAGCGCACCCCAGACTCCGGTAACGCATTCCATCCCTGGCGAAATACAAATTTACGATCGGGATCCTCTCACGATCGATGTACTCCCAAACATTTACCTCGGTCCAATGCAAAAGCGGATGCACACGAATGTGAGTGCCTGCATCAAAATCCGTCTTAAATTGGTCCCAGAGCTCTGGCGGTTGGTCCTTAAAATTCCATTCAAAATTTTTGTCCCGCGGCGAGAAATAACGCTCTTTGGCGCGCGTTCCTTCTTCGTCGCGGCGAATTCCAACGATCACCGCCTGATAATTCTTTTCCTCAATGATTGCCTGAAGTGCGTCTTTCTTGAGCAGACTGCAACACTCGACGCGGGTAATCCGGCCGGCGGGAAAAGTCTCCGCTCGTTCTAAAGCGGCCTTGTTCTGTCCGACGATGAGGTTGATGCCCCATTCCTTTGCCAGACGATCCCTGAAGGCTATCATCTCCGGGATCTTGTAGCTGGTGTCGACATGCACACAAGGAATCGGGATGTGACCGAAAAATGCCTTTCGCAGGAGCCAGAGCATCACAGAAGAGTCTTTTCCAATGCTCCATAGCATCGCCAATCGCTTGAACTTCCGGAAAGCCTCTCGCAATATGTAGATGCTTTGATTCTCCAGCGCGTCGAGATGCGCATACTTCGATTCCATCTCTTAAATATTCTCCCCCAAAAACGTGTGGATGCCGCATTCCACTTTGTCAAACCCAGTCCATCTTCCGGCTCGGTCGTCCTGGCCTTCAAACACGGCGGTCGTGCATGGAAAGCAACCAATGCTGCGAAAGCCGCGATCAGCCAGGGGATTGTAAGGTATTTTGTGGAGCCGAAGGTAATCCCACACCTGGTCACGCGACCAGTTTGCGAGCGGGTTTATCTTGAGAATGTTTCTTCCTCGCAACCGGTCAAATTCATAAAGCTCAAGAACCTGCGTTCGCGCTCTTCCCGTTGACTGGTCCCGACGCAACCCGGTAATCCATGCGTCAATTGAACCCAGCTTTTTCTGGAGCGGTTCTACCTTGCGGATAGTGCAACAGAGATTCGGGTTAACCTTCCAGAGTTCAGGTGCAATCTCCCGCGCCTGCGCTTCGACGGTGAGTTCGGGGACGAGGGATTCGATCGTTATGCCAAAGAATTTCTCCAAACGCCTTTTGAGTTCCAGGGTTTCCTGGAAAAGCAGACCGGTATCAATCGTAAAGACGGGCAATGCAATTCCTGCAGACACAGCATGATGAATCGTCACAAGTCCTGCGCCCTGAAAACTCGTTCCGATAGCCGCGCGAGCGCCGAACTGCTCAAAAGCCCACTGTAAAATCTCCGCAGGCGCAGCGTTCTCAAACTCAGCGGAGAGAGCGCGTACTTCGGCTGAACTGGATGCTAAGGCCTGGACCATTTAAGCTACTTCTCTATATACAAATAGAGAATTATCAAGGGCCAATCTATCCCACTTTTGGCCCAGCTATCGCATAACGCGCATCGAGCCTGGAAATTTCGCGAGCGCTTTGGCTTGTATAACTATCTGTCGGTTATGATGGGGTTTGCGACGATTCCAGTTCCATGGCCTGCCGCTTGTCCCGAGCACGCAGAGCAGGTAGGGTCGCATCTCCGAGGCGCCCGCCTTTTGCGATGCCTGGCTTTGGGACCCCGGTCCGCTCGGAGATCGGACCCTACCAAACGCTGACATAAAACGCGCGAGTAGACTCAGCATCCGAAACAGTTTTGGTTGCGGCTACGCCGCGTTAGGAAATTTCCAAGCTTAAGACCCTCGATAACTCGGTCACACGCTCAGACTCTTGACAGCGGCCACCACGCGCTCCGCAGTCATTCCAAGCTCCGACATCACTTTGCCTCCCGGAGCACTCATGCCAAAACGATCGATCCCGATGATTTTGCCGTCGAGGCCCACAAAACGGGACCAGAGGATGGTTGCGCCTGCTTCAATCGCAACTCGCTTCCGGCAGGAAGGAGGTAACACTTCGTCCTGGTAATTTTGCTCCTGGCGCAGGAAGCGTTCAGTGCAAGGCATCGAAACCACGCGAATGCCATCGCTAAACTGTTTTGCGCCGTTGATCGCATGTTGAAGTTCACTTCCCGTCGCCAGAATAATCACCTTCAGTGCTCCGGTCTCCTTAATAGCCACATACGCTCCCTTTGCGACCCCGTCGCGACGCAGGTCAATCGGAATATCATTCTGGATAGGAATCGCCTGCCGCGTCAAAGCTATCAGGGTCGGACCATCCGTCCGCGACACCGCTGCGACAAATGCGCCCGCCGTCTCTTCTGGATCTCCCGGGCGGATGACATCCAGGTTGGGAATGACACGCAAGCTGCTTACCGTTTCAACTGGTTGATGCGTCGGACCATCCTCCCCCACTCCAACCGAATCGTGAGTAAAGATATAGATCACCGGCAGGCGCGCCAGCGAGGCCAGGCGAACCGCGGGTCTGCAATAATCGGCGAAGACCAGGAAAGTTGCGCCCGAAGGGCGGAAAATTCCATGGTACGCGACGCCGTTCAAGATCGCGCACATGCCATGTTCACGGATGCCGAATCGGATGTTGCGCCCTGCGCGATTCGACGCGTCAAAATCCTTGTCCTTGTTGATGTAGTTCAGCGTTGACCCATACAAGTCGGCACTTCCGCCAATCAGCAGGGGAAGAGCATCCGCAATCGGTTGCAATACGTCGCTGCCCGCTTTCCGCGTCGCGATCTTGCTCTCCTTGGGGAAAGCCGGAATTCGCGACAACAGGTCTTTCGGAATCTCATGGCGCACACCCTGCTTCAGCAACTCGGCAAGTTCCGGATTCGTGCTCTTCCATGCGCCGAATTTATCCTGCCAGTCCAGATAGCGCCTCTTCTGTTCCTGCTTGTGGTTGGCGAAATATTCGCGTGTTTCTTTCGAAACATAAAATTTCTCGTCGGGGAGACCGAGCGCCTTGCGAGCAGCATCCACGAACTTTACTCCGGCTTCCCCGTGCGCCTTGTTTGTACCCGCGACTTCCGGGATGCCTTTGCCGATTAGAGTCCGGGAAACGATGAACTGTGGCTTGCCGCTGCTCGAATTCCTGGCCCTTTCAAAAACTTCGAGGAAAGCCTCCATGTTATGGCCGTCAACCAAGTGCACCTCGAATTCGTAGGCTTCGAAACGCAAAGCAGTGTTTTCGCTCTGCGTCTTTATGGCCATAGCGTCGAGAGTGACATCATTCGAATCATAAATGAGAATGAGGTTGTCCAGCTTCTGGTGACCAGCAAAAGACGCCGCCTCGGCTGAAATCCCCTCCTGCAAGCAACCATCTCCAGCAAGGCAGATGATTTTGTGATCAAAGATCACATGCTCCCCTGTGTTGAACCGCGCTTCGGCCATCTTGGCGGCAACGGCCATTCCGACGGCATTTCCAACTCCTTGTCCGAGAGGACCGGTCGTAGCTTCGACTCCGGGCGTCTCATGAAACTCCGGATGCCCGGGTGTTTTGCTGTGCAATTGGCGGAAATTCTTCAATTCTTCTAGAGGGAGATCATATCCAGCCAGATGCAGCCAACTGTACAGGAACATACTGCCGTGGCCGGCCGAGAGTACAAAACGATCACGATTGATCCACGCCGGATCCTCCGGATAATATCGGAGAGCATGTCCAAAGAGAACGGCTCCGACCTCAGCCGAACCAAGTGGAAGGCCGATATGGCCCGAGGCAGCCGCTTGAACCGCATCCATAGCGAGACCGCGGGCCTCGGTTGCGACCCGAGAGAGAATTTCAGTATTTAATGCCATAGAATGTTTCTTTGATAGATGATCTGCTGCGCAATATGCAAACGCCAAGTCGAAGTGACGGCCAATAAGGCGAAATCGAGACCTGTAAGTTTTTCTCTAGCCAGCACTCAGGTGTCAGCGTAAGTATTCGCCCCTTTTTCTTAAAATGCCATGAACCAGCCCATACTCCGGATAGGATTGCCCTCGGGAAGCCTTCAAGAGTCGACTCTCGATTTGTTTGCAAAGGCGGGCTACCAGATCACGGGCTCAAAAAGATCTTACAAGCCTGCGATCGATGATCCGGAACTGGAAGTGCGGCTGCTGCGGGCGCAGGAAATCAGCCGGTACGTAGAGCACGGGTACCTTGATTGCGGAATTACCGGAAAGGATTGGATTGAAGAAAATAATTCCGATGTCGAGCTGATCGAGAAACTGCAGTACAGCAAGGCAACCTCTAGTCCGACTCGTTGGGTCGTTGTCGTCACTCAAAATTCCCCGATTCAGACGATCAATGACCTGCACGGGAAGCGAATCGCTACCGAAGCCGTTGGATTGACAACGCGGTTTCTCGAATCCCGGGGAGTAAAGGCTCACGTTGAATTTAGCTGGGGCTCGACCGAGGTGAAGGTTCCGGAACTCGTCGACGCAATTGTTGAAATCACCGAGACCGGGACGTCGCTCGCAGCCAACAATCTGCGAATTGTGGAGGTAGTAACCGAATCCTATCCGCAGATCATCGGCAATCGTGCTTCGATGCAGGACAGTTGGAAGAGGAGCAAACTTGATCGGCTTGTTTTGTTGCTTCTCGGCGCACTGAACGCACGCAACAAGGTGGGGTTGAAAATGAATCTTGCGGAATCAGAACTTCCCAGACTGTTGCAGCGGCTCCCATCGTTACGAAATCCGACGGTCTCGCCTTTAGCTCAGCCTGGCTGGGTCGCAATCGAAACCGTGATTGACGAAAAAGTAGTCAGGGAAATTATCCCGGAACTGAAAGATTTGGGAGCCGAGGGGATTATTGAGTATCCGTTGAACAAAGTCGTTTATTAGTATCAATTCATCACCGGCAGCTGGTCCGGCGAGTACTTAACCAGCAGTGATTGAATTAATCTATGGGCTCACTGAAGAAGAGAAGAAAAGCGAAGATTGCAAAGCACAAACGTCGCAAGCGCATGAGGGAAAACCGTCACAAGAAGCGTTTGCGATACAAGTCCTGAGTTCTAAGTTAACTACATGAGTGTCTGGAGGTCGGCACGCCTACTGCTGCAAATCGTAGTGTGTGCCGGGGCGTCACTGGGCGTTTTTCTGTTCGCAGAGGAGGCCGGCCTGGCTTCCCCTGCCCGTCTTGCATCCGGAGCGACTCCTGCGCCCAGGTACCAAAGTCCGGAGGATACCTTCTATTCTGATATCCATCCGGCGACTCCCGAACAGCAACTTCCAAAAGAGCTTGAGAAGAAAGCTGAAGCTCAGGCTTCTTATATGGAAGGCCTCCTTCTTGAGGAGCAGGGGGATTATGAAGATGCGCTTGTTGCCTATACTCGGTCTCTTCAGCTCGATCCAGGCGGTAACCCCCAGTTGGCTGTGCGAATAGCGCACGACTTTGCAAAGCGCGGCGAAGTCGCAAGTGGGATCGATGTTCTCAAGGATTTGGCAAAGGTCCGCCCAAATGAAGCTTCAGCCTATTTGAATTTGGCTTACCTTTACTTCAAGCAGCTTAAAAAGCCGGAACTAGCCGTCAAATACGCTGAGCAAGCTGTCTTAGCCGATCCAAAGAACGTCGTCGGCCACGAGACGTTGTTCGAGGTATACATGGCGCTCAAGCGAAAAAAGGAGGCCCAGGGAGTTCTGCTGAAGGCCCGAAAATTGGATAGCAAAGACCCCAATTTCTGGACAAGCCTGGCCGATCTTTCGATTCAACTTTACAGTAGCGGCCAAAGCAACTTTCCGGCGTCTAAGTTCGGTGAGCTTGATCCGTTGCTGAAAAAAGCAGCAGGTTTGGCCGGCGACGATGGAGCGATCTACGCAAAGGTCGCAGACGACTATGTCCTCATTGATCAGGTAGCGAACGCCATACCATTTTATCTGCGCGCTCTGGAGTTGAATAAAGATAATGCAGACGTCCGCTATAAACTGGCGCAAAGCTTGTTGAAGACCGGTCAACGCGACGAGGCAATCCGGAATCTGGAGGAAATGCTGAAGACAAATCCTCTAAAATTTGAGATCTACGAATTTCTGGCCCGTCTCTACGAAGAAGGTGGAAACAAAAAGCGAGCTCTTGCCAATTACCAGCAGGCGCTTCTTCTTGCGCCAAATCAACCGGAAAACTATCTGCACGCGGCCGAGATTCAACTCGAATTGAAACAATACGATGATGCGATCAACACTCTGGTTGAGGCGCGAAAAAGATTCGACATTCCGCAGATGACGTACAGCCTGGCGATAGCGCTTTCGACAGCCAAGAGATTTTCGGACGCCTTACCCGTTTTCGAGGCCGCTTTGCAGGAGGCGGTGGCCTCGCAGGAAGAGTTGATCGACGCAAATTTCTACTTCAATTACGGTGCGACTGCAGAGCAGGCAGGATTCGTTGACAAGGCCGCCAGCCTTCTCAAGAAATCGATAGAGCTGGAACCCTCTAAGGCTGCACGTGCGTATAACTACCTGGGCTACATGTGGGTCGATCGCGATATCAATCTTGACGAAGCAGGCACATTGATAAAAAAGGCGCTCGAGATGGAGCCCGAGAATGGAGCGTACCATGACAGCCTGGGGTGGTTCTATTTCAAGAAAGGCGACTTCGGGCATGCGCTCACAGAGCTAATGCATGCCGCTGAAATAATAACTCCTCCGGATCCGGTTGTATTCGAACATATAGGCGACACCCACCGAGCGCTCGGCAATATTCCGCAGGCGCTTACTTATTGGCAGAAGGCTTTGAATTTGGATCCACAAAACCAGGGTATCGCATCGAAAATCGAGCAATCCAGGGCGCACTTGACCTCGAATCCAACCAACTCTCCTCCAGTCGTTGTTTTGCCAGACCCCTCCAGTGCACCAAGTCCATAGTGCCGATATTCCGCACGTTACGCGCCATCGCGAATCTCACAAATTCCGTAAGGTTGTGAAAAGGTCAGCTGTCGCACGCTTGTTGTCCTTGCAAAAGTTTTGATTCCTCGACGCGTCCCGGAGGACGTGGCTGTGGTCGGCTACGACAACAGTGAGTACATTGCCCGCGATGAGAATCTGGAACTCACTGCTCCTCATCTATGGAACGATCGACGTGCGGCTCCTCGACCGATCAGGGAGGTCGCAACATTTCATGCATGTTCTTTCGGATCAGGAAGCGCAAGACGGCATCAGGTCGTTTCGACACTTTCCCTCGTTGGTCGAAGATCTGACTTCCGGCATAGCCAATGTCCGGTATGAGATTCACCGGGTTGAGCGGGATCTCACTTCGTTGACTCACATGAACCAAGATATGTACTGGCCGTCACCAACCGATACGCGACAGGAGATTGACCTCTTAGCCGCGCCGGGAAGCTGTGACTCGATATTTGTCCTCTGGCCGCAGCACAACTTCAGGGATGGGAGATCCATCCGATCGGCGGGTTGGGGACTGGGTATGGCGGCTTCCGTTTGGTCAAACGGTGCGACATACGCGACTGTTGGCAATGCAGAATCGTGGAGATGGCAGATTCCGGTTGTGGGCGAAGTATGGCTTCATGAATGGTTGCACGGCATTTGCGCCTATTTTGGGGGCCTGGGCTATGTGATGCCTGACGGAGACGCGGACGGAGGCGCGAAACATGGATATATTCAATCTCCAATTTCGGGTTGGACCGATTACTATCGCGATTTGATGACAGGTAATGTCCTCGATGCGGGCAGGGTAACTGGGATACCGGTCGACGCCTGGCGGCACTGAGAAATGCTAACCGGGTAACGGATAGTGAGACGTCAAACGCTTGACCTCAAGACGAACTTCAGACAAAACCGCCGGGTCGCCGCCTGACGCAAGGGCTTTGTCCATGAGGTCGGCGATCTCCATCATTTCCTCTTCCTTCATGCCACGCGTTGTGACCGCGGGCGTTCCGACCCGAATACCCCCACCCTTGAAAACCCCCTCCGTATCAAACGGAATAGAGTTCTTGTTTACGGTAATGCCGGCCTGATCGAGAATCTCCTGTGCCTGCTTGCCGTTCATGCCTTTTGGCCGAAGATCAATCAGCATGAGATGGTTGTCTGTCCCGCCGGAGACAAGTCGATATCCCTTCATATGGAGGCTGGCAGCCAACGACTTGGCGTTCAGAGTAATCTGTCTCTGATATGTTTTGAACTCCGGTTGCAAAGCCTCATGAAAGCAGACCGCTTTCGCCGCAATTACGTGCATAAGGGGCCCGCCCTGGACGCCGGGAAATATCAACGCATCAACCAATTTCGCTAGGTCAGGCCTGCACATTATGATCCCACCACGCGGACCGCGCAGACTCTTGTGAGTCGTGCTGGTAACGAAATCCGCTATCCCAACAGGGCTTGGATGCAAGCCGGCCACTATCAATCCGGCAATGTGAGCAATATCCACAAATAGGTAAGCGCCAACCGAGTCGGCAATTTCGCGCATCTTCTTGAAATCGATGACGCGCGGATACGCGGAAGCACCCGCCGTGATCATTTTCGGTTTATGCTCCTCAGCCAATTGCGCCAAAATCTGGTAGTCAATCTGCTCAGTCTTCGGATCGACGCCGTAGTGAATCACTTCATAGAAACGCCCTGAAAAATTGGCTTTGTTCCCGTGTGTCAAATGTCCGCCATGTGAAAGATCCATTGTCAGGATCCGGTCCTGCGGTTGCAACACGCTGAAATATACGGCCATGTTTGCCTGGCTCCCGCTATGCGGCTGCACGTTCACGTGTTCCGCTCCGAAGAGCTGCTTGGCCCGATCAATCGCTAACTGCTCAACGACGTCAACAAATTCGCATCCGCCATACCATCTTCGCCGCGGATATCCTTCCGCATATTTGTTCGTCAGAACCGAACCCTGAGCCTCCATGACTGCTCGGCTCGCGAAATTTTCCGACGCTATCAATTCGATATTTTCGAACTGGCGTTTTCGCTCGTTCTCTATCGCCTGAAAAACGGCAGGATCCACCTGCTCAAGGGTAAAGTTTCCCGGATGGTTCATCGTTGAGGGATCGCTTCTATCGTTCACATCTAAGGCGCCGCTATCAATAAATCGTAAAATCCCGGGGAGCGCTCTCCTGATGATATCCCGCGTAACCTCGTACGCTTCGAGGCTCATGCCAATTGGATCAGAGACGTCCAGAGACGAAGGGTTATCTTCAAACTCGCGCAGCAAAAAGGCCTTCTCTGTAACGTCCGGAAAGAGGTACTGAATGGATTCTAAATGGCTCCGGGTCATTGCCATGATGCATGTAGCTGCCCGGATCAATTCCGTAGAGAGCGGTTTGCTTCTATAGCCGGAGATATCGATTCCAAGATCGGCCAGAACCTCAACTGCATGTGCGCTCGGCGGTTGCCCCGCAAACGCGCTAAGGCCGGCGGAACGAACTCGAATGTCTGCACGCCCCGTAACCATCTCGCGGAACAATCCCTCCGCCATCGGGCTTCGACAAATGTTCCCCGTGCAAACAAACAAAATATTTTTGACTCCGCTCAAAGCACGCAAAGGTGGCACGCTCGAGGAGGCAGTTCAAGTGACTCGATTCCGTTTGCCAGCGGGCTTCGCTCGAAGCGGACGGGTGCCTGCACATTTTAAAACGCAAACCCTACGGGGCTATGGTTGAGGCTGCCCTTGCGCATTACTTGCTCGACCGCTATGGTCAATATCGTCGCGCACCACCCCAGATTTGAGGTTCCGGCGGGCAGTTGCAGCGCTGTGACGCGTTTTCGGGTTTTGAGAGGTGAAGATCGCCCGATAACATGGCTTGAACTGAGCGTTTTCGGATCGACGACCTTGATTTTTCAACCAAGTCCTAATAATCGGGTAGACGGCCTGAGCAAACAATCGAACTAATGAACCCACTGGAATCTGACGACGATAAAATAAAACGTCAGACAGCCGCAGCCGCACCAGTTTCCGACGACGAAAACCAGGAAGACGAGGAGCAGAGGGCGCCCAAACGAGCCCGTCCGCGGACTATCCTGCTGGCCGTTGGCGTCGGCCTGGTCGCCACGGTTTGCATGGTGATTTTTCTGATTTCCGACCGCCTGAACACGTTCGAAGGGGCGGATCAAATCACCGAACTGCTCGATACCGCTAATAGTCTCACCGGCGACGAATTCGAGCCTGTCGCTACGAACGCCGGCGATCTGGAGGATTGGTTTTTCCTCAAACATGGATTGGAACATTACTCAGTTCCTAAACAGTTTGCCGGCGTTAAAACGCTTGGATGCCGCGTTTTTAAGTTCAATGGCGCAACCGTCGCCCAGATCATGGCTGTCGCCGACCGAGAGATCCTGTTCTACATGTTCCCCTCTGATGATTTAGGCATCAAAGTCCGGAACGGCAAATGGGAGACTGTCGAAGGCGACTCCTGGGTTGGGGCGGTCACCGGAATGAATGAGACCTGTTTTCTGGTCGCGTTTAAGGGTAGCAAAAGCGACATGGAACAGTTCCTTGCTAAAAAAGGAGTGTGAATCCGCTTTCGATTGGGTTCTGTTTGGACTTAATGCCAGGAAATCCTATACTGATGTAGGTATATGGTCGAGGTAGTAGCTATCTTCGGCTTGCTTGGATGGCTCTTACTCACGTTGCTGGAATGGCTCCAATCCTTGAGCGTTTTTCCAGCGATCGTCATAGGGTTCGTCATTTGCCCGATTCTTGGGGTGCGCGATTATTGCTTTGTGATTCAGACTTGGCAACTGAGCGGAATGGTTGCTAACCGCCAACCTATACCTCCGGAACGCTTCTATTGGTCAATTCAACTTCCCCGTTTGCGGCGCAGAATCTACTTTTTTGCACTTTGTTCGGTGTTGGCCTGGGCCAATGCGGCGACTCTCCCGGCTTCGCTGGACGCAACGGTTCCGTCCCTTATAGGATGGCTGAACGCGGCAGTCGGAATCCTCACGGTAAGCCGCACAGTGAGCACGACAATCCTGTTCTTCAACGCCTCCCAATGGTTTGATGCGATGCGCCCAAACTTAGTGGGTATTCTCCGGCGCGCGATGTACAGATTATCTGACAACTATGAATATCTCGGCCAAAAAAGACAAGATCCGGAAAAAGAAGAAGTCTACTAAATCATCGACAAGCCGACCATTTGCGATATCTTGCCGGCCTTGGTTTTTTTTCGCACGTGGAAGGGTGGCTGAGTTGGTCGAAGGCACCTGACTCGAAATCAGGCGTCCCGCTTGCGGGACCGTGGGTTCGAATCCCACCCCTTCCGCCACAGAATCAAGGACTTAGGTAATCGTGTAGAACACGCCTCTAAAAAGGTGGGAGAATTTGGTGCAGTTATTGTGCAGTTATTTTTTGCCACCATGCCCAACGGAAAGCCTCTAAGCTGATTGGGGCCGGCGATAATCCATTGTCCTGTTCCACCTACCGGAGAATATCCGCGATCAAGGGCTTCCAGCTCCGACATGAATTCGCCCTGCTTGGTTTTTCCGTAAAACCGTCAACCCGGTTTCCAATATTTGCCAGAGCGCGTGTTTACCCAGACCTCATTGGCCGTAGTTACCGGTGCCAATCCTTGTCTCATCGACTGCTGGAGCGGGCGCCCTCGTACGAATGTATTTCTTGTACGCTTCGATCCAGTCGGACGCTACCTCGCGTTAGGCGGTCTTGAGATCCAATTGGCCGGCGCATACGAGCTTGTGGAGTTTCCTCTCAAGCGCATCTTTCATAAACGAAGAGCTCAAGACGCAGCAAGTATCGCCTTTATGCCTGACACATTCTCTGGCAGTGGAGGGCTCAATTTGCCTATACGTAAACTGCAGCGTTTGAAAGAAAGTATGACCCGCATCGCTAACGCTTTAACAGGCGCTGACTACTCGGTCTCGATTCAAAAAAGTTTAACGGTCCTGCAAAATGAGCTACCCCTCCCGCCAACACGCTTTCGACCTACTGAACCGTTATACGAGCAAGCCGGGGCTCATCAAACACGCCATCGCTGTTGAGGAGGTGATGCGCTATTTTGCTCGCCAGTGTCAGGGTGACGAGGAAGAATGGGGCATCGCAGGTTTGATTCATGATCTGGATTACGAAATGTTTCCCGATCAGCATTGTTTGAAAGCAAAGGAGATTCTTGAAGCCGACGGATGGCCGAAAAATTTGATTCGGGCCGTTCTGGCACACGGATGGAGACTGTTCACTGAGGTCAAGCCGGAATCAGAAATGGAGAAGCATTTGTATGCTACAGATGAGCTATCCGGCTTTATCGTTGCTTGTGCACTTGTGCGCCCAACCAAGAAACTGTCCGACGTTGACGTTGAGTTCGTCTGCAAAAAGTGGCGGATTCCGAGTTTCGCGGCAGGCGTAAAACGAGACGTGGTTGCTCGCGGTGCAGAGTTGTTAAATACTTCCTTTGAGCGACTTGCAAATGAAACGCTAAAGGCACTGCAAGCGTCTGCCGATAAACTGGGGCTTTAAGTTATAGGTGAAATGGAACTTACCATCTTGGTTCAGTCGCATCTTGGGAATAGTATCTTACGCTCAACGGTGGGAAATTTTTGCCTGTCCTCCCGGGGTTTCCCCTTCGCTTCACCCCCGGGCTGACATCCTGTCGCCCCTTCGGGTCTCTTATCGAGGACCGCGACCAACCAAAAGATACTCACTAAGCAACGAATCGATGCCGAATAAAGCGTGTCGGGCGTACTTGCCGAGACCCGCCACATCTGCGCAGGATTGTTTCTGACTTCTGTTCGAGCCATTAACCGAAGCGCTGGTGATCACAAAGAGAGGAATGCAGTGGCTACGATGGGAGCTTACTTTTCCTGACCTGCTACCCTTTTTTCCACTCGGATGGTTGCCGAAGGCGCGTTTTCCAATATCCTGAAACGCATGGAAGTACACTTCACGCCCGAGCAGGAAGCGCGTCTCGCGCAGATCGCCGCCAACGCCGGTACCGACGCCGAGCGGCTCGTGAAGAACGCCGCTTTGCGTCTGCTTGAGGGCGAGGTCGGGCTACGAGCCGACGTTCCCCGAAGCAATGGTGAATTGCCGCTCTGGCATCTCGGCGGCGTAGGCCCTCTTCACCGCCGCGACATCTACGACGATGCCCGTTGAGCCTGGCCTCGTTGATACAAACGTTCTCGTTTACGCCTTGGACGCCGACGCGGCGCAGCATGCATCTTCGCGGGCGTTGCTCGAAGTCAGCCGCGCCGGCTCGGTTACTCTTTATGTTACCTCGCAAATAATCTGCGAGTTTTATTCCGTCGTCACCAATCCCCGGCGCGTTGCAAAGCCGTGCTCCTCCGTCGCCGCGCTTGCCGCGATTTCCTCGCTGCTGGGTTTTCTGCGCGTGTTGCCTGTGCCAGCGCAGACGGTTGAGGAACTTATTCGCCTAGTTCGTCGTCGACCAGTAACCGCCGGCGACATCTTCGATTTGCAGATCCTTGCCACCATGAACGTAAATGGCATTCAGCGGATCTACACATTCAACACCGCTGATTTTGCCGGCTTTCCCGAAATCGCGCTTTTAACTCCGTAGCTACCCGTACGACCGCGCCAACACTCCACCGACAAAAAATTTGTAAAATCGCCGCATCGACCTCCAGCCCCCCCACCTGCTCTGTAGGTTCCGGCATCGCCTTTGCGTGAGTATGGCGTCGGGAATCGGCATTCTCGAGGCACGTGAAACTGGAATCCGACCGCGGAAGGGCAGCCTTCGCTTCCCTCGTAGGCCAGCGGGTCGCGGGGTTTCCTCCAGAAAAAGATCCGAGCTTGTGTGTCAGCGAAGGCTTGCCAGATTCCTTTGAGGGCACCACACTGCTGCAAGCTTCTCTAGCTCACACATGATCGAAACCTCTTTGGGCCAACGACTTCGCGAATTGCGGGATAGGGCGGACTTGTCGGCGCGTGAACTGGCAAAGAGAATCGGCGTTTCCTCACCTTTCCTTTCGGATATAGAGCTCGGAAGACGATTCCCTTCAGAAGAAGTCTTGGGAAAGCTGGCAGCCGCCCTGAAGGTACCGCTGGAGGATCTGAAGCAATATGACAATCGCGGGCCAATAGCGGATCTCAAACGCTTAATGGATTCAGACCCAAAGCTGGGCGTTGCGTTTCGGACGGCCGTGGAAAAGTTAAAAAGCGGCGAACTGACCGCCGAAGACTTAATCGCTAGATTGTCCAAGCCTCCTCGGAAAAGATAGCATGCGCAAAATTCCAACGCCTTCGGGACGATACCGCTTCCAGTTGTACTTCGAAGATCTTGGCGAAATAGACGAGATTTGTCTGAAGGCTTTGAAGACGCAATCGCTCTTGCCTAGCAATCCAGCGCCCATAAGGATCGAGCGTTTTGTCGAGAAGCAATTCAAAACCGCCTTGATCTACGAAGATCTTGGCCCGGGGAATCTCGGCTGCACGGTCTTCAATTCTTCTGGCGCTGTCGAGGCAATCCTGGTGTCCCGGTCCCTGGAGGAACAGAACACGATCCCAGCCCGCAGAAGGGTTCGCTCGACCGTCGCTCACGAAGCCGGTCACGGTCTTTTGCACGGACCGCTCTTCATGGAAACCAACTCACCAGACCTTATGAACGGTGCTGATGGGAAGAATCGGCGACTAATACTGTGCCGATCGGAAGACATTCTCGTCGACACCCAGCGCTCGTACGCAGGCAGATGGTGGGAATTCCAGGCAAACCAAGCGATGGGAAGTCTTTTGCTTCCTAGCCCCCTTATGCATGCTTTCCTGGATCAGTTCGGGATTAATCCTGCTTCCTTTGGGATTGGAACGCTGACGCCGCCGCAGCGTGAGTCACTCGCAAAAGAGGCCGCAGTGATCTTTGATGTGAATCCGGTCGTTGTCCGTATCCGACTGGATGCGCTTTTTCCTCAAAACAAAAATCATCAAATATAATTGTAGCGCTTGACTTCGTCATGATGGCTATGCAAGCTATAGAAGCTTTCAATTGCCATAGAAGTCATGATTTGCGTCACTTCGACTGTATTAAAAGCTCGGCTCCGAGAGGGAGTCATGGCAATTGCATCGAAGGATGATTCGCAAACGTTGGGCAGGGAAGTCCTGCGAAGAAATGTAAGGCATCATCTAAAGACGGAGCCAATTCGCGTGCGAGCGCCTCTGCGTGAACTTCAGCGCGCAATTGTCGCTCTGCTTAGCCCTAGATTGGCCTCCCGAGCGCAGACCGGCGGCAGCGTTCGTAAAGTGCATTTGCAGGAATGACAAGCACTTACCCGAATTTTTTATGAGTTTTAGCCAGCGTTTCCCAAGGAATCAACAGGTGAGGCCGTGAATGAATAAAGGGAGGCAGATTCAATGAGAGGGAGATCGCCAATCAATAGTTGGATGTTCATCGAGAAACCTCTGGAGTGCCGCAGTCGTGATCGCCGGAGGCGAACGCCTTCCGATTTCCCATTGTTGCAATGTCGGAAGTTTGGCGGGTACGCCGGCGGAAGCGAGAACGCGGACTGCTTCGGCCTGGCTGAGATTATTTGCCTCGCGCCAAGATTTGAGGCGCAGAATGATAGGTGCGGGCGCTCTTTGCGAAGTCGATGTTTCGTGTTGCTCAGAAAGGAATCTTTCAAGGGCTGCAGAAGTCACGGCTTGGGGGGAGGTACGCGCTCTTTCCCATTGTTGAAGCGTACCGATTTTTATCGGCAAACCGGCGTCCACGAGCACACGCACCGCTTGAGACTGGCTAAGGCCGTGAACCGTCCGCCAAGCTTTGAGTTTTACGATTACGGGATGAGGCACCTTGCTTGCCATGAGTGGACGTATCATGACGATTCCGCGTCACACTCGCAACTGATTGTCACGCAAATTTGGACAAAGATTTTTTTAAAAAGCGTGTCATTCATAGGTTAGTTACCTATAGCATATCGGCGCATAACGGGTCAGGAGTGCTCATAAGCAAACAATGAGTGACATACCTATATCCCTATGGTAAAGGCCATCTTGGCCATCCGGGCCAAGATGATCAAAGGAAAAATAAATAATCACATTGACGCGTTTAAGTCGATGACATACATAGATCGATCGGCGGCTTGCTCCGCCTAAAAAGTTTAGCGGCCGGGTGCTGCAACACCCGACCGCAAAACAGTCCGTAAACCAAAAGGAGATAGAAGCAATGATTGATACCCTAGTGGGTGTCGCGTGGGGCCTTTGCGGCCATAACGCGGCGCACGAACTGCTTCCAGGGACTATTGACGGAAGGTTCCTCGGATGCAAGGCACAAGTGTCCGAAACGAGGGAGGGCAAATGATCCTCTCCCCGCTGGATAAACGTCGGTCGATTGGCTTAACGGAGGCCGCAAAAGCACTCGGTATACCTCCCAGAACCTTGCGCCGCCATGCGGCAGAGGGTGCCATACCGGGCGCATTTCGAATCGGGACTCGGA
>DASZHC010000067.1:0-6348 GCA_035938215.1 Chthoniobacterales bacterium
GATGCAACCCGGCAAGATCGTTCCTCCATAGACGAAGACCGAAGGCCGGTTCAAACGTGCCAACGCGATCAGGCAGCCCGGCATGTTTTTGTCGCATCCTCCGATCGCCACCAACCCATCGAAACCTTCGCATCCAGCAACCGTCTCAATTGAGTCCGCGATCACCTCGCGTGAGACCAGCGAGTACTTCATACCTTCAGTTCCCATCGAGATACCGTCCGAAACTGTGATCGTGTTGAAGATAATCGACTTTCCTCCAGCTTCGTCGACACCCTTGGCTGCTTCTCTGGCTAATTGGTCGATATGCATGTTACATGGAGTGACCATGCTCCATGTCGATGCCACGCCAATGATCGACTTCTGGAAGTCTTCCTTTTTGAATCCGACGGCGTACAACATTCCCCGGCTCGGAGCTCTTTCCGGTCCATCTAACATTGGTCCTGAATACTTTCGTGGGCTGTAGGAGGGATTCGATTTCATATTTCAACAGAGTGGATATCTTGGGACTTGCTTGGATCGTAAATGCCACAAAATCAACGTACGGGAAGAAGGCGGAAATCGATGGAAAAACATGGATGTTAGCAGTAGCGTTAGCAGCCCGGGCTTCGATGTATTCCTTCTAAGCCACAAAAGCACTCTATGGCAAGCATCCACAGAAGACCAGCTTCGAAATTTTGGCATGCCTTCTTTCGTGACAGTGAAGGTCGATTGATTGACAAATCGACCCGCCTTAAAGACCGCAAACAAGCCCAGCGGGTAGCCGATACTTTGGAAATGGCTGCGCAGCGTAAGAAGAGCGCACAGCACGTCCGAGTCGCGTTCGCTCAAATTTTCCAGGACACCTACCAGGAAACAATGTCGATCGCTACGTCTCGCTCCTACGCGGATCAATGGCTCGAAACCAAAAAGCCGGAAACCGCCCGGGCCACTTTGCAGTCCTATTCGATAACAATCTCTGCATTCTTGGATTTTCTAGGGTCGAAGGCAGATCGAGACTTAAGCGAAGTAGCGAGGGCCGATTTGATCGCTTTTCGCAATTCCCTGGCAGGAAAACTCTCAAGCACCTCGATCAACCGGTATATATCCGTTTTGCGCATGCTCTTCAAAACTGCTAGGCGGGACGGATACGTTCTCGAGAATCCTGTCGAATTCGTCGAACTCGTAAAGAATGACCGGAACAAGGGACGACGTGCGTTCACTATTCCGGAAATAAAAGCTGTTTTGGCCATAGCTGACCCTGAATGGCAATCTTTGATAAAGTTCGGGCTGTACACGGGACAGCGACTCGGGGATCTCGCGTCATTGACTTGGGCCAATATAGATCTGGAACACCAGGAGATCCATCTGAGGACTCGCAAGACGGGTAAAAACCTCCGCATCCCATTGAGCGATGCCTTACATACTCACATCTTAAAACTGCCGCTCTCAAATGATCACGACGCGCCACTCCATCCGCGCAGCTTTGAAATTCTCGAACGCCAGGGAAGGTCGGCCATTTTATCCAATCAATTTACCGATCTCCTTGGAAAGGCCGGCCTGCGGACAAAGCGAAACCATCAATCTCAGGGAATCGGGCGTAACGCCAAAAGAGCGGAAAGCTGCCTCAGCTTTCACACCCTCAGGCATACGGCAGTTTCCATCCTCAAAGATGCTGGCATTCCGCAAGCGGCAGTTCAAGAGTTGATAGGGCATCAGTCAGCGTCCATGTCGCAGTTGTACACCCATGTTGGCCGGGAAAGCTGTTGAAGGCGGCAAGCTCTTTGCCAAAGATATAAATCGTTTCCACCCACCGCTGCCTTGCCGGGCCCAAGGCCCCTCCATCTGACGGACTCCATCGGTGCGACACCAAGTGAGCGGCACCCTGGTCACCAGTTCGCAGCGGCAGTGAAAAAAGTTCAAATGCCGCCAGCGTCTCTCGATGATGTCGTGCACTCCACACAAAGCTTTACAGCGCGGACACTCAAAATGTTCCCCTGGGACGTGCTCGATTCGCAATTCTAAGCGTTTGGGTTCAGCCTCAAAACGACACTCGGCCACTCGCCGTTGCCTGCCCAGTCCAAGTGCTGCGGTAAAAGGCTCTTCCGGCGTCATCCTGCTGACTCCAGTCCCCCTCACCCAAAACGCAAATCTCCTGATCGGCTCCCGAACCAGAGTTTCAAAAGCTTTTGCGCTTGAGAGCCCGCAGCGAGGAACGAGTCAAGGGCTATCGAACGCAAAATACCGTCACCGTCCTCCAGCGCGGAGCAAAGCCTGCTCAAGAGAGAAACGAAATAAATGGCAGGGGCCCGCCTCCGGCGGGAAGGATGCCGTTTATGTCGGATTCGATCTTGAACAGGCGTAGCGCAGCGCTATCCGAGCTGGGGCCCGCCTAACTAAAGTGACCCACAGAGAACAGCGAAGAGCCATTCCTCGCCCGTTTGGCGAATGCGGACTCTGGCTCGGCCTAAGGAATGCAACGCAAATCCGACCTAAGCCGAAATTAAGGGGCGGTTCCGCGGAACCTGGATTGCCGGTCCAAATAGGACTTAAGCCCAGTTTTCGGCAGGCCCCCACCCTGCGCTTCGGATCAGACAAAGGCGACCGGCCATTCCTGTAATAACCGAGATCCGCATAAAAAATAAGCCCTAATAAAAAAGCGATAGAATTTCATTTGACAATATCGTCAGCTATTTTCAGCAGAATTGCTAGCGCACGAAGGCACACCAGTATGCGTAAGCGCTCATGACGGCCGGAAAATTCTGAAAAATCCTCTCATAGCGATTTTGCTATGTTCGACCTATGCTAACTACAGAACTCCAGCAGTGACCAAACTCTCAGAGTCCGCATTTGGAACCAAATATCAAATCGATGGTCCTCTTCCCTGTCCAGATGGACGTTTGCCAGCCATACGATCGGTCTGGATCGTTGATGTCGGAACAGATTTTCCGCGACTGATCACCGCTCATCCGTTACAATCATTGCAATCATGATTCGGGAACATGACAGAGTCGTTCTCACGGTCGCTCTTTCCGATCACGGCCTCGAGCCTGGTGATGTTGGAGTCGTCGTCCACGTATATCCTCGGCGTGAAGCCTACGAAGTCGAGTTTGTAACGCTTGCAGGGCAGACCGCAGCGATTGTCACTACTTCAGCCGACCAAATTCGTCCGATCGGTGAACACGAGATTCCGCACGCGCGGGAATTCGCTCACCGCTAGCACAAAGCTTATCGAGCGCCTGTTCAGAAGATTGGACGGAGCGTATCTCGATTATGCCATTC
Organism: Chthoniobacterales bacterium; assembly: GCA_035938215.1. Lineage (GTDB taxonomy): Bacteria > Verrucomicrobiota > Verrucomicrobiia > Chthoniobacterales > JAFAMB01 > DASZHC01. The sequence continues at coordinate 3,259 of DASZHC010000067.1, forward strand.
AAGAGGCCTGGAAAAATCATTTTCAAGGGTAAGATCGATCCTCGATTGATCCCTACCGATTCGGCTCCTGGCTTCGAGATCGTCGATGCCAAGATCACCGAGTCAGCTGTTGAAGTCTGGCTTTCAGATGGCCGTATTATTATTACTCCGCTTTCGTGGTATCCGACGTTGAAAGCGGCAACTCCAAAACAGAGGAGAGGATTCGAAATCTTGGGAGTCGGTCTCGCGTGGGAGGAACGATGCTCGCGGGGAAGAGGGAATTCCGTCGATCGTCTCACGCTGTCACATAGCGACCGGCGAGGGCGCAGGAGTCAGTACTCACTGAATTCAGTCGAACGCTGAAAATCACGGGCCATACGAGCTATATTAGGGGTCGAGTGAACGCGTCGTCACTCCGGCGACGCAACCTTCCAGTGAACCATACGGAACAGCTACAGAGGCTAGATCCCGATCGTCTCAGCGACTACTGTCCTTTGGGGAAGGTGCTGCCGTCCCGACCCAGCCGCGCAAGCACCGCTCGCGACAGCTTTGTCGGCAGCGTCCGCGCATTGCAGCGCGTCATCGTTGCGTTGGCAGGAGTAGAGCCGAAGGGCTCAGAGGTCCCAACGGGATGCCGAGAGCCCGAAGGTACGAAATCTTTTCGATCAGGCCGGAGTAGGTGCCGCGCTTCGCCTCCGCAACTCCAGAGGTGGGGTGACGGCTGAAGCCACCCACGTGCATCTCGTAAATAATCGTGCGCGACGCCGAGCGGTGCAGAGGCACGTCGCCTTCCCAGTCAAAAGCACTCCGTTACCACGCTCTTCATCGCCGTAGCGGTATTTTCGGTGGGTTGCACCGCCGCCTGGCGACTATAATATAGCGGCACAACAACACCGCGGCCATAGGGATCCAACAGCAGCTTGGTGGAATCGAATCGCATGCCGCGGGCCGGATCCAACGGCCCGTGCACACGATAGCTATAGAGTTGTCCCGCTTCCACGTCCGGGACGAAAACATGCCAATAGTGGTACGTCCGTTGAGTGCGTGGATCCAATTCGATGCTCCGGCTGGGGCGCAATGGGATCAGTAAAAAGATCCTCCTGAGCGAGGATGGTAACCGGTCTTTCGCAACTGGAGGCAATCGGAACCCGTAAGTGCCTGAAAATCAGCAAAACAGTTGAAAAGGTCTCCCCTACAAAACGTATTGTCTAAACGTTTTGCGCTCGCAATGTCGCCACTCTGTCGTTCATGCCCTGATCGCACCTCAAATTCATCACAGCACCATATTGTAGTTAAAAAACTTGCCACGGGAAGAGAGTAGGTCTCCCCTACACGCACTTTTGGAACCACACTCCTGTATGGATGAGCCTTCGCGGGTCGTAAGCCGTCGAAAAAAGACGAAATCCTCCGCCAGTTGCGAAAGTTGGGGTAAGCTGGAAATCCAAGTACCGCGGGACCGCACTGGGGAGTTTGATCCTCAGTTTATCCGCAAAGGACAGCGGCGCTTTGGCGGCTTTGATCAGAAGATTATCGCCATGATGCCCAAGCGATGACAGTACGGGAGATCCAACGTTTCCTGGAGGAGCAATACAAGGTGGAAGTCTCGACCGATCTTGCATGACGGCAGAGGATGCGCCCAAATCGCGGCGCATCGGACCTTACGAAGGGTTTGTGATTGCAGTGCTTAACTCGTTTGTGAGGCTGACCAGCACGCAAGCGGTGAAAAGCTACCAGCGATGCTCCACCTGGGCCGCCGGCTTTGTGAAAGTAGCTATGGTGTTCATAACGGTGGGGCATTGACTTTCAGGATCCGCAGCACTTCTCCGATCGCCTCAGGGTTCTGATGCGCGTCGTGGCCCGAAGGCACGATGCGTTCGCTCTCCGCGCCGTTCATGTGTGAGCTCCAGTACGGCACCACTCCGTCACTGGAATTCGGTGAATCGCCGCGACCGCGATCGCCGATGACTGTATTATACGGCACGCCCGGTGTGATCGGAATCGTGTTCATTGCGTAGAGAAAACGGCTTTTCGGTGAAAGAGAATCGACGCTGTTGGATCTGCGCATCGGTTTTAGCTCAGCGTCCTCGATCCGCGTCAGACGCAGCATCTCACGGCTGGCTCGACTGCTTAGGGTCGTTTCCCGAATAATTATGGCTGCGAAACTCCCGATCAGTCCTCTGGCAAGATTGCTGCCACGCAACGGCGAGGCAATGAAGATGATACGCCCAATCTCTGGCGTCGGTCACAATCACGGTCGTGCCCGGCGCGATTTCATTGGCAACCTTGTGCGCGAACTCCGGACTGAACTGCAAGCGCGACGTAAGTTTTTCCGCAGTTACGCTGTTGCCTGCGCCGTCCACTCGCATCTATCGGCCGGCTTGCCGCCCGGGCGCAAGCTGACTGGGTTTGCCGGTCACGCCTTCAAGCAGAGTAAACACGTGTTCGCCAAGCCGGCGGCCCTTGACCTCAAGTGCAGCGCGACCGATTGGATTGCCGTTGCGATACACATGCATCGTCTGCTGTGGCAGGCTCACCAGCACGACGACCGGTCCGCGCGGTGAAAGTCCTGCTTTCCACCAGTACTCGCCAGGCTTGAGCGGGCCGGTCGGCTTGCCGGTTGGCGTGCCTTTGGTGTGGAATGATGGCTGATCCATCCCCAAAGAAGTGGCGACAATCGAGGCGAAAATGGCAATGAAAGCTTGGAATTTCATAGACAGGTCAGAACGATTGTCGGTATCGGCTCCCACTGGCAAGAAAATTGGCAAAAAACAGATCGCGCCACAGGTTCTGACACTTGGCCCGGCCAACCGCTGGGGGTATGGGAAAATGGCTGGGTTATTGGGTCTCGTTGGATTAATATTAATGACAACGAAATGCGGGGCAATCGGTTCAGCGTTGCTTCCTGCAAAGAAAAAAGAGGATTCGCCAGTGAGGCTCGAGAGCTTCGTTGTCTATTTTTCTTTAGGAGTGCACCGCCGTCGGGGGAGTTGGCACGGGTACGGTTTCCGCAGGCTTTTTCCTGAACTCGGCCAAACCCTGTACAAAGACGTAGCAGACCGGGATGAGAAAGATGCCGACAAAGGTCGCGATAGTCATGCCAAACACGACCGC
>DASZHC010000068.1:0-4703 GCA_035938215.1 Chthoniobacterales bacterium
CCTATTTTCTTTGGGATTTTCAATCTAGACAACCACAATTTGGCAAAATGGTTCTGCTTTGAGGATTGCCAATCTAAGCTATTTACCCCGACTCGGGTGTTTATGCTAACTGGCCTATCAGTATTGAAGTATTTTTTGTAAGCGCCAATCCAGTCGGCTGATATGTCGTTCTGCGCGGTCTTCAGGCTGACCTCGCGCGAGCAGACCATCTCGTGGAGCCGCTCTTCCAGGTCGTCCTTCACGCGAGCGTTCCAAATTGAGGAGGCATACGGCTCGGGCCAAAGATTTTGCGGGTCTTCCGTACCTCCTAGCCGAGGAGCGATTAGAAAATCGATCTCAAAGTCATTCTCGCGTTTCTCAGCGATTCCATATTCCCGAAGAATCTTTTCACGCAGCACCTCGGGCACATCAACTACGACTTCTTCATGTGGCACGGCGCACACGTCCTGCATAGACACCGGCCGAGTAGCACCGGGGGTGAGCTTGGGGTTTGGTTCGACTCGGTCCTCGACAGTAGTTGCCACTACCCTGGGAGCGTGGATCGACAGGATGGAGCGCAGCGATTGTCCGGTCAGCATTGCAAGGAGTAGCGAGGCTGAGAGCAATCCAAAACAAACATACGCCGTCGGGTAACGCATACTCGCAAAATGGAAGAAGGCTCGAACCGAATTCGCCTCTGGTTTGGCGGCGAGATCCGAAAGGCGTGCGCTGAGCTGCGCGCGGGACCGACCGATGGGTGGCAATTCAGCGTCAAGAGCTTGGCGGTGGACTCGAACAAAGTCGACGATTGCCGCTTCTAATTCTGACATTCGTGCACGGCAATGCCAGCATGCAGAAAGATGAGTACGAACAACCCTGGCACTACGAGCAGACAGTTCGCCGTCGGCAGCGAGGAGCAATTCCTGGTCAGTGGGATGAGAATTCTCGTGCAACATGGGTTTTCAACTCCTGTCTGCGCGCAATAGGCGTCCAAGAGACCGGGTTAAGGAGATGGACACTGCGCCCAGCGACATGCCCAGGACTGAAGCAATTTCTCGATAACGCAAACCTTCGGCGCGCAGGCGAAGGCAGTACTGATCTGTTTCTGGAAGGACCCTCAGAACTGCTACGAGGCGCTGGGTTCTCTGGTCAGCGAAAAGTCGCTCCTCGGGATTAGGGGACGGATCAGCTTGCATGTGAGCCTCCATCCAGTCGAACGAGGTCGTCTGAACCTGCTGGAGAGTCGTACGCTTTCGCAAGGCTTGATTGTGGGCCACCCGAAATAGCCAGCCACGAAGGTTCTTGCGTGATTTATCGGATTGAAGATGAAGAAAGAGCGCCAGAAATACTTCCTGGATCACTTCTTCCGCGTCGTGGACGGATATGCCAAAAGAGAGGGCATACCGCAGCAAGGGATTGCGAAACTCCTCGAATAGACGCAGGACTTCGCATTCAATCTCAGAGCGATCTGGCGAAGCCAAGCTGGCCGCCAAGGCCGGCAAGGAAATGTTGTTGATCGATTCCATGTGGCGAATTCGTAGGTCTCTATCTATAATATTCCGATAAACCCACCGTTGTTCACGCTTTTTTTTGCAGGAACCGTCACGATTACGCACCCAGGTAGCTTCTAGGCAAGAGCTGCACACAACGGACAAAAACCCTGAACAGAAAGACTGTGTTCGGAATATCCCTAATGAGGCTCACGGGTTGTTGGGCTTGGGTGTGTAAACCATTCGTGGTTCCATGCGCCCCGCTTGACATCGCGACTACTGAGGAGACTGTAAAGCGTATCTTTATGAAAAGACTGACACTCCTGTTCCTCTTTAGCGCTTCGACGGCCCTGTGCCAGAGCAACCGTGGTGAATTGCACCTGAAAGTGGTTGATCCGAATGGCGCTGGCCTGAAGGCCTCCGTTCAGATAAAAAGCGAGGCAAATGGGTATCAGAGCGTACTGGTTACCGACGATCAGGGCGACTTGGATGTGCGCCGGATGCCTTACGGTATCTACCAGCTCATCATCGAGCAATCCGGTTTCGCGGTCGGTTCGGATTCGGTGCAAATTAACTCTTCCATCGCGATCGACCATAGGATTCAACTCAAATTGAAAACCGTGAATGAGTCCGTGGTGGTTAGTGCGGTCGATACCCTGCTCGATCCCGACCAAGCTGGGTCAGTCAATCAGATCGGTCCCGATCAAATCGAGCACCGTTTGACCTCGCTTCCCGGTCGTTCCATCCAGGAATTGGTTATTACGCAGCCTGGATGGATCTACGAAGGAAATGCGGTATTGCACCCGCGGGGCTCCGAATATCAAACGCAGTTCGTCGTGGATGGAATTCCTCTTACAGATAATCGCTCGCCCAGTTTCGGACCGCAGATAGAGGCAGACGATGTCGAATCACTCAGCCTGTACACCGGGGGATTCCCTGCGGAATACGGGCGGAAAATGGGTGGGGTCATCGAAGTAAACACGACACCGGATTCTCAACCGGGCTTCCATGGACAGGCCGTGCTTTCTGGTGGGAGTTTTGACTCTGCGGCAGCTTTCCTGAAGGCACAATATAGCTGGGGAAGGAATGTCTTCGGAGTAAGCGCCAGCGGAAGCATGACCGACCACTATCTCAATCCCGTGGTGCCCGAGAACTATTCCAATACGGGCACACTGGGGGATTTTTCAGCTAGCTATGAGCGCGACTTGACGCCCAATGATCGGTTGAGGTTTATCGTCCGGCATGAAGTTTCGCGCTACGACATTCCCAATGAGTTGGAGCAACAGGCAGCAGGGCAGCGCCAAAACGCTGACAATATTGAGACTATGGGCATCGCTTCCTATCAGCACGCGTTCTCGTCCAATGTCGTTGCGGATTTCCGCGCAATGGTTCGCGATAACGCCAACGATTTTTACTCCAACGAAGATTCAACGCCGATTCAAGTCTTTCAGCACAACTGGTTTCGCGAAGGATATTTCAAAGGCTTGGTCACGGCGAACCATGGTAGGCAGGAATGGAAATTCGGCGTGGAATCAGACAATATATTTATAAACGAGAATTTCGGCTATATCATTACGGACCCGACGCAATTCGATGACAACACGCCCCTCGCGTTTGCCTTCCACGGAAACAAACCAGATTTGGAACAGTCCGGGTTCGTGCAAGATCTGGTCCACCTCGGCAAGTGGACCTTCAACGCCGGATTGAGGTGGGATCACTACCAACTGGAAACAAATAGCCAGGCGTTCTCACCGCGCTTCGCGATTTCGCGCTACTTTCACTCCGTTGACACTGTCGTGCATTTCTCGTATGACCGCGTGTTTCAGACCCCTTCCTTCGAAAACATCCTGTTGTCTAATTCTACTGAGGTTCTTTCGCTCAATCCGACCAATTTCTTGAGATTACCCGTAGAACCGTCGCAGGGAAATTATTTCGAGGTTGGTATGTCTAAATCGGTTCGCGGCAAGCTAAGACTAGATGTCAACTATTACCGACGCTATGTAAACAACTACGCCGATGACGATCAGATCTCCAACACAACCATCAGCTTTCCGATTGCTTTCCGGAAGGCGATCATCTATGGCGCTGAAGCAAAGCTGGTTGTGCCAGATTGGCATAGGTTCTCCGGGCTGTTGAGTTATTCCTATATGGTCGGTAATGCATGGTATCCGGTAACTGGCGGACTCTTTTTGGGCGACAATGCTTCGGCTGCCACGAGCCAGACGAGTGGACATTTTCCTATTTCGCAGGATCAGCGAAACACCGTCCGAGGGCGGGTCCGCTATCAAGTGAATCCACGTTACTGGCTGGCCTTTGGAGTTCAATATGATTCAGGCCTTCCTTTTCAATTTGCTGGGGACCCGGCGGAAGTCCTCGCCCAATATGGCCCGGAGGTATTAAGCCACATAAATTTTGACCGAGGCCGGATTTACCCAACGTTTCAGGTGAATGCCTCGGCGGGAGCTGACCTTTATAAATCCGATCACTTGAACATGCGCATACAGGCTGACGGACAGAACCTAACGAATGTCCTTAACGTTATCGATTTCGGTGGGCTGTTTTCAGGTAACGCCATCGGACCTTCACGGAGCTTTGCTCTGCGCCTTACAACAAACTTTTAGTTCCTTAGCCAACAATCAACGAAATAAATTGAACTAAGGGCGCTGGTGTGAAGCATTGGTAGCCACATTGCACAGTCGGTTGTGGCCGCCAGACTGTGCAGACCGCAGCCGCGGCCGTTGGCATGATCAATGCCGTTGGTAGCCTTGCGGGCTTTGCCAGCCCCTACCTGTTTGGCTATCTGAACACCAGAATGGGATCATTTTCTTACGGACTGGCCGTGATGATGGTCGCCGCACTTGCCGGAGGGCTGCTGATGCTTGATCGCTGAATATGTCACCGGCTGAACCGCAGCGCGGGGTTGCTTCCCTTGACGCCGCCAAACGAAACCGCTCATGGAGAACGCACGCGCTTACCAGAAGCATCAAGACCTGATCATTGGCAGCACGTGAGCCCTCATCCATTGTTTCAAGACGGTCGAGAAGATCTATGACCTTGCTCTGATCGAAGTACGGGATGGAGGCGAGAACAGGGCCGCGAAGCGTGTCCCTGGCGAATTGATATTGTGGCAAGTTTTGAGCGCAATGTAACAATGTTACATTGGTGGAAAGCGCTGAATGGGATTTCCGGTAGGCACACTAGAAGCGAGGTGTGGCGTATGCCGGGTGTATGTGA
>DASZHC010000069.1:0-12033 GCA_035938215.1 Chthoniobacterales bacterium
GTTCGCGCCTTGAAAATCAACCAACTGACCGACGGCGGTATGCCTCCTACTTATGACTCGATGCACTAGTGTCCTGTCCCCGAAATAAGCATATCTTTCGTTGCGATCAAAATGGGCCGCCGGCAAGGCGCGAGGACGGCGCGTATCTAAACGGATACGTAACCGACGAGCAACGCAGAAAATCGGCCAAAGCGCCATCGGCCCTCCGGGTTGGCTTGAAAAGGGTCCGTCTGCGTCGTTGTTCGTTCGTTGCGTAAGCCAACGGCACGCCTCCTACTTATGACTCGATGCACCAGAATCCCAAATCGTGAAAACGGATCTTCATGAGCAGTGTAGGCGAGATCTTTGAAACCATGGAATACGGACCCTCGCCGGAAACCGCGGAGATCGCCGTCGAGTGGCTTGAGGAGCATCGGCGCGTATTTTATCCGTTCATTGATGGTGGATTCGGCAGATTCATCGACGAATGCTATTTCGAATCAATCGATCCTCGCGACGGCCGAGCTCTGGCTCGAATTGTTCGGTGTGGTGAGATTGAAATCAACGCAGCGGTCGAAGCTGCGAAGTTGGCATTCCCCCGTTGGTCAGCTCTGACGGGTTACGAACGAGCGCGTTACCTTCGAGCCATAGCGCGCCAGATCCAGAAGCACGCTCGCTTGTTCGCCGTCCTTGAAACCCTGGATAGCGGAAAGGCGATTCATGAGTCGCGGGACGTCGAAATGTCTCTGGTCGTGCGGCACTTTTATCATCACGCCGGCTGGGCACACCTTCGAAACGAAACATTTATCGGCTATGAACCGATCGGGGTTTGTGGCCAGATCATCCCAGACAGTTTTCCTCTGCTCATGCTTGCATGGAAGATCGCTCCGGCTCTTGCTGCCGGAAATACGGTAGTTATCAAGCCGTCAGCATCGACATCTTTGGTGGCTCTGCTTTTCGCTGAACTATTGCTACAGATCCAATTCCCTCCAGGTGTCATTAACATAGTCACCGGTGATGCCACAACCGGTGAACTCATTGTCAGGCATCGCGATATTCAAAAAATTGCGTTCACAGGCTCCACAGAAGTCGGAAGGCAGATTCGCATCGAGACGGCCGGCTCAGGCAAACATCTCTCACTGTCCCTGACGGGGAAATCTCCATTTATTGTGTTTGACGACGCAGATCTTGATAGCGCCGTGACAGGGATCGTAAACGCAGTTTGGTCTGGTCAAGGCGAAGCGTGCCGAGCAGGGAACCGCCTGCTGCTGCAGGAAAGCATCTACGAGAAAGTGCTCGCCAACCTGCGCCGGCACATGGAGACATTGCGCGTCGGTGACCCTCTGGAGGGGGGCACCGACATGGGCCCGATTGCGACCGCGCAGCAGTTGCAACAGATTCAGCGTCTCGTCGAGCAGGCGAAGGCTGACGGTGCGACGTTCTGGCAGCCGAGCTGGGTTCCACCTCGGGAAGGTTTTTTTTGTTCCCCGATTCTTTTCAGTGACGTTGAAGCTTCTTCTGCTCTTGCGCAGATCGATATTTCCGGCCCGGTTCTCGTGGCGTCGAGTTTTCGGCATGCGACGGAGGCGGTCGAGTTGGCAAACAACACAATCTACGGGCTCACAGCTTCAGTTTGGACCGAGAATATGAGCACGGCTCTTGAGGTCGCGCCAAAACTCAAAGCTGGAACTGTCTGGATCAACTCTGCAAACCTTTTTGATGCCGCATCGGGTTTCGGAGGGTATCGGGAAAGTGGTTTCGCCAGGGAAGGGGGAAACGAGGGAATGTACGAGTATTTGATACCGGGCTGGGAACGTTCCCTTTCGTCCTACGATAAGCATGAATTTGACCTTTATCCGAGACCGGTCGGCTCTTCCGCGCGCGACCTGAAGGCGGAAGAATTCATTAATCGCTCAGCGAGACATTATATCGGAGGAAAACAGGTCCGATCCGATAGCGGGTACAGCTTTGCGGTGAGAGATGCGGAAGGCAGCTTTGCGTCGGAAGCGGGCCTGGGAAATCGAAAAGATATTCGGAACGCTGTAGAAGCGGCGCAAGGAGCGGGCGACTGGTCCCGAACAGCAGCACATGAGCGAGGTCAGACGCTTTGCCACATCGCTGAAAATCTTTCGATTCGAGCCAGTGAATTTTCGAATCGCTTGCGCATGCTGACCGGAGTCGGCGAATGGGAAGCAAAGCGTGAGGTGGACAAGGCGGTCGAGCGACTTTTTTATTACGCGGCGTGGGCCGACAAATATGACGGCCACGTTCATCAGACGGCATCCAGGAAAGTTGCTTTGGCAATGCCTGAGCCTTGGGGCGTTATGGGGCTGATCTGTCCGTCCGAACATCCTCTCTTATGGTTGGTGACGTTGTTCGCCCCTGCAATCGCTGTCGGCAATCGCGTTATCGCAATTCCTTCCGCGCGATTTCCCACGCCTGCAACAGACTTTTGTCAGGTGCTGGGCACCAGCAGCGTGCCACCCGGCGTCATCAATCTGGTAACGGGTCATTCGGATGATCTTGCAAAGGTTCTCGCGCACCATGACGACGTGGGCGCAATCTGGTACGTCGGCTCAACCAAAGGCAGTGCCGCCGTCGAGCGCGAATCCAGAGGCAATCTGAAGGCGTCGTGGGTCAATCGCGGTAAGCGCCGAAACTTGTTTGACGACCATCAGGCTCAGGGCTGGGAATACCTGCGTCACGCCGTACAAATTAAAAACATTTGGCTGCCTTACGGAAAGTGAAGGATTAAGGCGATCGCCGTTTGGAGTTTGGAGTTCGAGGTTTGGAGTTTGGAGTTCGGGGTTCGGAATTTGGGGTTTGGTTATGTTAATCGTTCATGTTCATGTTCGCGTAAGACAGGAGCACATGGAAGCGTTCCGCGAGGAAACACTCCAGAATGCGCGTTCGAGCGTCCTGGAGCCTGGAATCGCGCGATTTGATGTCATTCAACAACTGGATGATCCAAGGCACTTTGTTCTCGTCGAAATCTACAGAGACGAGGCGGCGGCGAAGTCACATAAAGAGACCGCTCATTACGCAGCATGGCGGGACGCAGTCGCTTCAATGATGGCGGAACCGCGCGCAAGTGTGAAATTCAAAAATATCTTTCCCGGGGACGAGGGATGGTAAGCGTTCAGTTTGAGTTTGCCACTGCGACCCGGGTCATATTTGGAGCCGGAAAGCTGAAAGAGGTCGGTCCGATCGCCGCAAACATTGGTCAATATGCTCTGATCGTGGAAGGGGGGAATGCGGATCGATCCCTGCCATTGCGGTCGGTGCTTGAGGCAGCGGGAATCGGCTACTCAACATTGGAAATTCGCGGTGAACCCGCAATCGAAGATATTGTGCGGGGTGTGCGGAAGGTTCGTGAGGCGAATTGCGATCTCATCATCGGTTTTGGCGGGGGAAGCGTAGTCGATTCGGCGAAAGCAATCGCGGCTCTAACAACAAATCCCGGAGAAGTTATTGACTATCTGGAGACAGTCGGACGCGGGAAACCGATCATGGTTCCACCGCTGACTTCGATCGCAATACCTACTACAGCGGGAACTGGGGCTGAGGTGACACGGAACGCGGTCCTGGCGTCTCGCCAACATCGAGTGAAGGCAAGTTTGCGGAGCCCCTATTTGCTGCCGCGCATTGCGTTGGTTGATCCTGAGCTGACTTATGGTTTACCTCCATCGCTGACTGCGTCAACGGGCCTTGACGCCCTTACGCAGTTGATCGAGCCCTTCGTGAGCGCGCGCGCCAATCCCCTTACGGACGCCCTCTGCCTTGAAGGCGCGCGCCGAGCAGCTCGATCGCTTGAAAAGGCATGCAAGAAGGGGAACGATCCCGTGGCCCGCCAAGACATGGCACTGGCAAGTCTGTTTGGCGGCTTGGCTCTCGCGAACTCCGGCCTGGGAGCAGTGCACGGTTTTGCAGCGCCAATCGGCGGAATGTTTTCTGCCCCGCACGGCGCTGTCTGCGCGGCTCTGCTCCCCTATGTAATGGAAATCAACGTCCGCGCGCTCCGGCAACGCGCCTCTAACAGCGATTCGCTGGATCGGTATACAAAAATCGCTGCCATCGTTACTCAATCCGAGAGAGCGAACATAGAGGACGGCATAGGGTGGATCCGGGACCTATGTAACGCACTTGCGATTCCTCGCTTGCGAGCGTTTGCAATACAGGAGAAAGACGTGCCAATCCTCGTCGAGCTGGCGGCAAAGGCAAGCAGCATGAAGGCGAATCCGATCGCACTCACTCACGAGGAGTTAACGGAGTCACTGACCCGCGCGATTTGAAGCGTTGCTCCTCAAACGGTCGCCGCGCGGTTGCAACTCCGGATTTGGCTGCCGGAAAGAGCGCATTGCTTTTTGAAGGGCTCGTATCTAGATTCCATTTCAGACATGAGAGTCTTTACCTATTCCAAGTGGGACGCGGTTTGCGTTTTGTGCGGGCTGCTTCATTTTTCCTACGTTCTAACTCTCTTCTTCATATTCCCCTACGCGCCATGGTGGATGCTGGTATGTATGGGCCTGATTTATTCCGTAAGCGTGTCCTGGAATATCAACGGTGTTTCGCATAACCTGATCCACAATCCGTTCTTTAAATCGAGGATTCTAAATCGGCTGTTCAGCGTCATGGAATCGGTGACGCTGGGAATCTCGCAAACCTTTTATAAACATGTGCATCACCGGCATCACATGGGAAATAGTGATCGCCCGGATGAACATGGACATACACATGACTGGATTTCTATCTATCGACATGGGAAGAATGGCGAGGCGGAAAACCCTTGGAGCTACATTTTTCTCAGCTATCTTCGGGAGGATCCAAAAGCCATCTATGCCGAAATTAAGAGAAAGAACCCGGTCGATGCGCGCTGGGGTATCACGGAGATCGTAGTGCTTGGAGCGACAATTGCCGTCGGCCTCGTGCTGAACTGGAAGTTCTGGGTCTTCTTTCTCCCGTTTTACTATTTGGGACATTGCTGTACGTACTTGAACGGCTTTTTCCTTCACTATGGCGGTAACCCCGATAAACCCATAGCCTGGGGAGTGAGTTCCTACGACAAATGGTACAACCTGCTTTGGTTCAACAACGGCTACCACGCCGAGCATCATTTTCGCCCCAAGCTGCATTGGACCCGGATGAAGCAGTTTCGCGAGCAAATTGTTGAGGAGCAGAAGAGGGAAGGCGTGCGGGTTATTAAACCTCCCCACGCGCTAGGTTTTCTGGATCCGAACCTGCCTCCGCGGCGCTATTCCTCCCGTGCGAAACCGGAGAGTTCACCCGCGAAGCCGACTACGGTGTAAGTCCGGACAGCAACCAGACGCGCGTGATAAATGGGACATGGCAATAGGGCGGATCTCCGAGCCGCCCGCCGGAAACGGTATGGCAGGGGCGGATCGACGAGCGATGACGGCATGCTCCAGGTTGGCGGGTCATTGCTTGTTTCTGCGGAGTCACCAGCACACGGCCGTTTCGACTTCAATTTGTTATTTGTGGTCGCCCTGCGGGAATCAACTCCCCGCGACAAACGCTGTTCCCAGACAAATCAGTATCAGGCCGATCCAGAGATCACGCGACATTTTTTCCTTCAGAATCAGCCATGCCGCGAATGCGAGAAGCACTCTGTCGAGCCCTTCGAAGGGATACAGGTAGCTCAGGTTGAAGCGATGCAGGAGAGATAGCCAGGTAAAAAAGGACACCGTCATGACCAGCACACCTCCGGCTAGATCGAGTTTTCGCCGGAAAGCACTGCTCTTCGAGTGGTCGGTCATAGCATGTTTAAAAAAGATCTGGCCGGTAACAGAGCAGGCAATCGAAAACAGGACGAGACAAAATAGAAAGAACGTCACAGTTTTTCCTCCGCGCGAGCTGCAGGCCGGGCAATAAAAAACACGCCCAGCGCAACCAGGAAAACACCGATCCAACGCCGGGAGGAAATAGCTTCACCTAAAAAAAGCCATGACCCGACAGCAACCATGATATGGTTCGTAGCCGCAAAGTTATAGGCGATTATCAAGGGAACGGACCTCAGCGCGTATAGCCAGGAGAAGAGAGAGCCGATAACCGCAAAAATCCCCAACCAAATCCAATAAGCGAAAAAGTTGGAAACAGTGTACCAGGGAGGCGCGAACTGAGTGTCGACTCCGATTTTCAGAAAGATCTGGGAGGCTGCGGTCAGGATAATGCTGATAAAGAGCTGAAGGTAGGGATGAAGCAGTGGTGACTTGCGCTTTCTCCTGGCCTCGTCTTCAGATTCGGCCGGAACGTTGTCCGATTTGGTTTGATTGGTAGTGCTCGACATTGCCGATTTCGGATTCAGAAAAGCGTTGATTCGCTTGCAAATGGATGGCTTGGCTTGGGAAAATTGCAATTCCCTTTCATCATTCGATGTGCTTTATAACCGTCTCCTATCTCTCTTATGAAAAATGCTGTGATAACCGGTGTATCGACAGGCATCGGCTACGCCTGCGTCAAAGTCTTACTCACCCATGGATTTCGCGTTTTTGGGAGCGTGCGCAAGCATGGAGACGCGGTGCGTTTGCAGCAAGAATTCGGGGAGAAATATGTGCCCCTTTTGTTTGATGTAACGGACGAGGGCGCAGTGCAGGCAGGGGCAGCAGAGGTTGCAGAGCGCCTCGGCACGAGCGTGTTGGACGGACTGGTAAATAACGCGGGGGTCGAAGTAGCCGGTCCTCTGTCTCATCTCCCGGCTGACCAATTCAGATACCAGCTCGACGTCAATCTGGTTGGCCCTCATATCGTGACACAAGCTTTCCTGCCGTTGCTCGGCGCCGATCCTTCACGAAAAGGCACTCCCGGCAGAATCATCAATATCAGTTCGGCAAGCGGCAAAATCGCAAGCCCGTTTCTGGGTTTTTACTCAGCTTCAAAGTTTGGCCTAGAGGGTCTTTCCGAGAGCCTTAGACGTGAACTGATCTTGTTCGGGATTGATGTCATAATCATTGGCCCGGGCGCAATTGTGACACCGATCTGGCAGAAATCAGAGGCGGGAATAACTGAGCGATTTCGCCAAACGCCTTATGCGGAGGCGCTGGATAAGTTTGAGCGTTATTCGCTCAAAGAAGGGGCGAGCGGTTATCCGCCGGAGGTGATTGGAAATGCCGTCTGGCGGGCGCTAACCGCGTCGAGACCGAAGATACGCTATGCGATCGTGCCAAATCGTCTCACCAACTGGATCATTCCCCGTCTGATGCCAATGCGGATACTCGACAGGCTGGTCAGTCGGTTTATGGGTATCAAAAGACGCCCCGCACGGACCGGGCATGGAGTCTCCTGAGCCGCATTCAATCTGCAACTCGTTGTGTCGTTCGTAGGCCGTATCGGCGCAAGAAGTGGCCGCCTTCCACCAGTTGCCACGCCAACAGCCCGGGAAGTCCAAGGGCCATTTCTCGGACCCGGCGAATCAAGGCCAAAGCAAACGCGGCTTCCCCAGGGATTCCGAGTAACCCTCCGACAAGAACGTATCCTCCTTCACGCACTCCGAGCGCGCCTGGAACGAGACATAGCGCCGTCTGTATCCCCTGCCCCACGCATTCAAGAATCAGCGCATTTTCGAAGCTCGCGGGCACACCGATAGCGTGGAGCCCCATCCAAACCTCCCCCGAACCGGTTACGAATGAGATCATTGTAACGACACAGCAAGCAGCCACAGCCCCAGTTCTCGAGTAGACTTTTCGAAGAGCTTTGTCCAGTTCGCCGCTTTTTCCGCCGAGTGCCCGCCACTTCTCGTCCTGGGCGCAATTCGAGAGGATTGCGCCAAATATCCGAAACATTCCCATGCGCTGGACGAAGTAGAACCCCGCAACCGCCAGGATCGCAACTGGCGCTCCCATCAAAGTCGGGGCGAGCAGATTTGTTTTACCCGTGACGAGGATCAGCAGGGTCAGCCCGAACAGGGTAAAGATAGTTTGAATGAACACGCTGACGGTTATGTCCATGAGCACTGTTCCTGCACCCACAGCCATCGGCACGCCGCTAAGTATTATCAGACGTGCGCGCACAATATCGCCTCCTACCTGAGCCGCCGGAACAAGGTTGCTGAAGGACTCTCCCAAAAAGCGCGCCCAGAACGTGGTCCTCACCCGCGGTCGATCCTCTTTAGGAAAGAGAAGCCACCATTCAAATGAGTCCAGAAAGAGCGGCAGCAAATGGAAAGCCGGGATGACGGCGAGCCACCAGCCCGCTGCTGCGACGGCTCCGATGACGTCCTGGACCCCCTCGCGTATCAGAAGAATCATGAAAAACAACGCTCCCGCGAAGCCCAGCAGATAAATTGCTGGTCCGATTTTTCTCGCAGCTTTCTTCATACGGCGTCCGATCCATCACAAAAGGCTCCCGACAAAAGCCGGCAGCTCTAAGGAGCTCTTCAGCAAAATGATTAGACATCTTCTCCTAAATGGCTCAGGAGGATTTATCCAGCCAACTTTAAACGCAGCCCCACGTGCGTATAGTGGCATCAAAAAGAAATAACTGCATGAGCATAAGGAAAAATTTTCCTATAAGACTGGCGGCGGGGTTGCTCCTAGCGATTCTGATCGATACAGCTTTGCAACTTGTTTGGAAATCTGCCGTACTGTCTTTGCCTAGCGATGGATCGCCTTGGCTCAATGTACAGGCTATTTTGCATAGTCCTCTTTTCATATTCGTCATATTTTTGATGGCATGCCAATTCTTTAATTGGTTGATGGTCCTCGGCAACGCAGATTTGAGTTATGCTCAACCCGTCACGTCGTTGAGTTATGTTTCAGTTTTTTGCTTATCCGTTCTCTTCCTGAAGGAAGCGACCGATCTGATTCAGGTAGCAGGTATCATATTCGTGCTTGCCGGTGTTTGGTTCATCAGTCAGACGGACCATGTCACACAATCCAGGGAACGTGAGGCATGATGGGCCAAACCGCGATCGGTGTGCTCCTCGTAGTCATCTGCGCGCTGCTTGAAGGCGTCGGTCAGGTGTTTTTGAAAAAATCTGTTCTGGGAGCTGTCCGTTGGTATCTTTGGATTTCATTTGGCATTGTGATTCTGTCGATTGAAACGATGATATACTCTGAAGCGTTGCTGTTTCTCGATGTCGGTGCCGCGTATGCGATCAGCAGCCTCAACCTCATTTCGGTTACGTTCATGTCTCACTGTCTCCTTCGCGAAAAGGTGACTAGAATGCGCTGGATCGGCGTGTGTTTGATTTTTATTGGCGTTAGCCTGGTAGCAGCACGCGCATGAATGTGCAACCCTATGAGGTTGAGTTCCTTAAGAAGGCCTCCCAGATTCCAAATTGCCTGTGGGACGCTTGCTTTCAGGTCCCAGGCGAGGGCCGCTGGTGGTACGAAGCCCTCGAGCAATCTGGCATCGACGACCAGTTCAGCTTTTTTTACGGCTTGATTGCACATCTCGGTTGTCCAGTTGGAATAGCGCCGGCTTTCCTTATGGACATGCCCGTCGAACAAGTTGCGCCGCAGGCATTTTTGCGGCTATTGCGGCTCATTGGAAAGATCGTGCCGTCCGTCCTCTGCCAGCGGACCTTATTTGTCGGCTCTCCGATCCTCGATGAAAGCAGTGTCGCCCTCATTCCCCACGTTAATCGGCGTGCTGCGCTTCTTGCTCTTCAAATTGCGCTGGAGGCGAAAGCCGGTGAGCTTCGTGCTTCTCTGATTGTTTGGAAAGACTTTCCTGAGAGCTCGTCCGCCGATTTGAACTGGCTCTCGCATCAGCGGCGGCTTTTTCGCGTAATCAGTCTCCCAAACACGATCGTCGAGTTCTCGTCACACCGAAAAGAGGACTATTTCTCGGCGATGAAGGGTTCGAGGCGGCGTAAGCTGAAAACGAAACTGAGACGCAGTAGAGAGCAGGTTGCGCTCAGTGTGGAAATCGTCCAGCATCCGGACACAAAGACGCTTGACGATATCTTTGCCCTATTCTGGCAAACCTATGAAAAATCGTCGTCGAAATTTGAGAGGCTAAATCACAAGTTTTTTGAAGTCTTTGCTAAAAATCAGGCCACGCTCTTTATCATCCTCCGGGAAAAGGTCACCGGCGAGATGATCGCATTCATGCTCTGCTTCGATATGGGCGAGCGACTGATTAATCTGTTCATCGGTATGGATTACAGTCGGCCGAAGGAATGGATGCTTTTTTTCCGCTTATGGGAAGCCGCGGTCGATGTAGCTTTATCGCGCGGTTTTGCTGCCATTGTGAGTGGTCGATCGTCGTATGAGGCAAAAATTGAGACGGGACATAAGCTCGTTCCGCTCAACAATTATTGCCGCCACAGCAACATACTTTTACATGCCATCTACCGTATCGTCGCGCAGAGGCTCGACTGGGCCTCACTGGACGAGGCTCTTGCCCGTTTCCTGAAAGCGCATCCGGAATGCGCTCGCCAGGAACAGGAAGCGTCAATCCAGTAAAGATTGGCCGATAAGGTTCAAGCGCGGGCCCACCCCCACGTAAATGCATGTCGCTGCTCCGAGGCCAAACATCGCTAGCCTTCAAACGCTGCTGGTAGCCCCATCGAGCCACAAAAACAGGTTCTTCCGAGCCATGGCGGTCCTCACAATTTGATGTAAGCTTGGCCAACTCAACGTCATGGAAATAGGTACCACGGAAAGATAACAAACTAACCACACTATGAACGCTACAGGTGACCGAGTGCAGACGCACAGAGTAAAGCTTCATGTCAGCTACAAAAAACACCTGCTGAGTTCCTATGTGAATTCGGACGAAGCATATGAGCCGAATGCGGCAGAGAAGAACACCATTGCGACCGTCGATTCGGCGGTCTTCCAAAGTGGTTTCGTAGAATATGCTCGTTATATGGCTGGCAAAATCATAAAGAGGGGTCAAACTGAAGACTTCCGCCCCAGGGACGTTGTACTGGACACGAAAAATATTGCTTTTGGAAATGATACCGGCGGACAGTCGAGGCTAGGCTTGTACAAAGCCACGCGTACGAAGCCTTCGGGGCAAGCAATCACGACAACAAGCCTTCTTCCCATTTTTCGGCTACGGGCGAAACTTTGCCGCTGACCAGGTCTGCGAACGTCAATAACGTTTTGCGCGCATCGCCCACGGGATAATAGAACGCGTCCCAATTCTCGCTGTCCTCGCCATCATGATTTGGAATGATGTAGTCAAAATGCGAGGCTTCTTTGAGTTCGGTATAAGCGCTCGAGGCACGACGCTCGATGTTCTCGAGATCCTTCAGCGAAAGGATACTCTTCTGGCGCTGTGTGCGGCGCAACAGTTTGCGGCGCATCACATCGGTCAGAAAATCCGACAACGATAGATTCCGCTCCGGCGATTGCAGAAAAAGGACTTCCTCCCGCGAAAGCGGGGCTAGAAAAATGCTCAGGAGACTGACCTTTGATGCGAACGCTTCCAGCAATTTCCGGCCGATGAACGGGTTGCCCTCATATAATAAACCCCCGCCAGCGAGTCCCCGGTTCACATCATTTAAATCGACTGCCTGAAGGTCCCCGCGAACATCGAGCACAATGAAATCTTCCTTGTTGCGAAGTTCCTCAATCTCTTTACGAGATCTGAATTGGTAATCTTTACCATCGGTTTCCCCAGGTCGCGGAGACCGGCAGTTATAAAGCACAAGTTTACTCAGTTTGGCTGCCTGTTCGGGATAAAACTTGCTGAATGCGGTGTGTAACGGTCCTTTTCCAACGCAAGACGGGCCGGAGAGTATAATAAAGCGTCCCATACCAGGAACAAAACTCAACGAAAGGAGAAATAAAGTACGATAAGGGGCAAGCCGAAGACCATTGAACCGAGAACAGTGCTCTTGTCAAAGACGCAACCAGGTTGGCAGCGTCTTCAAGTTTATGATTATGAGCTACTTACACGAGTAGTGAATTCGTCCAGACTAAGGGGGTATTGGCCGGGCAACAAAAGCAGCAACAGACCATGCCACTCAGTTCAAACCTATTTGTAATGTTGAGGTAACCTTTCGGTCAGGCGACTTGCGTTTAATCTTGTGCGCTTCTCGTTCTGAAGAGTCGTCTCGTTTTGATCGCCGGTCTGCCCGTAGCT
>DASZHC010000070.1:0-14549 GCA_035938215.1 Chthoniobacterales bacterium
ATGAACAGGTAGTTGCCGAGGCCCACGAAGCTTGGCGGGGTAACCCCGTCAAGCTTGTATTTGAGGACCGAATAGACAAGAACCTGGATAAGTGGGTATCCGATTACCAGGAACACCACGAGGACGGCCGGCACGATCAAATACCATGCCAAGCGCCTCTGGCGCTCCATTAGATCAATTTCCTTGGCCACGTTTTTAGTGCCCTCTCTTTCTGCAAGAGTTACCGAACCAATCGCTTTCCTACTTTCTCAACCTGCTGCACCGCATCCTGAGCCGATGCGCCCCCGGAAAGCACCTTGTTCACATTTTGGAAAAATGCCGTCGAGATCTGGTTGTAATCCGCGCCCGTAACTGTAGAGGGACGGGCCACCGCATTTTGCAATACGTCCAGCATATTTTTGAACCAGCCATTTTTAGCAAGGACCTCCGGGTCGGTATAGAGCGCAGGCAACGTCGGGAACTGGCTCAACTGAAGTGCGCGCTTTTTCTGAGATGCTGATGACGTCATGAATTTGACCAAATCCGCTGCCGTATCCTGCTGCTTTGAGTAGTTGGAGACCATCAACTGCCAGCCGCCGAGGCACGCTGCATTTTTACCGTTATCACCGCCCTTGGGCAGGACAGTCACATCAAATTTGCCCGCGATCGGGCTTTTTGGATCCTGACCTGTGGCATAGGCGTAGGGCCAATTGCGCATGAATGCCGCGTTACCGGCCTGCCACACGTTGCGCGCTTCTTCCTCACCGTAAGTGACAACCCCGGTCGGCGAAATCGTTCCCACCCAGCTCCTGGCAGTTTGAAGTGCCTTAATGGCATTCGGATTGTTGATTGTGACCTTTTTATCTGCCTCAATAATGACTCCGCCGCCAAAGCTGTAAACCCATTCGAGGGCGTTGCAGGTCACGCTTTCGCTGGCCTTGCCTTGAAACACGAATCCTTGAAAATCGGGTTTGCCCGCTTTGCGCTCGCCGTCCTGAATCTTCTTGGCCATTTCAGCAAGTTCTTCCCAGGTCTTTGGCGGCTCCTTGTACCCATATTTCTCCAGGAGGTCCGTCCGATAATAGAGAATCCCGGCGTCGGTGAACCACGGGATGGAAACCAGTTTTCCGTTCATTGTGTTGTTCTCAATAATGCGCGGAAAGTTCTGGCTGATCTCGTCTGGCTTGAAATACTTTTTCATGTCAACGGCGTGCGGTCCGGCGATGCCTTGCCAGATCACATCGATTTGGTAGACATCCACATCAGGACTCTTCGCCGCCCAATACTGCTGATACTGCGCCAGAGTCGCAGTCGCGTCGTTGGGACGGCTAATAATTTCAACCTTGTTTCCGGTTTTTTGGGCCCACTCTTCGATAAGCGCTTTGGTGAAAGTTCCACTATCACCACTTGAATCACCGGTAAACCGAATCGTGACGCCGGCGCCGAAACCGGTTGTGGTCGCGAGAGAGACCAGGAACAGGGAACCAATGCATCGAAGCAGATATCGTTTGAGTAATTTTTTTGGGGAGATCATCGAGAAAGCCTTTCTGGGTAAGGGGTGAACAAAATCAGTAAGCCGTGTTACCTTTGACATGTCAAGGCAACGAAAGTCTTTTTTTGTCCAGCGATTTTGTACCCCTGACCTAAAATTCTTGTGGGCTGGATGCTTAACCGGAGCGGGTCCTTTCCTAGCGAAGCCGCCCTCAGACCGACGAGATGTATGGGGCGCCGTTGCGGTTTTTTTGACTCTTGTCACATTAGTCCGGAGCAAGGGTTATGCGGATACTTGTAATTGACGACGAAAAGAACATCCGGCGGACGATGGCGATGGCCCTCGAATCGATGGAACATGAGGTGATCTGTGCAGCGTCAGGCAGGGAAGGATTCAGCGAAATACAAAGGGCAACTTTTGACGTTGTGTTTCTGGATTTGAAGCTTCACCAGGAGAATGGGCTCGAAGTCCTGGAAGGAATCCTCCGTCTGGCCCCGGAAGCTGTTGTCGTAATCGTGACCGCATTTGCATCGATAGAGACCGCGGTCGAGTCGATGCGTTTGGGAGCGTTTGACTATCTCCCAAAACCGTGTACCCCGGAACAGGTTCGTCAACTGTTAGCCAAAATAGAAAAAACCAGGAGGCTCGAGAGCCGCGTTGCGGCCCTGGAATCGCAGCTAAGTGCAGAAGTGCAGGAGATTGATCTGCACACCGATTCGCAATTGATGCAGAGCGTCGTGGATATGGCTTTCAAAGCCGCTAACAGCGATGCAACAGTTTTGCTGCTCGGAGAGAGTGGCACTGGCAAAAGCGTGCTCGCTAAGGCGATGCACGCTCGAAGCCCCAGAAAACCTGCAGGCTTTGTTACCGTTAGTTGCCCAAGCCTGTCTCACGAACTTCTGGAGAGCGAGCTGTTTGGGCACGTGAAAGGCGCCTTTACGGGAGCCCTTTCAGATACACAAGGCAAGGTGGCTGCCGCCGAAGGAGGGACCCTCTTTCTCGACGAGATTGGCGATCTTCCGCTAGTGATTCAGGCTAAACTTCTACGCCTGCTGCAGGAGCGAGAATATGAACGGGTGGGAGAAACACGGCAGCGAAGAGCCAATGTTCGCGTGATATCGGCGACGAATAGCGATTTGGGGCAGGCGGTTCGCGATGGGCGGTTCCGGGAAGATCTGTTCTATCGCCTCAACGTGATAACCATCCGTTTGCCCGCGCTGCGCGATCGCTATCAGGATCTTGAGCGGATCGCAGGGCGCCAGCTGGATTTCTTTGCACAACGCGCAGGTAAGCAATTTCGTGGGTTCGCTCCTGCTGCGATCGACGCGATGCGATCTTATCATTGGCCTGGAAACCTGCGCGAGTTGCGCAACCTGATTGAGCGTGCCGTCATCCTCGGGAGTGGGGATCAAATCGAGCTGGGCGATTTAACGGAAATCATTCAAACTCGCTCCGAATTGAGGGTTGGAGGGAGGGTCACACTCGAAGAAATTGAAAATGAGCATATCCGAAGGGTGATTTCCAATTCGCGAACTGTTGACGAAGCTGCCGCGGTGCTGGGCGTCGATCCCGCTACTTTGTATCGCCGTAAGAAGAAGTTGTAAGCGGACAGGAGAGCAGGTCGCATCTCCGAGGCGACTGATTCCTGGGGTAGCCGGTAGGGTCGCATCTCCGAGGCGACCGGTTTTTACGATGAGGTCCTAGGTTCAGGGTAGCCCATGCCGACGGTCCGCTCGGAGATCGGACCCTACCAAAGCGATCCAAATCCCGGAGAAGCGACGCCGAGCCAATTGTTTGTTGCCGGCGTAGTGGTTTGCTGGGGAGCGGAAGCCGCGGGAAATCCGATCGTTCACAAACTGGGCGTGGATGCGGCGGGCGGCAATATGGAGGGAAAACCGATTTCATTCCCGCCCCGGGCGTGACGAAGGAGCAACTGGCGGATGCTGCACAGTTTGCTTCGCTTGCCGACTTGCTTCGCTTGCCGACGAAACTCCCGAAGGCCGGTCGGTCGTTGTGCTCGCCAAATCCTATGGCGTCCGGGCGCGGGAATTCGGCGAATTGCCGAAGGTCACCTTCGTGCCTTTCACGGCTCAGACGCGAATGAGCGGGGTGGATCTGAATGGAACCAGTTATAGAAAGGGCTCAGCGGATGCTATACGTGGGTTTGTCGGTGGAAAACTTCCGGAACCGGTTGAAAAAGATGTGAAGCTGATATCAAGCACGGGCGGTACGCCGCTCGTAGTCGCCAGCCGTGAAAGAGTGCTGGGTACGATCCACCTCAAGGACATCGTGAAAGGCGGTCTGGCTGACAGGTTCGAGCGTTTTCGTGCCATGGGCATTCGAACGGTCATGATCACTGGAGACAATCTGCTCACCCCGGCGGCAATCGCGAAGGAAGCGGGCGTGGATGATTTCCTGGCTGAAGCAAAGCCGGAAAATCCAAGTTTGAAGCCGGCCCCGGACGATTTTCTAACAATCATTCGGCGCCAGCAACTGGGGAAGCTGAAGATTTATCTTGGACCTTGTCCGGGTGTCGGCAAAACCTATCAAATGCTTATCGAAGGGAATCGACTGCGCCGACAGGGCATCGACGTCGTCATTGGCTACGTAGAACCGCACGATCGCCCGGAAACAACTGCCAAAATAGGTGATTTGGAAATTGTTCCACCGCTGGTTGCCAAATACCTGGAGGCTGCACAGAAAATGGGTGGCCTCGTCATTTCCTTGAAGCACGAGGATGTAGCACAGGCGTTGATATCTTTCGCCAAGGAATACGGCATTACTCACGTCATCCTGGGTCGCCCCGGCAAGAAAGCCCTCCGATTCTTCACCAAACCGCTACGGTATGACCAATTGATGCGAGAATTGCCCGGCGTTGATTTAGTGATCATCTGATGAATGGCATTCTTGGGCCGATAGCCGGTGAGGAGCGAGGATCTCAGGTTGCGTTGGGAGAAGCGGCGGTTGGGCAAAGCGGCCTCGCTTTGGACTCTCCGCGAACCGGTTCGTCGTTTGTGGACTTAGCCAGAGGAAGGTCATTATTGGTGTTGTTCGTTTTGGGGGAGGGACGGTCTCCGTGCCGTCCCATTAAATAAAATAATTGTATTCCAACCGCGTAGAAAGGAACGGAATAGTGGGACGAAACGGAGCCCGTCCCTCCCTGGAAAAGAATGGTCAAACGTCAATGCAGGATTAAGAGGCGGGTTTCGCGCCGGCTACAGTTAGTATCCACGAAGCTGCAAAGCTCACCACAACGTTCGCACTTAGCGCAATCAGCCCGATGTATACCGTATAAGTTTGTCCAGCGAATTGAAGAGGATAGACCGGCTTCAACTGCATACTTTCTGCCAGAACCGTGCCAATAGTCATTCCTGCAAGCCAGCCGAGCAACAGGCAATTGGCATGGACCCGAGTCCGATAAAGGCCGAAGACCACAGATGGGAAAATCTGTAGTATCCAGATCCCGCCTAGTAACTGGAGATCGATCGCATATTGGGTGGGAAGAAATATGATAAATGCCAGCGCTCCTATCTTCACCAGCAGGGAAACGTTCTTAGCCACGATTGATTCGCCGGTCGGGCTCGTGCCAGGTCGAAGGAACGCCTTCCAGATGTTGCGAGTGAAAAGGTTGGCTGCGCCGATCGACATAATAGCTGCGGGCACCAGCGCACCGATAGCAATGGCTGCAAAACTGAATCCTGCAAACCAATCCGGAAAGATTTTGTTAAACAGGGCGGGAACGACGCCCGTCGGTTTATCCAGTTTAATTCCCGCAGCTATCGCCATATAGCCGAGGAGTGCAATTAAACCTAGCAAGATCGTGTAAAGTGGCAGGAGAATCGCATTCTTTCGCACGGTGTCGACGCTCGAAGAACTCAAAACAGCCGTCATCGTATGAGGATACATGAAGGCTGCGAGCGCGGAACCCAAGGCAAGAGACGCGAATGGAAGTGCCTGGGCAGGTTTAAGTAGAAGACCGGTCGCGCTACCCTTGGTTTGGAATGCCTGATCGACGGCGTGGAAAACAGCGCCATATCCGCCGAGACGAAGCGGGATAATTGCAACTGCGGCAATGACGACGATATAGATCATCACATCCTTGACGAACGCGATCATGGCCGGCGCGCGCAGACCACTGGTGTAGGTGTATAGTGCGAGAATGATAAAGGCGACGATCAGGGGCGAATCATTAACGACAGTGCCGAGCCACGGAAATTGAGCAACCAGGGATTTAACTCCCGGGAATCCGCCTCCCCCGACGCCTAATCCTGCAATGGCGACCTGCATTCCTATCAGTTGCAGGGCGATGTATGGCATTGTCGCAACCAACCCGGTTATTGCCACTGCCAAAGCTAGCCATTTACTTGCGAACCTCTCCGCAATATAATCTGCAGCTGTTATATAGTTGTTTTGATGGCACACATTCCACAGGCGAGGCATCACAGAAAAAACGATCGGATAGACGATGATTGTGTAAGGAAGCGCGAAGAAGCCGTATGCGCCTAGCGAATAAACGAGAGCAGGAACAGCAATCATTGTATAGGCGGTATAAAAATCGCCGCCTATCAGGAACCAGGTGATGATTGTGCCGAAACGTCTTCCACCGAGTCCCCATTCATGCAGCTGACCGAGGTCACCCGATTTCCATCGCGCTGCCACAAACCCTAGCACAGTGACAAGCAGGAAGAAGAAGACGAAAACAAGGAGGGCAGTCCAATTCAGGGGCGCCGGACTCATTTTGTCTTCAGGTAAACGATGTAGATCAGAATCGAAGTGGTCGGAACCCAGACAAACTGGTACCAGTAAAAGAAAGGGAATCCTAGAAGGGTGGGTTCGATCGAATTGTAAAAAGGCACCCAGAGGAGCGCTACAAAGGGTATCAGCAACAATATCGCCCACGGGCCTAAGGATTTTTCGGGGACCGGGTTCATAGAAGGCTCGGAAGAGCCTAATGACTGGCGCGGCGAGTGGCAAGATGAATGGATCGCTGAGCTCGCTCGGCCGGTAGCGATCCAGATATGGGCGCTTCGCTCGCGCCTTGCCGACGGCCCATTTTGATCGCAACGAATGGCATGTTATTTCGGGGACAGGACACTAGAGCCTGTTCCGTGATACGGCCAAAAGCTTCCTTGCCGTCTCGGCGCATTCCTCAATCAGATCTTGCCGATTTTCGCCCGGAACCAGCGCGCTGCCCGCTCCGATGGCATCTGCCCCGGCTTGAAAGAAGAGCGCGGCGTTTGAAACGTTGATGCCGCCGGTAGCGATCAGGGGTATATTAGGAAACGGACCGCGAAGCTCCTTGAAGTATTGATGCCCGAGTGTGCCGGCGGGAAAGACCTTAATTGCATCTGCACCAGTCGCATGCGCGGCGAAGATTTCCGTAGGCGTCAATGCACCACAGCAAATCGGAAGATCATGCTCGTGGGCGAATCGTACGACCTCAGGATTGAAATTGGGACTGACCAGAAATCTCGCCCCGGCGAACATCGCCTTTTTAGCCAACGAAATAGTCGTGACTGTGCCTCCACCGAAAACAGTGTTATCGCTTTCCATTTGTTTGGTTGAGCGAAGAAAGTCTTCCGCCTTTTCAGACTCCATCGTCATCTCGATGAATCGAATGCCGCTTTCGACGAGCAGTTTGACGCAAACCCGTACGTCCACTTTTGGGCGACGCAAGATGGCGATCACCGGAGATGCCTTGAGTTCGGTCAGGAAATTCTTGCGATTCATGATATGGGTCTAATCCGTGTAACGAGCAACCAAACGCAATGCCGCAGGGGCCGGTTTAGGCGCGGACCAACATCGACTCTGCACTTCGTTGTCCGCTGTTGCAAGGAACGTCCGCCCAATTTTCGGGTTGCGAAGGTCGCAAAAGCGAGGCCTCGTTTACCTGAGCTTGACCTATTGTGCTGGTTCGTCCGTATTTAGATATGTGAGACTGCATCGGACGCTTGCCGCTATTGTCGCCGCTGGACTTCTTCCAGGAATCCTTTGCGCCCAGGAGAAAATGCTTCCGGAGAAATACGAACAACCTCTTGGAACCTGTTTCGAAGAATTAAAGTATCCCTATCCGACGGCTTACCTCAATTTATTCGTCGAGGGTCAGGATTTGAGGATGTGTTTCATGGATGTCCAACCCACAAAGAATCCAAATGGCCGCTCGATTGTTCTGCTGCATGGGAAGAACTTCTGGGGAGCGTATTGGGCGGATACGATCAAGTTCCTTACCGATCGCGGTTTCAGAGTCATTGTTCCGGATCAGATCGGGTTCGGGAAATCCTCGAAACCCAATGTCCACTACAGTTTTGATTTTCTGGCAGAGAACACTGCCGGGTTGCTTGATTTACTTCACGTGCAGAAGGCAACGATCATAGGTCATTCGATGGGAGGGATGTTGGCTATTCGCTTTGCCCGCCTGTATCCAGGCCGGACGGAAGCCTTGGTTTTGGAGGATCCGATCGGGCTTGAGGATTATCGGCTGAGCGTGCCTCCGGCGCCCCTTGAACAGTTGTATCAACGGGAGCTGAATCTCAGCCTGGACGACTACCGAAAGTACGTTCAGAGTTACTTTGTTAACTATCCGGCGGACAAGGCGGAAATTTTTGTGGAGCCGCGTGTGCGGGTGAGCTTGAGCGGTGATTTCCCTCGCTGGGCGCTTTGCGCTGCGTTGACCACCCTTATGATTTATCAACAGCCAGTCTGCTATGAGTTGTCTGAAATCAAGGTTCCCACGCTCATTATTATCGGGCGAGAGGATCGTACCGCTGTAGAAAAGGATCGGGCGCCAATAGACCTTCGCCGGAACCTCGGGAACATGCCGGAACTGGCAAAAAAAGCGGCTGACACTATCCCTGGCGCCAGGCTCGTGGAATTGCCTAATGTCGGACATGTTCCTCATCTGGAAGCGCCGGACGCATTCAATCAGGCTGTAGATGACTTCTTGCGGCGTTAGCAAGCCAAGGCGCGGGCGAGATTTTCAGCCTCTAATAACATGGATTTTGTTGCGATCAGGAGTGCAATACAATCTCGCTCCGCTTTCGCCACCGCCAAGACCGGTCGCGATTGGGTGCCGCTCCTGATATTGTTTCTTCCCTCAATTTATATCCTGCTGATCGTTCCGCCGCTTTGGCGCGATTCAGACGGGTTTAACGAAATCGCATCCACATTCGCTCTAAGGGAATCATTCATTGGTTGCCGGGCTACTGTTTATGCGGGCGGTTGATAGTTATCCTTTTCGGGATAGCTGGCAACCTGCTGCAGGGCCGGGGGTTGCCACCTTTGTCCATAAGCATCACTCCGCTGAACGACATGGGAGTCTACGCGCTGATCCTGTTCCAACACCTGTTTCTGGTTTGTTCGCTCTATTATTTCGTGAGCAATGTTACGGATCGCCCCATGTCGAGAGTTTTGTGTGCTGCGTTTTTTGCGCTCACACCCTGGATGTACGTCTACGCCAACTGCATTGGGAGCGAAGCTTTCAGCAATCCTCTGATTGTTCTTGTGGCGGCTCTTGGGTGGAACTGCCTTGACGCGGAACTTGGCACAAGGAATCTGGTGCCTACAGATGCGCTGGAAGGACTCAACCGATCTCTGAGTCAGGGCGATGAATGGAAGAATATGTTTCTTTTCTATCGGATCGACGAGACTCTCGTTCGATCCGGGATGAAAGATATGCAGTTACGGACCTGGCAGATTGACCTCAAGCTTAATCGAATCGCGCTCGCCGTGCTGTGCTCAATGGAGCCGCACTATTTGGGGGCGGTATGGTCCGATTTCATGCAGGCCCCTCTCTTCTCGCAATCCGACCTCGCATACTCTCCCTTTATTCTTACGGATTGGCTTGGCACGCAGCTTGTTCATCCCCGTTATGGACGTCTCCGTGGACTTGCCTCATTTCAACATGAACCCGGATATTATGATGCTCTATGGAGGCGAACGTCTTATCTTCACCTTTTTGGCGGGGTGCCGATGGTTTGGATGGCCGGTGCGGCGGTAGCGCTCGGTTTGGTTGGCCTTACATTGGCTCCAGCGAAGGGGTTGGCAGGGCGAAGGACAAGCTATTCCGCCGCCCTTGTAGCGCTCGGTCTGATGATGGTCTTAGGCTCCTGTTTGACGACGTTTTCAGCTGCTCGATTTAACCTGCCTGCCTATTCCCTTTTCCAGATGGCAATGATATTTGGCGGTTTGGCAGCTACGGCAGGTCTCACTGAAAGGCTGGAAACTTTGCGAAAGACGAGTTAATACCAACCGCATGTCACGCTTTCTTTTGACAATTGCCGTCTTCTGCGGACTGGGAATATCAGCCATCGCCCAGGCTCAGCCGACCGGGGAACACATCGTCGTTACCGGAGGAGTGTCGATAATGAAATGGGAGAAATACAAGGCGCAACCGCACGACAATTGGTGGATGAACTTTGTGCGCGCGAGCCGGCTCCGGATTGAGGAGCTGCGTCAGCAATACGGCCCTTCGGCTCAAATCACGTGGTTTGTCTACCAGCGCGGATACGAGCGAAGGCAATCGCAGGAACACGAGTCACTCTTCAGCATAATAAACTCGGTGAGGGATAAATACGGTTTGAAACTGGTCTACTTCAATTCTGTTGACCAGCTCTGCTATTATTTGAATTACGGATCGAATCGCCAAAACAACAAGATTGCAACTTTCGACTATTTTGGGCATTCGAATAAGGCCTGCTTCATGTTTGACTACAGCAACGAAATTGGAAGCGCCTCCAAAGCCTGGCTCCACGAAAATGAACTAAAGAACAAGCTTCACCGAGGCATTTTTGCTCGCGACGCCCGGGTCCAAAGTTGGGGGTGTTATACGGGAGAGAGCATGTCCAGGATGTGGTATCAGGCCACAGGCGCCAAGATGATTGGTGCAGTAGGGAAAACTCAGTATATGACCAACGAACTCCCCGTACTCGTTTCCGCCTCGGGGAGATGGATCACAGGTTTATAGCAGAATGCCGGCCAGTGTTCACAAATACCTGCTGATCAATGGCTTATGCAATGAGATTAGGATTGGTCATTGATTACGGGCTTGTCTGGAGGGGAGTTGCTTGCAACTCCCGCGGATTCGCCAAAGCCAGCCAGATTATCTCTTACCGCGCCCCCGGGCGTTGCGAGCAACGCCCCTCCAACGGCTTAAAGAACTTCCGCAAGCAGTTCCTTCACCGCGGAACACGAAATTATGAATTTTGCTGAACTCCGGCGAATTTATTTCTCTCCATTTTTTGAACTGATTCAGCGTGCTCGCACGATCTATCTCTGTCACTGGCCCCAGGATGAGGTTCAGCTATGCACGTTGCTGAGCATCAAAACCGGCGGCTGCAGCGAGGATTGCGCCTACTGTGCTCAAAGCGCGCGTTACAAAACGGGTGTTCAGGCGGGAAAGTTGATGGACCCTGAACAGGTATTGGAAGTCGCCAGACAAGCGCGGCTCAACGGCTCGACCCGTTTTTGCATGGGAGCGGCCTGGAAAGGAGTGCGCGATGGCGACGCAAAGTTTGAGCAGGTTCTGGAGATCGTGCGAAGCGTGAGCCAACTTGGAATGGAGGTCTGCGTCACACTCGGTCAATTGAGGCCGGTTGAGGCCAGAAAACTGAAGCAAGCCGGGGTCACGGCATACAATCACAACATTGATACTTCCGAAGAGTACTATCCGCAAATCGTGTCCACTCACACCTTCGCAGACAGGCTTCGAACGATATCAGCCGTTCAGGAAGCCGAAATGTCGCTTTGCTGCGGAGGCATCATCGGTATGGGAGAGACCGAAGATGACCGGCTTAAGATGCTAGAGACGCTATCCAATTTTGATCCGCCCCCCGAGAGCGTTCCGATCAATTGCCTCATGCCGATGCCCGGCACTCCTTTGGCAGACCAGCCTCCGGTTGATACATTCGAACTGGTTCGGCTGATCGCCACGACGCGAATAGCTTTGCCCAAAGCAAAGGTGCGTCTATCGGCAGGTCGTACCCGACTTTCGAAGGAAGCTCAGGCTCTTTGCCTGTTCTCTGGCGCAAACTCGATTTTTTATGGGGAGAAGCTGCTCACTGCGAAGAATCCTGACGTTAATCACGATCGTGCGTTACTCAATGCCCTCGATTTAAAAACGCAGGCTCCCTTCGCTGTTCCCTGACGCGCTGAAATGTGGGGCACTCCTGGGCCAACCGCCGGACTTCCACATCCAAACCGTATTCGAGAGTCGGGCACTGTTTGGCGATTTCAACCGCTTCCTCCAGGTCATCGACCTGGAGCAGAAAATAACCGCCGATCGCTTCTTTCGATTCGGCGAAAGGACCATCGGCGACCATGTATCCCTTTTTCCAGGAAACGATTTTGCCTTCGTCTCGATCCAGGGCGTGGCCAGCCGCCATCTTACCCTGTTGGCTTAACCGTTCCGTCCAGGTATTCCATCGGATCATGACCTTCTCGACTTCTTCCGAGGAGAGAAACTTGTCCCAATGGGTGCCTCGGAATAATAACATGTATTCGGATTTTGCTGACTGTGTACTCATATTTGCTTTTTCAATAGCGAGGCCGCGCTCAAGGCGGCCCTCGCTATTGTTCTTCGGTTAAATAATGTGACGAACGAGCCGTCACATTTAGGACATTCTTGACAGCTCCCTTCCGCGCCAACGCAAAGAGTTCGTTAGGCGAAGCCTCCCAAGAAAGGCAATTGGGACAATTTTTTCTCAAGAATGCATCTCATATCTGTTTCGCTTCGCATAAGTCCCGTATGGATGGAAGAGAGGTTGTTGATGCTCGGCAGGACTTTAGAAAGGCCTCGATCGACGCAGCGAGCAATGAGGAGCAGCCTCTCATAAGAGCCCTCAGGCTCTTCGTGGCAGTTTCCGGGCTTCGCGTTACCCGGATTGCGCAGCTGATGGGAGTAGGGGAAGCGACATTGTCAAAATGGCTCGCGGGAACTTGTCGGCCGTCACAAAAGAAATTGTGCGAAATTCAAAGTTTCCTCGGCTGGCATGCGCCAAAATACTTGGTGGACTCGGTAAGGCGTAAAGAAACGTCTCTGTAACGCGTGGCGTCGCTAGTGTACCGTCTCGCATATAATGATGACGTCGGTGCGTTCAAAATGGGCCGTCGGCAAGACGCGAGGAGAGC
This sequence comes from Chthoniobacterales bacterium, assembly GCA_035938215.1. GTDB lineage: Bacteria > Verrucomicrobiota > Verrucomicrobiia > Chthoniobacterales > JAFAMB01 > DASZHC01. Next base: position 12,596 of record DASZHC010000070.1, read on the forward strand.
GCATATCTAAATAGCTTCTCCAGGAACTGGTGGTGGAAGTTCCTAAGCGGCAATGACTTGGAGACAATCTGTCGAGGGATCGGATTCTTAGGCGACAGGTAGGGCCGGATATCCGAGCCGGCCGTCTTGGGCGGGCAGCTCGGAGATCTGCCCCTACCGAGGGTTACGCGTCGTGCCGACCTATTTCAAGTTCCTTGCACAAGTCACATAGCCGCAGGTATTTGTGAACGCTAGCCAGCGAGGCCGCGTCTGAGACTGGCGAGATTAAGGATCTCAAGGTCGCGGTTGGGAGCAGCGCCGATTGGCTGAAGCGGCCTCGCTCTTGCGGGACCGAAATTTTGTTTAATTTAAAGGTCCGGGTCATTGCCCGCGCGTGATCAGCATACCTCTTTTGAGCTTTGATTTGTGCGTGTATTTACAAGTGGTGTAGGAATCCGGCAGCTTTGGGTTCCGCGGTCCCGCTTATAAGAATCCTTGAAAAGCAAAACCACCTAATGATCAATGTGCTGATACAGAAAAAAACTTGACTCATCTGCAACCAGTTTTGCTCTTCAAGGATTCTAGTACGGCATCTGTCGCAGCCCGATATGCGATAGTCATTGAGTTCTTTTTTCTTTTTTGCGCCTTGCCGGCCCCGGCAAGGGTAGCTGCTAACCCGGAACGTGCGCGCGATCTTGGGGTTCCCCTTGACGGAGCTCCAGGAAAACTAAATGCGATCACGGATGTGCAAGGAGTCGAAGTGGGTCACAGGACGATCGTCGAAGGGGAGGGCAAGCTTGTTGTGGGTGTGGGTCCTGTACGAACAGGTGTTACGGCGATTTTGCCCCTCGGACGAACGAATGCGAACAAGCCGGTGCCGGCGGCTGTTTTCTCATTGAATGGCAACGGAGAAATGACCGGAAACGCCTGGGTGGAGGAATCGGGTTTTCTGGAAGGTCCAATTCTTCTGACCAATACTCATAGCGTCGGAGTTGTGCGTGACGCGGTTGTCGAATGGGGTACAAAGAAGTTTCCAGGCACGGAATATTTCAGTCTCCCGGTGGTTGCCGAAACCTGGGACGGAGAACTCAACGACATCAACGGTTTCCATGTGGTGAAAGAACATGTTTTTTACGCTCTGGACAACGCCCGCGCCGGACTGGTTATCGAAGGAAACGTGGGGGGCGGCACAGGAATGAGAGCTTTCGGATTCAAAGCTGGGATTGGCACTTCATCGCGGCTTTTGTCCTATGATGGAGGCGAAATTTGCGTTGGAGTACTCGTGCAGGCGAACATGGCAAAGCGCCAAAATCTGATTGTAGCGGGGGTGCCGGTAGGTCGAGAGATTTCGGATTTGCAGCCGGTTGTGCATCGCGAGATTGAAAAAGAGGGGTCCATCATTGTTGTCATCGCAACGGATGCGCCCCTCCTGCCAACCCAACTCAAAAGGGTCGCAAAGCGAGCGGCTTTGGGCGTGGCGCGAACCGGTGCCGTCAGTACGAATTCGTCGGGCGACCTGTTCATAGCTTTCACGACGGCGAGTCCCGTGTTGACTGAAGGCAAAGAGCTGTGGTCCGTGCTACGGAATGAAGACCTGGATCCGATACTTTCAGCGACGGTAGAGGCGACCGAAGAGGCGATTATCAACGCGTTGCTGGCGGCGCAAACGATGCGTGGCGCCAACGACAACACATTTTTTGCCTTGCCCCATGACCGCCTGCGCGAGGTCCTCAAGAAGTACAACCGGCTTTCCGAGTGACGGAGCCGCACAAATCTTTCTCGATTCAACTTGCGCGAATCAGAACTCGGGGCAGTTTCCGATTCGGAAAGCTACTACTCTGTATGACCCAGGACGAATTTGATGATTTGATTCAAGAGATTCGTGAAGAGGATCCTGAGCAACTGGATTCGGAGTTTTTTATTCGCGATAAAGCGTTTAAGGAGGATAAACTTCTGAAGATTGAACAGAAAGCAG
>DASZHC010000071.1:0-3456 GCA_035938215.1 Chthoniobacterales bacterium
ATTAATCGACTTCCAGCGCGTTTCGAGGATGGCGAACGTCTCGAGCCTCTGAAACGTAAATCGCCTCTTCGGCTACATTTTCTATCGCATAAGCAATTCGCTCGAGGCTTTGGGAAATTGCGATCAGATTAATATACGCGCGTGCTCGCATCGGGCGCGCTTCCACTAGTTCGGTAAACTCGTCGTCCAGATTTCGAGCTTGCTCTGCGAGCGGCTCCATCGCAACACGCACCCGTTCGGACCTCGCGCTATCAAAGTGTGCAAAAGCGTCCAACGCTTCGATAAGCGATCTTTCCAGCGCATCAAGCAGCGGGTGGAGGTGACTGGTTTCGTCGACGGTAGGATCCTCATTCAATTTCCGAACTTTACGCGCTATGACAACGGCTTGATCCGACAACCGTTCCAAATGCGTTCCGAGTTTGATAGTCGCCAAAACTCTCCGCAGATCGAAGCTCATCGGCTGAAACTTGAGTAGAATAGCCGTACCCTCCTTGTCTACCTGCTTCTCGAGGAGATCCACTTCTTCGTCGTCGGCGATCACGGCTGCACAATCATCGTCATCGCGCCTAAGGAATCCGGCTTTCGCGTTGGAAAGATTGCGCTTGGTGAGCGATCCCATCAGCAAGATATTGGTTCGAAGCTGATCAAGGGCAGCATCGAAGCCTGGCAGCAAGTGCCGTCTATCACTGTTAGCCATAAATCAGGAGGAGATCGTAACCATGAGTTGAGCCATTCGCAAACCAATAGCGAGGGCGTTGCTTGCAACGCACGGGCCTCGATTAGGAATTGGTTCATTTCACGGAGGGACGGCCTCTGCGCCGTCCCATTTTTCTCCTTGTTATGGGGGGCCAGAAATGAATAGTCGGACGGCACGGAGGCCGTCCCTCCCTTTATCGCGCCTATTCGGCAAGCAATTCCGTTTCGTTGATCCATTCGCGAAATCGGAGAATCTGCTCTCTGGTTCCTACCACAAGCAGCCAATCGCCCGGAAGCAGAACCTGAAACGGCCCAGGAAACAGCATGCGGAAATCACCTCTGGCAACTCCCGCGATTTGAACGCCAGTATGCCGCGGAATCTCCAATTCGGCCAGGGCATTTCCTCCCAGCCGACTTCCCTCGCACACTTCGATCGATTCAAGCCTGATTTCATCCAGCAGATTCGCTTTTTCGGTCTCGCTCGGCGCTGAGTCGAAAAAGGCGCGTACATGCTGGATTTGAAGTTCGGTTCCGAGGACCAATAGGATATCATTTGGATACAGCTCGGTATCCGGACCGGAACTTGGCAGGGGGTAGCCCTGGCGTTCGACGCCCACTACGGAGCAGCCGAATCGACTGCGCAGAGAAAGATCTCCAAGACTCTTTCCGAACCATGCTTCCGAATCCGGGACGCGGATCTCGCTCAGACTGAGGTCCCATTCCTGGTGGTCCTTCAGCCAGTCATCGTGAAGCCGCTTTCGACGTTCCTCGCTTGAAAGAATTGCGTCAGAAAGTTCAAAGGCTATCCGCCGCTGGACTGTTCTCAGACCTTTGCCAAAGAAAAGAACGTACACGGTCGAAGATGCCAGGATTGCGCCAAAAAATGTGGCCGAAAATCCGATAACATGCATCAAGAGCCAGACCCAAACGAGGAGCAGGAACGCTGCCACGAGCTCCAGGCCGATCACCAAACCGGGATGCTGAGCACCCAGTCCGCCTCCGAACGCAATTTCAACCAGCTTCTTCAGGAACTCGGCAAACCTGCGCCAAACCCCCAAAAGTGGACCGGCCACTATCACGCCTAGCAGCGCCCAGAATAAGTGGTCGTGCCAGTATCCAACGGTTTGCGGAAATAGGCGGCGCCATTGGGCGAAGAGTAAAGGGGCTACGATCAGCATACCAGAGGCAAACGTCACGCTGATGATGAGCGGTGGAAGACTCTGCCCTGCAAGTCCGAAAACCCGGCTGCGACGCCGATGTTCTCCTACGGAAGCGAGAAATTGTTGGTAAAGTTTTAGCCCATCGTGAAAGAACTTCGGCTCGCATTTGAGCGCATAGTCACTGATTTTGCCGGAGTGCTGGATTAGCGCCGGGGAAATCAGAGCCGTGATCAGGGCAGCGCCAACCGCGATGGGATAGTAATCGGACGAAAGCATTCCGGAAGAGACCCCTATCTGCGCAATGATGAACGCGAATTCGCCAATAGGTGTTACCATTAATCCCGCACGAATCGCATCGCGATCGGCAGTTCCAGTAATCAGCAGCGCACCGCTGAGCGCGAAGCTGCGCACGAGGATGGCTAGCATTCCGAGAGCCAGAATCAGGGCCCAGTTTTTGAGCAGCAATGCCGGATCCAAGAGCATGCCAATGGACGCAAAAAAGACGGCGATGAAAACGTCGCGCATCCCCTGCATGGCTCGCTCCACCGCGGGACGCTGGGGTGTTTCGGCTATGATCGCTCCCAGAAGGAACGCACCAAGGGCCAGGGAGTAGCCGGTCTTGACCGAAACCACTGCGATCCCCAAAACCATGCCCGCCATAGTTATTGTCAGCAGGTCGGTGCCGGCGCGGTTCAAGCGCAGCAGGGCTCGCGGCAGGAAGAGCAGTCCCAGAACCGAGACGACTGTGACGAAGACAAGTAGAATTCCGAGGATCTTGCCGATGTTCGCCTCCGGGACGCTGCGCATCTGCGCTATGGAGGAGATGAATGTAAGGACCACGACTGCGACGAGATCTTCCAGGACAGTAATGCTCATCGCAAGGTTACCGGCTCGCTGGTGAATGAGACCGGTTTCCGGAAGAATTTTGCCGATAATCGCAGAACTGGACGCCATCAGCATGCCGGCGACAAAGAGACTCTGGGTTTGTCCCACACCAATCATGGGACAGATTGAACGCGTCACGTTGAATACAAGAACCGCGCCCAGGGCCACCGCGAGAACCAGTCCCAATCCCATTCTACGGAGTTTTGCCAGGCTCAGATGAAGGCCGATCGAAAACATGAGGAATACCAGGCCCAGTTGCGACAACGCTTCAATCCTTTCCTGGTCAACGACCAAAACGAACGGAGGCGTATGAGGCCCGACCAACAATCCGGCTAAGAGAAAACCTACGATGCTGGAGAGACCGAGTTTCTGGCAGGCAAATCCAACAACTCCCGAAAAAAAAGTTACGACGGCAAGATCTTGAACCAGATTAAGTTCACTCATCCTTGGGATCTAAGCGTTTTTCGACAAAGACTGCTGTCGTCCGCGGAGGGATGATGAAAGTGCCAGTTCCTTCATCGTATTGGGATTTTCGAGCAACCGGGTCTGCTAACGAGCGACACAAAACAGGATGCAGGTCCAGCCGTACTCCTGCACAATCTGGAACGGTAAGGGTTTTCGGAATTCGGTCGACGTTGAAAAGCACCATGACGCTTTGCGCACCGGAATCGAGCACCGGGTCGATTCTGTCTGAAAGCATCATCACGATCAAAGC
>DASZHC010000072.1:0-41713 GCA_035938215.1 Chthoniobacterales bacterium
GATTTTGTGCCAGCCGGTCAGTTAGCCAACTAGCAACCTACTCTCCCAACGTCAGCTACGTGATTGACATACTCGCAAATGCTGGCGCGAGAAGGAAATGCCTTGACTGGTCCTGAAATGCTGTCTTGCTCTTCCTTGGATAACTGATACCAGTCTGGCAGAAACTGCCCGTAAAGATGCCGGTTCAGCGAAAGGGACCTTCTGGACAGTCTCTTCAGGAAAAGAAACTGATTAGAAATTCTGAGGCATTCAGCTGAAAGTTTTGGATGACACGATCCTTGACAACCTGGGTGAGCTTATGATTTACAGCCATAGTCATTCTCCTGTACCGTTCGCTGGCTGATACCCTTCTGGATTGCCTCTTTTTCGGACATGTATTCGCCCTGTTTGGTTTTGCCATAATAGCGCGATCCCGGCTTCCAATACTTCCCACTTCTGGTGTTGACCCAGACTTGGCCAGAAGTCTGCGCAATCGCCCAAACACGGCGCGAAGTAGGTTTTGGAACAGGTGGATTCGGGCTAACGTACTTCTTGTACGCCTCTATCCAGTTCGCTGCGATCTCGCGCTGGGCCGTTTTTAACTCGATTTTTCCATCGCATACCAGCTCGTGAAGCTTGTCTTCGAGCCTGTCTTTAACTTGGGCGCTCCAAGGCGAGATTCTGTGCGACTCCGGCCAGAGATTTTTGATTGAATTCCACGGGTCAAAGTTTATACTCGAAAATCCCCAACGGCAACAAGCACTGGTACATCACGGGTCGTCCTGAAGGGAAGCGAGTACGGGCTTGGTTCGACACAAAGGAGAAAGCCCAAGCGGAGGCGAAGGAGTGCAACAGCTTACCTGCGCGATGTCCTGACACGGTTACCATCTATGACTAACCGCCAGATCAAAGACATCGTTCCCAAAGCCTGGGCCGCTGCCGAAAAAGCCGCTACTACGCGCAAAGCAGCGTAAGTGTTGTAAACGTCGTAACCCCGACCTACGACATTTACGACTCTCTCCGCCATCTACAACTTCGACGGGTCAAGACGAAAGCTACCGGTGCTATAGGTACCGCTTAAGATCTAGCGGAAGCCACTCGCATTGGATGCGCCATTCTCGTTTCCCACGTAAAATCAACAGGATTATTGCCCAAGTTGAAGGTTACGCGTCTCCACCGATGATTTTCCGGCAATAATGCAAACTCATCGTCGGGCTGATAAATCACCGGTCGCCCACCCTGTGGACATTGCCGGTTATAACCACGATGAGATGTCCTTTGAAAATACAATGTATCCGGCTATCTCAAGCAATGGCTCCGCGCTAGGCTAAGTTGTTGCAAGGGGTTATTTTGCAGCGTGGCCTAGGGACAATATGAAGGTTGCTGCGGTTGCAAACTAGATGGCGATTATTGCGGCGATCATAAAAGGCGGCATACATCCTATTGTTTTTATAGTGTGTACACTCCGTACAGCTATAAGCATTAGAATGCAAATTTCGCAATAGGCGTGAAACTTCTAGGCTCCAACTACGTCGAAAGTAGATGCCATGGAAGGCGTTGTATCAGGCTGGGAGCCAATAAAAGCGCAGCTCCGGTGGCGTGTAGTCTGCGTCACCCGGAGCTGCGTGATGCCGGTTCAGCAGAAGGCCCCAGCAACATGCGGACTCGTCGAGAGAGAGTGCGGACTGAGCATCGGGGTTGAGCGGGTGCAGTTTGTGGGTGGGGAAGGTGACCGACTGAAAAATCGTGGAGGAATCGCCGCAACGATCTTTTATAAGGTCTGTTAACAGATTATATCGATTAAGGTGCCTTCGTTGATTCTTTTGCGCGAGAAGGCCCGAGTCAGCACGGCTTATAGATAGTATATAGGCAAGGTCAAGATGGCCCAGGCGGACAGCAGTCTCCGCTGCTGTACTACCCAAAGATCGGAGACCTTCGGCAATTTCTTTAATGGAATATACTCCGTTGGTGCAGAGGTGTTCGAAAAACGTTATTTGCTGCCGCCGGTCGCCGCGGGTTGGTTAGGAAATTGGGGCGCCGCAGCATCGAGTTTGGTTTCCCAATTGCGCATTTCTTCCACCAGCTTTTTATATATTCGGCCGACGGCTTCTGGCGGCAAGGGACCGCCCCTGGCAAGCTCTTGAGCCTTCTCTATCACCTGTTGTTCCCGAGTGGGAACCGTCACCGGTAATTGCGCTTGGCGTTTGATTTTGCCTACCTCCTCGACCACTCGAGCCCGCTGTTGAAATAGTTCAACAATGCGTTGGTCAAGCGAATCGATCTGTTGACGATACGGTGCCAGCTGCTCCTGGGTACCAGCGTCTGTATTTCCAGCGACCAGCGTCATAACGCCAAGGATTTTTAGCATATATTGAAAGAGTCGCAGCCAATTGTGATCCGAGATCCAGCCGTCCGCCATCGCGGCGGAGAGGAGGAGCGCACTGATCAAGCAGAAAGGGATTATGCGGTTCAAATACCCCTTTCGAGCGGATCAATCCCGCGGGCTTGGTTCCAGGTTGTGGCTCGGACGATTTCTCCGAGTCTGTCGGCGAGCTTATAAAAACGGTGATCGATCCTGCTGCCGTTGCAATTCGTAACAGAATATGTCAGCAGTCGAGAAGCCTCGGCTGAGGAGAACAAGTAATAATTTATTCGGGGAGCGAAGCAAATCCCCTTAGACTGATAGCCCATCAAGAAATTTAATGTGAAAAACAGGTAAAAGGTTGGTCATGTTTAGTCATGCGTATCAACTACGAACCTAACGTCGGCAAGAGGAATTTTGTGACACATTTCGAAGGCGCTGTTCGAGAAAAGAAAAGCGAGTTTATGGGGCAGTTTAGGATAACACCGAGAGAGAAGGCCAGAATCAGAGAAATGTTGAGGTTTTATCAATGCGACAGACGGAAGATGGCGCACGAGGTTATGGAGGCGCTCCTTTATCATCATGCTCGCAAGGACCAGCTTGTCTTCCCTCTTCGTTTTGTCGTGGTAGACAAATCGAAGGAGGGAAACTGAGCAACCAAATTGAAAATAGTTACCGTCAAAAGAGCAATCCACCTACTGATCCAGGATCGCGGAACCAAAGGGGTGAGGCTCTACTGAGTGATTTTTAGTCACTCCTCCGTCGTGGTGATACGGTCGAGTGATACGCTTTTAGCCTGTTCCCGTGCAAAACGATGTAAATAGGCTCGGCTCTCCAAGCGGCGGCAAATCCTGAAGCTCTATAGGTTCAACGGTCACATGTACGCCGCTCCAACGCTGATTGCCGCGTATGTGTTCCGTTAGCTCCTTCGCAAACTCAATTAAGGTGCCCTTCGCCACCTTCGAGGGGCTTCCGACGATGACTTGGATTTCATGACCTGAGACCGGATTGTCTACTGTCAACGTGGGATCGTTAAGGATGACTTCGTTGTAATAATTATTTTCGGGGGGCATTCCCGAATTACGCGAAGTTACAGAGTGCATGCAAGTCCTGAAAAGCGGCTCAGGCGACAGACCGGATTCTTTTGCTAAGGCATTCGCCGACTCACTGGCCTTTTCGATTAAGATTGCACGCTGCCCCTTGCTCAAGTGCCGGCGGTTGATGTTCCATCTTTGGAATTGCTCTTGAGGCAACGAGTGACGGAAAGCTGTCTTTGGCTTTAAGCTAAGCTAATTCTCGGCCTGCGATTTACGAAAGCGTAAATCGCGTTCTTCGCGTCACGCAGCGGCTTCCGTAGCCCTCTCCTGCTTGTTCTTGACGCTGTGTAGATAGACCTCTCTCTGGTGGCAATCCCAGATTATCCACAGGGTACAAATGGCAATGAGCGAAGTGACAATCCCCAAAAAGGTAGGCGAAATAAAAAAACTCAGAATAATCTGGGCGACTGTGACGAAGGCTGCGAGACCAGCCATGACACCGGCCAGAATGGGCACGGGAAATCTTGGAACCCTCATCAACAACGTGCTTCGCAGCGTATTGCCAGATGCCCCGCATAATCGTTGCCGTAAGCACGACATAGGTCTCACCTCCCTCAAGTCCCACAAGCTCACGAGGCGCAATCTCAGAGATCGCAGAGTGCGCGGGCTCATCTCGGAAACGGCGCCCCGGTTGACTCCGGAAACCTGCTAGCTAAGCTAGCGGAGGCGACTGCGCTCCGCAAGCGGTACAAAGACAAACAAATAATTATTGCCGCCGCCGATGATCACCGACTGGAAACAATCAATTATGGTTTTTTGAGGATGGCGATGAGGTCGCCCCCTAAACCGGTGCATTTGCTCACGAGGATGTTGAGGCTGGTCAGTGGCGGCGAGAAGGCGAGTGAATGGAGGAGCAGGGTATCGACGCGAAGAGAGAAGAAGGTTTTAGCTTCAGGGAAAGAAGAGAAATGGCTTTTGAGGGAATCGTACGATTGATAAATGAGACGGCTACGTTTATTCAAGGGGGAAAGTTTTGTGTTATGCAGGAAGATGAAGGTACCGCCTGGTTTCAAGTATGAGAGCAAAATGTCGGTGATTTGATGGTTTGACCCAAAATCCGCAGAGTTATAAAGGGTGCAACTGCGTACGAAGGCGCAATCGAAGGAATTTTTGTAAGGCAGAGAGAGGACGTCACCGACTTCGAATTTTGCACCTGTTGAGCTGTAATGTTGTTGAGCGCTTTTTATTCCTTCGGTGCTGAGGTCGACGCCGAGGGCTCGAAACCCTAGGCTGCCGAAGAGTGAAGTAAAGAAGCCGCCGCCGCAACCGAGATCGATGATTTGGCTTTGTTCGGGTAATTGGGCTTTTTTGACCAGGGCGTGGAAAAATGGTTGAAACATCCAGCGTCGAGGTTCGTAGAAATTATGGTGATGATTCTTATAAACGTGGTTATAGTACTCTGAACACTCCGCAAGTTTCGACATTACCACATATACGACCGATTTTTTTCGCAACCCTAAGAAATCTTCTCTGACTGCGGAATTTCTCGATGTTCATTTTTAAAGCAGCGACACGATTGGTCGATATACCTTTATCGCTAATGAGGCCGGGTTTGTCTCAATCCGGCACCTTTATGAATTCAACCACACAGGATATCGCACACCGCTACGATGCAATGTATCGTCGCCAGAACTTCTTTCGCTATCGCCCTTGGATGTACCGGTCCTACATTCGAGCGCTGGCGAAAAGACCGGTCTGGCAAAAGGGAGCCGTGTACTTGATGTGGGCTGTGGACAAGGATTCTTCACGGGCTTGTTTGCCGATCAGAACAATGGCAGCTGGAGGCATCATTCATTCGAGGCCGTCAAGAATCACTTATCTCGCTGGCCTCAAGCGAGAATTTACTTCTCTTTGCGACTAGATGCGATTGTGCTGAATACTTTGGCGCTGTCTAGCACCATTGCTTGATTACATCGCCGATGCAACTCGCACCGCGACATCGCCGTATGGTGCGGGCTCCGTTTCGACCTTGCAGATGACGCGGCCCTCTTCGGGGAAGAGAAGCGCGGTGCGGTCCGCAAGGTAGAGGAACATCTCCATCCCCTCAGGGCATTGGAACAGATCGGCTATTTCCACGAGCATCTCTTCCTGCGCAGTCTGGTCGAGGAGGGTGAAATTCCAGGCCAGCGCCGTGAAGTTGAGGATCATTTCCTTCGACTCGTAATCCGGTGCGGATTCCAGCAGCGGTTCGGCCACCAGGCAGATCATGTCGGAAACTTTTCGGCGACCCGGCGGATTGATCCGAACCTCCATGCCGGGGTGGCTGGCTCGGAGTGCGGCGGCCATCGCCCCGAGCCCTCCTCGACCGAGAGGACCGGTGGTGAAGCTTTCGCCGTTTTCCTCCTCGCCGTCGAGCGGTTCGAAGTCATCAGCGGCGACAATGTAATGGTAGCCGCCTTCGCCGCACCGGGCTTCGAGGGCTCGCAGAATCCTCTCGACGCGGGCTGGGGAGTCTGACGGCCCCTGGATGTAGAGCGGTTTGCCGTCTTTGCCGAACATAAATTGCTCATCGCAGTCCGCCGTCGTGATGCCGCCGAAAACGCGGCTCGCCTTTCTGTAATCGGCGCCCGGCGAAAACCCGAGCCCCCTGGCGTAGCTGATCGCGTCCTCGGCCAGCTTGCGCGCCGCCGCTGGCGTCATTCGCACCTGGTCCTCGTCAGGGAAGAGCCGATCTAGAAGGCTTTCCTGATAGTCGGCAACACTGTCGAACCGGTGGAAACCCGCGTCCTTCACACCCAGGCAAAACACGTCGAGCGAGAAGAAGCCGGCCTCGACGCGGCCGTCGGCCTTAAACCTGCTCACTACAAGACAGCCGCAGCCGGAATCGAAAAGTTTGGCAGAACGCAACGCTTCGGGAGGTGGTCTCATAGCGCCTTAAATACCGGATGTGGTGGTAGTGGCGCAAGAAATATCTATAGGTTGTGGTTGGATTTTGTTCGACCAGAACCGCATCGCCATGCTGACCGTCTAACCTGGACACGGCGGAACGGTCGGCTCGGAGATCCAACCCTACCAGTCTGCCCCGGAAGAACGAGCCCTCGGAGATCGGCCCTCTGCCAGTCCGCCTCCCAGGAACCGTGACCCCCGGAGATGTGCGTGACCGACTTGTAACTCCCTCCCGCTCGCGAAAACGGATCCTCCATTGCGCATTGACAGCCGATCCCGCAATTCCTTACGCTTACCCGCGTTTTTCTCTTCCGAATCTCCAGTCTCACTTTTAACGGAGGCAAACTCATTAGTGCAGTGCAAAATCCAAGAGACCCGTTTACGGCGGCTGAACTCGGCTTGCTCGCACACCTGTACAGAGGCGAGATGTACAGGAGCAAAATCTGGCGGACCCGCCTGGATGCGACAACCAACTGGGCAGTAGCCACAACCGGAATTGCTCTCTCCGTCGCCTTTAGCAGCGCAGGCAATTCACCGCTCCCGCTTGTTCTTGTAACGTTGATGTCCCTGGTGTTTCTTGTCATCGAAGCCAGGCGCTATCGCTACTTCGATATCTGGCGCACCCGCGTGCGCGTTCTGGAAACGTGCATGTACGCGCCGATCCTTCGCGGCGAAGGCGTGCGCATTGAGAATGGCTGGAACCACGAACTAGCCCGCGACTATGAGCACCTTCGTTTCCATATCAGCTATTTGGAGGCCTTGGGACGCCGGTTGCGCCGCAATTATTCGTTCATGTTCGGTGTTCAAGCGATCAGCTACGTCACCAAGATTTGTATTCACCCGATGCCGATCAAGTCACTTGAGGACCTGTGGCAACACGCCACGATTGGCCCAATACCTGGCCAGGCAGTGCTGATTTTCGGATTTATTTTCCACGCCGGATTGGTTGCACTTGCAGTTCTCACCCTGAAAGGACAGCGCGCGGTCGGGCGAGTGGAAGGGCCGGCGCAAAGGAGGCCGTAGGGATTTGCTGGCACCTCATGGAGGGCGTCCGCTCCGTCGGCGCCGTGAAAATGACGTTGATTTGCGGCCGGTAACGGCTGCGAGGGACCGCAGTTCTCCAGGCCTCCAGCGGTCATCGCTGGCACGACCGGATGGGCCATTGCCGGCCGATTCCCTGGAGGGCGTTCCGCTCCGTCGGCGCCGTGAAATGGCGTTGATTTACGGCCTGTAACGGCTGCGAGGGACCGCCCAGCCCTCCAAGCGGTCATCGTTGTCACCACCGGATGGCCATTGCCGGCCAATCCCCCGGGAAAGCGCGCATCGCTTACAAATCCGGGAAGAAAGAAATCACTGTGTTCTGCCCGGATTTAAGTCCATTTTCTTCCGAGTCGCTTCCTGAGCGGCTCCGGGCTACTGTCGATCGGGTTCAACATCGTGCTCGATCGGCTTGCGCACGTTCCGGGCAAGCACGTGTTTGAGAAAGGGTTCTTTATAGTGCTCAAAGACCGCCGTAATGATGGCGGCATCATCGGCTAACCCACCTCCTGGAATCGCATCCGGAATGATATCGACCCCCTTGCGAAGGTAAAAAAGGGCGAATGCGGCCTCTGCGATTGCCGTGAACGGTATCGACCGATTCAGACCTGCGTGGAAATCTTCGATAATCTCGGATAGAAATTCAACTTGATCCGGCAAATTAGGAAACTCGGTCACTTGGGTTACAGCCAACCTGATTTCGGGCAACCATCGAACCAGCCTGTCAAGATGAGCGGGGGTAATCCTGCGGGCGCCGTCTGCAATAAATTCCTTGAGATCAACATTCATCAGCAACGCAACAAACAGTACACAGGTCGGAGATGAAAAGAAACGGCTTTCATTCACACTTCGGCGCTACTCCCAACGCGACCTTGAGATCCTTACATCTCGCCGGTCTAAACGCGGCCTCGCTCGCCAATCCCCCGTTTGCGGCTTTCGGTCCCTGCTTGTAATTCTTCCGCTACACTCCGGCCGTCAGTTCAATGGCACGTCTTCTCGCCGGCTCAAGTTGGGATAGATCCTTGCCCGATCCGCGTGCAAGGTCCGCTTTCCCCCCACCCCTCCCTCCAAGTATGCCAGTGAGCTCTTGTACGACCTTGCCCGCCTGGACCTCCCCCGTCAGGGACGAATCCACCATCACCAATACATGAACCTGGTTCGCCTCGCGCCCGAACAACACTGCGACGCCGGCAAACCCTTTCGCCCTCAAGTTGTTCGCGACCGCCTGCAACTGTTCCGCATCCGCATCGTGGATCACTTCAACGATCGACCCTTGGTCGATTGGGAATTCCGCTGCGATCCGCTCCGCTTCGCGCTGCAGGCTATGTGCACGATCTTTTTCGACCGCTTTCTTCAATTCCAGCAATTGGCCGTTAAGTTCATCGATTTTTGCCGATTTCAGATCCAGCTTTTCCTGCAGATATTCCAAGGCAACCAGGCCCGTGAGCGCCTCAATCCGGCGCACTCCGGCCGAGATTGCTCCTTCGCTTGCTATGTGGAACAAGCCAAGCTGCCCGGTCCGGAAAACATGCGTACCTCCACAAAGCTCCATTGAATAACCATCCAAACACCCCGCATTTCCTCCGATCTGCACGACTCGCACGTTTGCGCCATATTTCTCCCCAAAAAACTGCATTATGTCCGCTCGGGATTTCACTTCCTTGTATGGAACTTCAACCCAACTAACTGTTTCATTCGCAATGATTCGGCTATTAACTAACTGTTCGATTTTCCGAAGTTGCTCCCATGAAACTGCATTGCTGTTGAAATCGAACCTCAATCTGTCCGGGCCCACATACGACCCCTTCTGGCTAACGTCGGTTCCGACAATTTCATGAAGCGCCCAATGCAGGAGATGGGTAGCCGTATGATTAGCCTCTATCTTGCGTCTCCTTGGTTGATCCACTTTCAAAATAACATCAGCGGGTAAACTATATCGCACCGTACCAGCGACCTTCAGATAAAAAGTTCTTCCCTGTTTGGCAACAAACACTACAGGCACAGAACTACCATCCGCAAAAACAATTTCTCCCGTGTCGCTCACCTGACCTCCCATCTCGGCGTAGAGAGGGGAACGGTCGACGACAGCCAGCTCATTCTTATCCTTTTTAACTACCTGGATCACGCGCGCTTTCGCTTCATCATGATAGAATCCAACAAATTCCGTGGCGACAGATTCCTCGACTGTTGCGACTATCTCTTTCTCCTGAGCCGCACGCGAGCGCTCCCGTTGCTGTTCCAAACGCATCTCAACCGCCTGCAGGTCGAGTTTCAAACCGCGTTCCCGAACTAGCACTTCTGTAAGATCGACCGGGAACCCGTACGTATCGTATAACCGGAAAGCTGCCTCCGCAGGAAACTCGTTGCTGGTCCGATTCCTAAATTCCTCCTCGAAGATTCGCAATCCGCGATCGAGCGTATGATTGAATAGTGATTCTTCACTATCCAGAACCGAAACCAGCCTGGCCTTGTTCACTTCGAGCTCGGGAAAAACTGATCCGAAATTCTGCGTCACAGTTGGAGCCAGCCTGCTCAAAAACCCTTCGGAACCAAAACCGAGATATCGACCAAACATGACAGCACGCCGAAGAACGCGCCTCAGAACATAGTTCCGATCCGTGTTACTCGGAATAATCCCATCCGCGATCGCAAAACAGAGTGTGCGCAGGTGATCCGCGATCACCCGGAACGCAACATCTGCCTTCTCCTGCTCGGACAGCTTAACGCGCGATCTGGGCAAAGTTTTTCCATAAGCCTTTCCGCTCAGAGCGGCGATCTGCTCAATGATCGGTTGGAAAACGTCGCTGTTGTAGTTCGAGATGGGATGATCGAATCTGCGGAATTCCTCCGTGGACGCCACGATACCGGCGACTCTTTCGAATCCCATGCCGGTATCCACGTGCCTGGCGGGAAGCGTTGAGAAACTACCATCCGCATTGGCACTGAATTGGATAAAGACCAGATTCCAAATTTCTATGCATAGCGGGCTCCCCTGGTTCACGAGCGCCCCCCGCGTATTCCCGTCTTTCGTGAGGTCCATGTGGATTTCGGAACAAGGCCCGCACGGCCCCGTATCACCCATCATCCAGAAATTGTCTTTTCGGCTTCCGTCAACGATATGAATCCGCGGATCCAAATCGGCCAGTTTGAAAAGCGCTGCCCAGTTGGCGTGCGCTTCCTCGTCGAAATCCGCAGGGTCTCCCTTTGTCGGTTCATAGACTGTCGCGTAGAGGCGATCAGGCGGGAATTTCCAGCGTTCAACCAGTAATTCCCACGCCCAGCGAATTGCCTCTTTCTTAAAATAGTCACCGAAACTCCAGTTCCCAAGCATCTCGAAGAACGTGTGGTGATAGGTATCAAAACCTACATCGTCGAGATCGTTATGTTTCCCTCCTGCCCGGATGCACTTTTGCGTGTCGGCAGCCCGCGGGGGCGAAAATGGCGGCTTTTCCTGCCCGAGAAAATAAGGCACGAACTGATTCATGCCGGCGTTTGTAAACAGCAAGTTGGGCGAGCTCGGCAACAAACTTGCAGAAGGCACAATCGTGTGCCGTTTTTCCCGGAAGAAATCCAAAAACGACTGCCTGATCTCTGAAGCATTCATGATTTGTCAATGACGATCGAACGGATTTTCCTCGAACGGATTGCGCACCCGAAATTCGAAAAACCAGACGTCATAACCACGGATCCGTCTTTTCACCGGCGTTGAACCAATCAGCCGCTCGGTTTCGGCTTTCGAAGTGTAACCTTGCAGAAGTCCGCGCGTCCTTTGAATCCGATACTGTTCCGGCAGTACCGTGTAAATATAAACCGGCGCGAACGCTACTCGTCCGGTTCGATCAAACGGAACGGCCAATACATCGACTCCCTCCCCCTGATTGAACATGCTCGGTTCAACCAAGGGCGCCCCTACAAGGCCAAACCGGTGCCATTTGCTCGAATCGACCGAGATTACGTAGAGGCTGCATCGTGGACTGAGCTGCACGTAATCAGGATCATTGGGGAGCCGCGGCAGAAAGCTCGCCTCGCCATGCTCGAGCAATCCCAACGCAATAACCGCTAGTAAACATTGTAACTTGTTCATAGGAAGAAATTATAAAATATCCGACCTACGCGAGGTGGATTTCTCGCCCTGTCAAACTGGATTGATAGATCGCATCTAACATTTCCATTAGTTGAACCGCTTGAATTGAGCTGTTGATCGCTGCTTCTTCTCCGCGGACTGCTCGCAAAAAGTTCCGCATTTGCGGAACAAATTCGTGCGCTACGCGTTCAAACGTCAGTTCCCTGTCTACAAGCAGCCCATTCTGATCTTCAAAGAGCGCCAAGGCCGGTATTTTCACCGACGGATGAAGCTGAAGCGTATCTACAATCCGGATTGAACCCTTTGGCCCGAACACGGTGGTACTGAAGAGTTCGCGTGTACCCCATTTTCCAAGCGGTATATCATCCGTAAGATTTGCAGCCCAGGAAACTTCAAATAAAACAGACGCTCCGTTTTCAAAACGGATCATTCCGTAGGCACTGTCCTCAACGTCAAAGACAGGCGCTTTTACAAGTTGCGGAAACTTTTGATAGGTCTGAGCTGAAATTGTCCTTGGCTTTGGGTTTCCCATCAAATACCAGGCAGCATCGATCGCGTGAACACCAAGATCAATCAAAGCTCCACCGCCGGCGCGCGCTCGATCCGTGAACCAGCCGTCAATGCCTCCGGGCGTTCCACGCGATCTTACCCACATGGTCTTTGCGAAATAGATTTCGCCGAGGCGCCTTTCTCCCACTGCCTTGCGCGCAGCCTGATTGGCGCCAGAAAAACGCATCTGCCGGCCAAAAAAATAGACCAGACCACGGTTCTCGGCTTCCGTATGCAAATGACGCATTTGCTCCGCGTTCAACGTTGGCGGCTTCTCGCAGAGAACATGTTTCCCCGCCTCTAGGGCCTTTAGGGTTGCCGGATAGTGCAGGGAATTCGGCAAGCTGACAACGACCGCCTCGAGCGCGGAATCAGAAAGCATTTCGTCATAATTGGAGAAGACCCTTTGAGGCGAATATTTCGCTCCGAATTTCTGGCGCCGACCCTCGTCCAGATCACACGCCGCATACAAATGGCCCAGCCCGCAGCCCTGCACCCCTTCTGCGTGACGTTCACCAGGCCAGCCGAGTCCAACTATCCCGATATTGTGTTTGTCCATTGCCTGCTACGAAAAAGGAAGAACAAAACCTCCGTCCGCGCAAATTTCCGGCGGGGCTGCTTCTCCCTGCGGGAACTGCTGGTGGAAGCCTTTAGGGTTCGATTTTTGTGCCGGCGGGATAGTTTCCCAAATCAATCGGTGCAATCGCATAAGGCGGTTGGCCGACCGGGCCTACCTCATACGTCTCACCCACGACTGAATCCGGCCACGCTGCAAGATAGTCTTCCACATCCTGTCGTGCGAGCGCTTGTCCATTTTCTAAGTTCTTTTCCGCGATCGCTTCATCTTTTGCGGCTTGAAGGTTCGCCAGGTTCTCCTTGATCTTGTTCAGGCGGCTGCTCTGCCTTGCCTCTTTCGCGTATTCAACTGCGGCGACCGCAACGCAGTAAGCCGGAAGCGAGGCGAACTCCCCGAGCAGTTCGTTCATGTCCTTTGTGGCTTTGCCATAAGAAAGCCAGCCATCGGCCACAACGCTCCCGACGCCATAGCTTGAGATGTCCGCAGATAATCGCGCGAATCTTGTTGTAATCGCTTCCAGCAACGGATCTTGCGACCACCGAACCTCGTTAAGTCTCACTTGCAGGTCAGCCAACACTTTCTGAAAAGTTTTACTCACATAGGTCACGCAATTACCTTTTTCGGGCATGCCGGCTGCAAGGCGCGCAAAATCGGAGCTGGATTTTATGCCAGGCGCTTTACCGCTCTTTGCATCCGTTATCGCGCGTACTAATTCTTCACTTGTCGAAAAAATAATGTAGTTCCCGGTTCGAGCGAGAGTCGGACTGAGATAGGGCAATTCCGTCAACCCTTTCAATAGGCGCAATCTCAGATCCGCCTCATCGGCGCTTTCCACTTTCGGATTTCGCTTTGCCAGCGCATCAACACGATCAAAAACTCTATCGTTTCTCACCTTCCAAAGAAGAGCGGCGGCCGGCGCCGGCATCTTGTACGGTTTATTGCCAAGAGGAATATCGACGGTTACCCGGGTATCGAGCGTCACAATCACGCCTATCCGATCGTCAAGGGAGTCGAGTAAATCGTCCAGTGTCGATCCGCCAAAAAGTTGCGCCTGCCGGGCTATTTGCTCTTCCCATCGGGTAACTTCCGGAATCTTCGAGGATTCGATTTCCTTGGATATCGCTTTCCAGAATAAAGGAAGATCGAAATCATAAAATGCAAATGCCTCCGCCTTTGCAGGAATCATCTCAAGTTCTGCGAAATCATGCGGCGGTTTCGCGAAAGCGCCCCACAGAAATCCGGACCGATCCGGAACATAGAAATAGCTTTTGCTCAAAAATAGACCCGGTTCAGCCTCTTTGGAACTGAAACCAAACGCCTTGACGTTCTGCAACCCGCTGCCAGCCGTAAGCCGGCTTGCCAACTCGAAGCATTTGCGAATCCGTTCTCTTTCGCTCGGTGTAAGACCTGGGTCGCTAATCGCACCATCGGCGACGAGTCCAAATTTCTCGCTCAATTCACCTAAGATTTTCTCTGTGTTCCAATAAAGATACCCAACCCCGCCCGGATCAAGTTTGGACGCCACTTTGTCGTACGCTGCATCCCCGGCCGCA
Organism: Chthoniobacterales bacterium; assembly: GCA_035938215.1. Classification (GTDB taxonomy): domain Bacteria; phylum Verrucomicrobiota; class Verrucomicrobiia; order Chthoniobacterales; family JAFAMB01; genus DASZHC01. The sequence continues at coordinate 14,126 of DASZHC010000072.1, forward strand.
CCGGATGAAGTTATGCCAGGAGAACGCGTATTTGCGCCGAATGGTGTCACCGGAATCGATTGCGCGGGAGTCGGCATTGGCGGCCGGACCTCGGAAAGCTGCGTCGCAGGTTGCTTTTGGCATGCAGCAAGCAACATACAACCGATGAGCGACACAAAAGCGCTTTTTCTGTCCATACAAGGTTCAATTTCGCAGGCTATGCTAATTTCCGAAGGCGGTACAGTAGTGTATAGAATCCTTGAAAAGCAAAACCACCTAAATGATTTGATGTGCGGACGCGAAATAAACTTGACTCATCTGCGATCGGTTTTGCTTTTCGGATAACGAAAAAGAAGGCTGTCCTGGTCAGGTGAACGGTAATCAGGCAGATCTGGCTCGGAATACCCTTGCGCATGTCCAGTGTTTCACCATCGATAGAAGAGTTGAAGCTGAGAGCCACTTCAGATCACGGGCGCACCGCCGTTCGCGCTCAGATCGATGGCGTCCTCGAGAAGCAGACTCGCGAGCAGAAACCATATCTGGAAGTTTTGTTGCGCGATCTAACATCCAGTTTTGTCCTGCGAGTCTGGAGCGACCACCCTTTTTACTTTTTTACCAGGGAATTGCGCGCCGGATCGTTCGTTGAGATAGAAGGTGAGTTTTCAATCAGTCCTCCTTATGGCCTCGACGCCAAGAATTGGGCGATACGCCAATTGACGGCTGCGGAACAGACCGACCTTCTGGCCGGACCCTCCGACGTCCGCGAAAAGCAGGAGCTGGACTATTCCGACATCCGCAGGTCTGCTGATTCCATTGGCGATCCACGTCTGCGCGCTCTGTCCGCAATGTTCCTGGAGGAATTTGGAGATCGCATGCGCCGCTCGGCCGGCGCAAGAAACTATCACCACGCACGGCGGGGTGGTTTGGTTGAACATATCGCTCAAATGATGAGAGCCGCCGAAGCGTTAGCCTCGGTCTATCCTCGATTGAATCGCGATCTGCTTCTTGCCGGAATTCTTTTTCACGATTCCGGGAAACTCTGGGAAAATTGTTACTCGAAAGAGAGTTTCATCATGCCTTACGATGTTAGAGGAGAATTAGTTGGACATATCTCGATCGGCATTGAAGTAATCAATCGCCTCTGGCACAAGCTCAAGGAAGCGGAAGATTTCCCGGGTTGGAATACGATTTCCCCTGATTCGGATTCCGTCCGGCTCCACCTGATTCATTTGATTGCTGCCCATCATGGTGAACGACAATATGGGTCACCGATTGAACCGAAAACCCCGGAGGCTATCGCTCTGCATCTGATCGACAATCTTGACGCCAAGCTGGAAATGATGTTCTCAGCTTATCGAAATGGCCGCAGGCTGCACACCGAGATTATCGAACGGGTACGGCCATTGGCAGCAAATCTCGTGGAACCGCTTCCCAGCTTTCTGCCGGCGGAAGAAATAGAACGGCCAAATCATTAATTTGGCCGTTCTCAATTCCGCCAAAGGCTCATGTTGTTAGCGGATAGAGATTCTCGCCGCGCCTTATTCACGGCCAGTCACTCAAATCCAGCGTTGCTCTTCATTAAACGCTCGTCAGGTTCAACCGAGCTCAGGCAGAACGAGCCTCTCGACTCCATCAGCACTTAAATGCAAAAGAGCGCGATTAAGCAAGCACCGGTTGCAGTTTTCTTTCTTCCGTTCGCGAACGCCGTTGATCGCGGCTCTCCAGATCCCGGTTGTGGTTCTTGGCCACCAACATATAAACCGCCGGCACGACGAACAGCGTAAATGCAGTCCCGATGATCATACCGCTAACCAGCATAATTCCGATGCTGTTCCGTGCCCCCGCCCCCGGTCCGTGAGCAAATACCAGCGGCATGTGGCCAGCAACGGTCGCGACTGAAGTCATCAATATCGGCCGCAAACGCGTTGCAGCCGACTGGACGATCGCCTTGAACTTTTCGATTCCCTGTTCCTGCAGTTTGTTGGCAAACTCCACGATCAAAATCCCGTTCTTACAGACTAACCCGACTAATGTGACCAAGCCAACCTGACTATATACGTTCAAGGTAGTAAACCCGAGAAAGCTAAACATTAACGCGCCGGTTAACCCAAGTGGAACCGATCCTAACAAAATAATGAGAGGATCCCGGAAACTTTCGAATTGAGCAGCAAGCACCAGGTAAATCAGGATAAATGCCAGGAGCAGCGTAGCATTGAAAGAATTTCCTTCTTTGCGCAGCTGGCGCGATTCTCCGGTATAGTCAATCGAATACCCCTTTGGCAGGATTTTAGCGGCCTCATCTTCCAGAACTTTCAACGCATCGTCCGGAGTTCCACCTCCTGGATTGTTCAACGCCGATATCGTCGCGGAATTCAATTGCTGAAACCGGTTGAGCGATCGAGGCTGCACGTCGGTGGTAATTTTCGCGATAGACGAGAGTTGAACCGGTTGCCCCGACGGCCCGGTAACAAACAATTTCAGCAGGTCGCCCGTGGTAAGGCGCTCGCTTCGCTGGACCTCGGGGATAACCTGATAACTGCGACCCTGAATGCTGAAATAATTTGTGTAACCGCCGCCAAGCAATGTGGCCAGATCCCCCCCAACCTGCTGGAGGTTGACACCCATCGATGCAACTTTGTCGCGATCGAACTCAATCTTCGCCTGGGGCAAATCATATTTTAAATCGCTGTCGGCAAAAACGAACTTACCGCTCTGCATCGCAGCTTTTACAAGTTGCTGAGAAAACTCGTAAATCTCTCTTGGCTCGGCTGTGGATGAAATAACAAAGCCGATCGGAAAGTTCGTCCCGCCAGGCAGCGGCGACGGTGTCGTTGCAAATATTTGCACCCCGGGAATTCGCGCAAGTTTGTGGTTCACATCCACAAGCACCTCGTCCATTGTTCGCTTACGCTCGTCCCACGGCTTGGCAACCATTCCGGAAAATCCCTGCGTCGCAAGGGTTACCTGAAACGTTTGAGCAGTCTCTGGAAAGCCCATATAGACGTCATTCATCTGCTGCGAAAAGAGCATATTCTGCTCGATAGTCGCATTGGGCGGCGTCTGAACGATCCCGAAGATCACACCCTGATCTTCGGAGGGCGCGATTTTATGGGCCGAGAACATGAAGAACGGACCACCCATGCAGACGATGATAAGCAACGCAATGATGCATGTAATCGGCCAATACTGAAGCGAGCCACTCAGCGCCCTCGCATAGCCGTTTCGCAGACCCTCGAACCGCCGGGTAATCCAGCCCGCCAATCCCTTTTCCGCAAGCCCAGGCTTCAAGAGCTTGGAAGACATCATCGGCGACAAGGTCAATGCGACGAATCCCGAAATCACTACGGCGCCGGCGAGAGTAAACGCGAACTCGCGGAATAGAGAACCGGTCAACCCTCCCTGCAGACCGATGGGGGCGTAAACCGTCGCAAGGCTGATCGTCATCGCAATAATCGGTCCGAACAGCTCGCGCGCCCCTTTGACCGCGGCGTCGAAAGGCTTCATGCCTTCCTGAAGATGCCTCTCCACATTTTCAACGACCACGATCGCATCATCCACGACTAACCCCACGGCCAGCACAATCGCCAGTAGCGTCAACAAATTCAGCGAAAACCCGAATACGAGCATCAGGAAGAACGCGCCCACCAGCGACAATGGAATCGCTACGATTGGAATGAGAACCGACCGGAGCGATCCCATGAAAAGAAAGATAACAATGATCACAATGGCAATCGTTTCCGACAGTGTCTTCACCACATCGTCAATCGCGCTTTGAATGTATTTCGTCGAATCATAGGGAATCGCGAGACGCATTCCGGTGGGTAGTTCCCGTTCGATGTCCGGAAGCGCTTGGCGAACCCGCTTGATGACATCCAGCGTATTCGCCGTTGGCAGCACAAAGATTCCCATAAACGTCGCCGTCTTCCCGGAAAAGCGAACATTGGAATCGTAATCCTGCGCCCCCAGATCAATATCAGCAATATCTTTCAGACGGATGATTGCCCCGTTCTCTTGCTTTACAACGAGTTGCTTGAACTCATCCGCCGTCTGCAGATTGGTGTTTGTCAGGAGATTCACAGTCACCATCGATCCCTTGGTTTGACCCACTCCGGCGAGGTAGTTGTTATTCAATAGCGCGTTCTGAACATCTGTAGGCGAGATCTTTAGCGCCATCATCCGGTCAGACTTGAGCCAGACGCGCATCGCGAACGTGCGCGCACCAAGAATCTGCGCGTTTTGCACTCCACTGATCGCAGAAAGCTTCGGCTGCACAACCCGGGTCAAATAGTCGGTTATCTGGTTTCGATCGAGGTCCTCCGAGAAAAAGCTCAAATACATCGACGCAAATTGGTTGTCGGTCGATGTGATTTGGAGAACCGGTAATTGTGAGGCCGGAGGAAGCTGATTCCGAACCTGATTTACTTTCGTTTGGATCTGAGCAAGAGCCGCGTTCGGGTCATAGTTCAGTTTGAGGTGCACACTGATCGTACTCGTGCTTTCGGAGCTCTGGGACTCCATGTAGTCAATTCCGTCAGCGCTGGCAATTGACTGTTCGAGCGGCGTCGTGATGAAGCCGCGGACTAGATCAGCATCCGCCCCATAGTAGGTCGTCGTGACCGTTATCACCGAGAGATCACTCCGCGGATATTGGCGGACATTCAAACTTCTGATCGCCTGATAGCCGGCTATCAGAATGATTAAATTAACTACGGTGGCAACCACCGGGCGCTTGATAAAAAGATCGGTAAAACTCATCGCTTCCCTCCAGCACTAGCTATTCGAAGGGGTAGGAGCTAACTCGCTGCCCGGCTTGATATCGTTGTTGATGATGATCGGCGCGGCATTCCGCAACCGGAACACCCCCGATGTCACAATTTCTTCTCCCGGATTTAAACCCGAATCGACGGCCACCAGATCGCCGCGGGTCTGACCTACTTTGACGAATTGTTCGCGGACTCCTTTGTAGGTCTTCCCCTGTTGATCTTTCATCTCGGACACAATGAAGATCGAATTCCCGTAAGGCGCATAGTGGACAGCGGTTGCCGGTATCGCGACCACGCTCTTGCTCTCGTTAACCACCACGCTTACCTTCGCAAACATGCCGGGGCGCAATTTATAATCCCCATTCGGCAGCGTTGCCTGCACCTGCACATTCCGGGTCGCTTGATCGACCATCGAATTGATTGCAGTGATTTTCCCGCTAAAAACCTGACTTACAAATGCGTCCACCTGCAGTTCAACTTTCATGCCGACTCCAAGCTTCGAAAGGTCCTGCTGCGGTAATGAAAAATTAACGTAAATAGGATCGAACGCCTGTAGCGCCACGATTGCATCCCCTTCCTTCAGGTATTGTCCCAAATTAACCTGCCGAATGCCGGCGATACCGTCAAACGCAGCGCGAATGGTCTTTCGCGCGATAAGTGCGGCATACTGATCCACTGAGGACTGCGCCTGACGATAGCTTGCTTCCGCATTATCGCAATCGGCCTGGGCGACCGCATGCTTTCCCAGCAGTTCCTTATTTCGTTTGAGCGATATAAGCGCAAAATCCCGCTGCGCTTCTGCCTGGCGAAGCTGGGCTTCTTCCTGCTTGGTGTCCAGGTGGACCAGAAGCTCGCCGGCGCGAACCTTGGAGCCCGATTCGAAGGCAATTTGGCTCACGATGCCGGCAAGATCGGTGCTAACCGTCACTCCATTGACCGCCACAAGACTGCCCACACTATCCATGGTCGGCTGCCAATCAGTCTTCTTGGCGATATCCGTCGTGACCGCCGTCGGCGGAGGCGCAAATGCGCCGGATTTTGACAATTTTATAAATCCCTGGATCTGGTTGAATTTCACAAATCCCAGGCCGAACATTGCTCCAAGGAAAAGTCCAAAGAGGATCAGAAAGACCAAAAGGTACTTCCAGAAAGGCTTCTTTTTCATAACTGGGCGGGAATCTGATTCGCGGTTCTGCGGTATTGGTTTGAGATCTCACCAAGGCGGATTTGGATTTTTTCGAGCAAAACCAAAAGCTGTTGCTGTTCGTCCTGATTCAGAGTCTCAACGACGCTGGTAAACCAGCGGCAATAACCGGGTCGAACTTTTTCGAGAAACTCCTGGCCGGTTGCAGTCAGCTTCACCTGAACCGAGCGTCTGTTTACCGGGTCGGGGCAACGTTCAACGAAGCCATCTCTCTCCAGACCATCCAGCAGGCCGGTGATGGTTGCTCGCGTCACTCCGGCCTTTTCCGCCAGATCCGCGGGGGTTGTTGTGCCGACGGTGCAGTGTTTCAACATCATCAGCAGATTAAATCGGCCATGTCGTGTGCCGAAAGTGGACAAGATCTGGTTATCAAGCGCGAGCAACTCATCCCCTGTTTTTAAAAGCTGCAAAAAGGTGTAACACGCAGAGGCGTCCAGATGAGGAAAATCCTTGGTTTCCTCGAGGAAAACGTCGTATCTGGGTAAAGCTTTGAGCAGCGTGACGGGTTCGCGCATAAGGTTAATGAACCTAATTATTAGGAACCTAATCAATGTCAAGTGCTATTCTTCGCAGGCCAGCCATTTTAGCCTGGAAATTTCACCGAGCCAAAGCGCTCGTGAAATTTTCAGGTTCTGGTTTTTATGACAAGCGCGACGATTCTGGTGGTGGAAAGTGCTGAGCGCCAACGAGTAGCGGATTTGCGGGTGTTGGTAGGGCCGGATCTCCGAGCCGGCCGGTTGCTGGCTGGCAGCCGGTTCTCGACGGGCGGCCGGAGATCCGCCCCTACCACGTCCTTACAGAGTAGTACGCGCCATCCCGAGTTACCTTGCTCCTATGTCCCCCACCCCGTTTCTTTGGAGATGGATCGTCAGCAGGGCGATATCGGCCGGCGTGATCCCGCTTATTCTGCTGGCTTGACCCAACGTAGCGGGACGGACTGCGGCGAATTTCTGTCGAGCTTCCATCCGAAGTCCTCGGACATGCGTGTAATCAACTGAATCTGGAATGGACCTCGATTCCGCCTTCTCGGCGCGCGCAATGGCATCTTCCTGGCGTCTTATATATCCCTCGTATTTGAGGTCAGTCTCGACCTGTTCCCAAATCATGACGGAAAAATCCTGCAGGAGCTGAGCAGGGAGTTGGGTAATGTTGAAATTCGGGCGGCGCAATAGTTGATCGACGCGGAGATTGTCGATTTTGGTGGTTGAGGCGGCGCGGCGAGCAGCCGCTATTGCGCAGATCTTATCCTGAACGCTATTCCATTGCGACAAATCGACCAGGCCGAGTTCCCAAGCTTTTGGCGTGAGACGGATGTCGGCATTATCCTGACGAAGGAGCAGGCGATACTCCGCTCGACTGGTAAACATCCGGTAAGGCTCCTGGATCCCGCGGGTCACCAGATCATCGATAAGAACGCCAATGTATGCTTCGGATCTGGAGAGAACGAAGGGAGGTTTTGCGAGGACTTTGAGACCGGCATTGACTCCTGCCACCAGCCCTTGGGCTGCAGCCTCTTCGTAACCGGAAGTGCCATTGATCTGTCCCGCAAAATAGAGCCCGGCAATTTTGTGCGTCTCGAGGGTCGGACGCAGTTGCACCGGAGGAGCGTAGTCGTATTCCACGGCGTAACCCGGGCGAATGATTTCCGCTTTTTCGAGCCCGGGAATGGAATGGATGAAAGCGTATTGGACTTCAAACGGCAAACTGGTTGAAACACCGTTGGCATAATATTCCGAAGTCTGTCGTCCTTCCGGCTCAAGGAAGAGCTGATGGCTATCCTTGCTGGCGAACTTGACTACCTTATCCTCGATTGAGGGACAGTAACGCGGCCCGACCCCTTCGATCCGTCCCGAATACATGGGGGACTTGTCCAGGTTCGCCCGAATGATGTCGTGGGTGCGAGAGGTTGTGTGGGTGATCCAGCACGGGATTTGTTCCACGTGGAACACAGAGCCGGTCGCATGATTCAACGTAAAAAGTTGATCCGGTTGCCGCATCGGCGTCTCCGTCCGAAACGAAAATCTGGGAGGCGGTTCATCCCCCTCCTGGCGCTCGCACCTGTCGAAATCGATTGAGCGCCCGTTCAACCTGCAGGGAGTACCCGTCTTAAACCGCCCAATCTCAAACCCGAGTTGCCGCAGGCTATCGCTTACCGTTGAGGCCGTATCCCCCATCCTTCCCCCACTCTGATTCTGTAATCCGACATGCAGGAGTCCCCGCATGAATGTACCCGTAGTGATCACGATCGTCTCCGCGAAAATCCTCAGGCCGAGGGTCGTTTCGATGCCCTTCACCGCGCCACCCTCCTCCAGAACCCGCAAGACGTTCCCTTGCAACAGATCGAGCCGCGGCTGCGCCTCTAAGAGCCATTTCATCCGGAATTGATATGCCTTTTTGTCACATTGCGCTCGCGGAGCACGCACGCTTGGCCCTTTGTTCGAATTCAGCATCCGGAATTGAATTCCCGTCGCGTCGGTATTCAATCCCATCACACCACCCAAGGCGTCAATCTCCCGAACCATATGACCCTTGGCCAAGCCTCCCACGGCCGGGTTACACGACATCTGGCCGATCGTGTCCAGGTTCTGCGTCAAAATGCTTGTCTCGCACCCAAGCCGGGCGGCGGCCATTCCGGCCTCGATCCCGGCGTGACCCGCGCCCACCACGAGCACCTGGTAGCGTTTGGGGTAGACAAACATCCTAGATCGTTCCTCATCCTGGCGTGAATTCAACCCCCTTCCTCATGTTCCACGTGGAACCCTCCGCAATCGGGCCCCCTTTACTCCCTTCCCACCTTCGCCTGCGCCATTGCCACCTCCTCGCAATTCAAAACCTCCCGCCGCTTTCGCGTGACAATCTCCTCTCTTTTCGCCACACTCCCCCAACCGCTCGATGACCCATGGCAAAATCCCTGGAAGTCTCACCGATCAAATCGGTTGCTGAAGAACTTGATCTTCTGCGAAAATCTTTCCGTGAATCCGTTAACGCTTACGCGAAAAGAATCGAAACTCAATTGGCCCAGGCACGCGAACACATTCTGGCCCAAACCAAAGACTCCAAGACCCAGGCAAGCCGCATCCGTGATCTCAGGGATATCCTCACACTCTGCCGTACTCTCGATCTCAAACCCGACAAGGGCCGGCGAAAAGACCTCAAAAAAGTTGAGTCAGCGCTCGAAGAGATCCAGGCGATGATTCAGAACTGGTAGAGTTTGCCTGCGCGTCCCCCGGGTTCTTTTCAACACACTTTTATCGCAAAAGCTTTTTTTACTCCAAACCGGCTTTTCGGGCGAGGGACAGAAAGCCGTGGCTGCGAAAATTAACAACGTTTCGAGTTTTTGTTATGTAAATCGCGGCTCATCGAATATGGCAATTTTTCAATTCGCATTGATTTCATTGCGCCGTTACCTGACTATTTCGGCGTCATGCTCCTCGCCATTTTACCGATAGCAACCACGTTTCGCATGGTGCGACAGGTACCAGCCGGAGCAGCCTCTCGCGCCCGAACAACGCGCCTATTTGATACCGGGACAATATCCCGGTATTTTTCTTTTATGGGTTTGCGCTCACCAGGTTATCCCTCCGCCTTCTTCGCACATTTTCCTTTTTTGTTTTTGGACCGACCGAATCCATCGCATTCAACGATCATCGCAACGGTTCCTCTCGCCGCCGATACTTAATCTACCCAGGCAACTCTTATTATGGAAACTCTGGCCAATCCGCCCGCATACGCCGAAGCCGCGATCAACAAGCAATTAACAAATGACGACAAGGTCCGATTGCTCCGCGACATGTTTCGCATCCGTCGGTTTGAGCAGACCTCACTGAAATATTACAACCTCGGAAAGATGGGGGGGTTCCTTCACCTTTATTCCGGCCAGGAAGCCGTCGCTGTCGGTACCATTTCTCTCCTGGGCAAAAATGACCACGTTATCACCGCGTACCGCGATCACGGACATGCGATTGCCGTTGGCATGGATATGAAACCCCTCATGGCGGAACTTTTCGGCAAAGCAACCGGGTGTTCAAAAGGGAAGGGGGGGTCGATGCATTTTTTTGCGCCAGACAAGAACTTTTGGGGAGGGCATGGCATCGTAGGAGGACAGACACCGTTAGGCGCCGGAATCGCGTTCGCTCTGAAATACAAAGGCCTTCGCGGATGCTGTCTCTGTTACCTCGGCGACGGAGCAATCAATCAGGGCCCGTTCCATGAAGCCCTTAATCTCGCAGAGTTGTTCAAACTTCCTGTTATTTATGTCATCGAGAACAATGGCTATTCCATGGGCACAAGCCAGAAAAGATCCTCCGCGTTCCGTGGCACGTTAGCCCAACGGGCAGAAGCCTACAATATGGCCTGGGATGTATGCAAAGGGGAGGATATTTATGAGGTACGCGCCAGGACGCAGATAGCCGTAGACAGGGCTCACAACGAATCAGAACCCACAATCCTCGAAATTCAAACCTACCGCTATTACGGCCATTCGGTTGCGGACGCGAACGCGAAAAAGTATCGGACGCCGGAGGAAATCGAAACCTATAAGAGCAAGCACGATCCGCTGCGTGTTTGGACGCAGCACTTGGTTAACGAAGGAATCATCACTGAGCAAGAGGTCGAACAGATCGACACAGACGCTAAGGAAGAGACCAACCAAGCCGTGCAATTCGCGGAGGAAAGTCCTCTGCCGGAAGAGGGGGACATCATACGCGGTGTGTACCGTGAAGTGGACGAGCAGACCGAAGCTGCGGCGCACGGGCGTTATTTCTTCAATACCTAAACCACCTTACCGAAATCTATGCCCCTGATAACTTACCGTGAGGCTTTAAAAACGGCTTTGTCCGAAGAAATTGAGAGGGACGAGAACGTCGTCATTCTTGGTGAAGAAGTTGCCCAATACAACGGGGCTTACAAAATCACGGAGGGACTTTGGAAGCGCTACGGTGACAAGCGCCTCATTGACACGCCGATCAGTGAAGCTGGATTTCTTGGTATGGGGATCGGAGCGGCGATGCTCGGATTGCGGCCGGTCATGGAACTCATGTTCTGGAGTTTCGCCTACGTTGCTTTCGACCAGATTATTAATAACGCCGGTTGCGTTCGTTACATGTCAGGGGGCCTCTTAAACGTCCCGATCGTAATCCGAGGACCCGCTAACGGAGGCACAAATGTAGGCGCCACCCATTCGCATACTCCAGAGAATCTTCTGGGGAACACCCCAGGGTTGAAAGTCGTAACCCCGGCCACGGCATATGACGCAAAGGGATTGATGAAAACTGCCATCCGCGACAACGATCCCGTGATGGTGATGGAAAATACCCTTCTCTACGGTGAAAAATGGGAGGTGCCTCAGGAAGAATACCTCATTCCGCTTGGTGTTGCAGACGTCAAACGCGCCGGGACGGACATTACCCTGATCGCTCATGGCCGTGCTGTGATCACCTGTTTGAAAGCGGCCGGTCTTCTGGAGGCTGAGCACGAGATTCATGCTGAAGTCATTGACCTGCGCTCAATTCGACCCTTGGACGAAGATGCAATCCTGGAATCGGTCCGGAAAACGCACCGCGCCCTTGTCGTCGAAGAAAACAAACCGTTCTGCGGCATTGCATCTCAGATCGCGGCCATGATTCAGGAAAAGGCCTTTGACGAACTCGACGCGCCTGTGGGCCGACTATCGTCAATCGATGCTCCCGCAATCTATAGCCCACCGCTCGAAAAGAAACAGTTACCTGATCCCCAGCGCGTGATAAACAAGGTTCTCCAAATCTGCTAACCCTTCCTCCCAATATGCCTATCACCATTGAGATGCCCAAACTAAGTGACACGATGACCGAGGGAACCCTCGTCAAGTGGATTAAAAGAGTAGGGGATACCGTCGCTGTCGGGGATGTCCTCGCCGAAGTGGAAACCGATAAAGCGACCATGGAGATGGAGGCCTTTGACGAAGGAGTACTGAGCGAAATTTACGTTAAAGATGGCGAGAAAGTGCTGATCGGGCAAAAGCTCGCCCTGCTTATCGGCAAAGGAGAAGCGCCAGGATCAACCGCTCCCAAGGACACAGGATCCAAACCCGCGGCCGAGAGCGCCCCTTCTGCTGTCAAACAACCGCCGAGCGATGGCGAGCCAAAAACTGCTGAAGCAAAGGCTGAACCAGAACAGCCAAAAAAGGAAGATCAAGCCGTACCTTCTCCAGGATCGGTAGAACCTCATATTGGCGATCGGGTGAAAGCCTCTCCGCTTGCCAGGAAACTGGCGGCAGACTCCGGAGTCGATCTTAGTCGCATGCAGGGAAGCGGGCCGGGAGGACGGATCGTGCGAGCCGACGTCGAGGCGGCCGCGCAAGGAGTTAAAAAAGGTCCTGCGGCTTTGCCGCCGGCTCCCAAACCCCAGCCAGTTATTCCAGCGTTGGACGACAAAAGGATCCCTCTTTCCGGGATGCGTAAGACCATTGCCAGCCGTCTCCTGGAAAGCAAAACCACAATCCCGCACTTCTATCTCCAATCGGAAATCAATGCTGAGCCATTGGTTAAACTCCGAAAGGAGATCAATGACGCTGCCGAAGCTGCCGGCATGGGAAAAGTCACTGTCAACGATTTCATCCTGAAAGCCACAGCCGTTGCGGCAAGCCGTGTTCCCCTTGCAAATGCGGCGTTTGAGGGCGAATCCATCATTCAATATGCAAACGTCCAACTCGCCTGCGCCGTTGCGGTAGAGGAGGGGTTGGTCACGCCCGTCATTCGGGCAGCTCAAAAAAAGAGCCTGAGTCAGATCAGCGGCGAGATCAAGGATCTGGCGGCCAGAGCAAGGTCGAAAAAGTTGAAGCCGGAAGAGTATCAGGGCGGCACAATTACGGTCTCCAACTTGGGCGGATACGGGGTCGAACAATTTTTTGCGATTATCAATCCCCCACAAGCCGTTATCGTTTCGGTGGGCACGATCGTAAAGAAGCCTGTGGTGAACGAAGCAGGCCAAATTGTTCCCGGGCAGCGTTTAATTATTGGGATAAGTTGCGACCACCGCGTGGTAGACGGCGCGGTAGGTGCGCAATTTCTCGGTGAACTCAAAAAGCTCTTGGAATGCCCGCCGCTGATGCTGATCTAAGTGTGGGACGGTACACTAGTGTTTCGCGTCGTATCCAAATCGGCTACCGACAGTTTCGCGAACATTTTTTGGTGAGTCGACTCATACGCATTTCACTGTTCGGACAATTACACACATTATGAAATACGATTTGGTTGTCATAGGAGGCGGCCCCGCCGGGTATGTGGGCGCAATCCGCACCGCTCAACTTGGTAAAAAGGTAGCGTGCGTTGAGAAGGAAAGAGCCGGAGGTACGTGTCTCAACTGGGGCTGTGTGCCGACCAAGTCGCTGCTTCGAAATGCCGAGCTCTACCTATTGCTTCAAAAGCGAGCGGCCGATTTCGGATTTGCCTTTGACAATCTTTCTTACGATTGGGCAAAGGTCATTTCGCGCAGCCGTGGGGTCGCTGATAAGCTGGCAGGCGGCGTCGAATTTCTGTTCAAGAAAAATAAGGTCGATTATTTGCGAGGCGAGGCGACTATCACGAGCCCGGGAAAAGTCACTTATCGGACGAAAGAGGGCAAAGAAGAAGCCATTGAAGCATCAAACATTCTCATTGCCACGGGTGCGGTCTCGCGGGATCTGCCCGGATTGCCAACCGACGGTAAGCGCGTCCTTAATAGCCATGATGCAATGATCATTCAGGAACGACCGAAAAGCCTGATCGTCATCGGAGCGGGCGCTATAGGCATCGAGTTTGCTTATTTCTTCAACGCATTCGGTACGGCGGTGACGGTTGTGGAAATGTTGCCGAATGCGCTCCCGGTGGAAGACACTGAAATCAGCGTCACACTCGAAAGAGCCCTCGCCAAACAGGGCATTAAAATTCTTACGAACACGAAAGTCGTCAAAGCGGAAACTGGCGAAAATGGGGTCCGAATATCCGTTGAAGGCAAGAAGTCAGAAAACATCGATGGTGATTGCGTTTTGGTGGCCATCGGTGTTGCACCGCTGCTGCCCAAGGGCATTCAACCCAAGCTCGATAAGAAGGGCTTTATCGAAGTGAACGACCGGTACGAGACCAGCGTTAAAGGAGTCTTTGCGACAGGAGATGTCATAGGCCCGCCCTGGCTGGCTCATGTCGCGAGCTGGGAAGCTATCCAGGCTGTTGAAGGCATCTTCGCAGGCCACAAGCCCAAACGGGTAAAAATCTTTCCCGGTTGCACCTACTGCCAGCCACAGGTCGCCAGCGTTGGGCTAACCGAGCGCGCAGCCAAGGAGCAGGGGTTAAAATTCAAGGTTGGCAAGTTTCCGTTTTCAGCGAATGCAAAGGCTTTGGCTGTTGGAGAACCGGAAGGTTATGTCAAACTTATCCTTGGGGAACCGCACGGCGAAATATTGGGGGCGCATATCATCGGCCCGGAAGCCACGGAACTCATTGCCGAACTCGGCCTCGCTATGAATCTGGAGGCTACTTTCGAAGAAATTGAAGCGACGATTCACGCGCATCCCACGTTGAGCGAAGCTGTGCATGAAGCAACCGGCGCTGCCTTCGGTTTGGCTATTCATATCTGACGAGCATTCGCCGCAGTTCGTTTTCATTGATACTGACGAGCATACCTTTGGGCCGGTGAACGGTAGGGCGAGCCTCCCGGCGAGCAAGATAGGGGTAGGGACGGCACCGGAGGTGGTCCCTCCCAGTTGTTCGGTAGTCTGAAAAGGTTTCCTCTTTTATAGCCATCACGAATTCTTCTTCTTCTACACGTGGACAACCGGCAAAGATCTGTGTAACCGGCTGAGGATCAGTATATAATGAATAGTTTAAGCTGTGAATAATGGGGAAACGTCTTCTCGGGAAGTACGAACAAGTTCACAGTTGTAAAAGTTGTTCACGTTTGTCCACGCCTATTAGCGAAGATAACCTGCATCAATTCACCGCAAGCGCCCTACCGTGCCATATGACCTTGGGGCCGGGTGATCGGTTGATCGGTAGGGCGAGCCTCCCGGCGAGCCGCCTTTGGTTTAGAGGTCAAACGGCGGCTGCTCAGCAGGAGCCGCTCGACTGAGCTCGCCGAAGTCTTCGCCCTACCGGTGTGATATGACCTTGGGACCGGTGATAGGGTTGATCAGCCGAGGTCGAGAATTGAGCCGAAGTCCGGGTCGAATAAACGTTTGTACGTCCGGATAGCAAAGCCGTCTGTCATCCCAGCGATGTAGTCGCATAGAATGCGCGCTCTTGCCCGTAGATCGGTTTTCGATCGAATAATGCGATCAAAACTTTCAGGCAAGAGGCGGCTATCGTCCTTTTCCAGATAGCAATTGGAGAATGCCAGAAAGATTCCTTCAAGGATAACGCGGCCTTTGCGTTCCAATTGATGAAGCTGGGAATGATCAAAAACCAGTTCTTGCGACAATCTTTTATAGAATTCCGCTTCTGTTTGCGCGTAAGGCTCAATCGATAAACCGAATCGGTATCGATTCGTGGTTTGGGAAAGAGGGGTTGAACGCTCGAAGAGAGAACAGGATCGGATAAAGGTGCCGATCTTACGGCTGAACCGGGACTCGGCTTTTCGTTCACGAATGGCGGATAAGACCGCGTCGGCATGCTTGGCCTGATCACCCTGAAGATTTTGTATTTCTGCCCAACGTTGAACTCGCTCGAAGCGAAGGAAACCGGCGTTGATGCTATCGACGAGGTCATTGAGGCAATAGGCGGTGTCATCCGCCCAATCCATGATTTCGCACTCAAGGCTTCGAAAGCGGTTGAAGTCCGGGATATCGCGGATCTCGGCGCCGCCTAGTACAAAGGATCGGAGGTAGGCTTGTTCGTCGTAGATGAAATGATTCACGGCTTCCGGACGCTCGCTGAAGAGCGCTTTATATTTGAGGATCCCGTCCACGAAAGATCTGGTCGGATTCATCCCGCGACGCGATTCGAGACCGGGATAGATTGTTTCGGAAATGATTTGCAGGCTTTGGGCGTTTCCCTCAAAACCTCCGAAATTTTTCATTAAATCGTGGAGCGTGCGCTCGCCCGCGTGTCCAAATGGTGAATGGCCAAGATCATGTGTGAGACAGGCTGCTTCAACCAGGTCCGGATCAACGAAAAATTCCTCATTAAGAAAGGGCGATGTCTGTTTCAAAAAGGAGCAGATAGATCGCCCGATCTGAGCGACTTCGAGCGAGTGGGTCAGCCGTGTCCGATAGAAATCGAACTCGCCCGAAAGGAAAACCTGAGTCTTAGCCTGGAGCCGGCGGAAAGCTGAGCTGTAGATGATTCGGTCGCGATCCGTCTGAAAAGGGGTTCGGTAGTCGTCGGCCTCGCGGGGTTGCAGGCATTCAACGTCAAAATGATTGTAAAAAGAGTTGCGTGTCAGGGGCCTCACGAAAAGCCATTTTAACCTAAATTCCGCAGTTGAGAAGTCGTCCTCGTTCTCGTGCTCGTCGTCGTGCTCGAGAATCCAGATCATCTTCTTCAACGGGGCTCAGGCAAGAGCGCTCAAAAACGCGTCGAATTTCAGTCTACCGCCTCTCAGCACTGGTTTGCCGTCACAAAGCAGCAGTACTTCAAAGTCGTAGTCGAGCAGTTTACGTAATGATGTTTTGAGCTGGGCCGGGTCGTCAAGTTTAGGCTCGGGAATCAGGCCTAGCTCGCCCGCTGGGTTGCCAATCACCGCATCACCCAGGAGGAGGATGCCGCCAAACTCGCGCGAAACGCTGTGGTGCGCCGGGTCAAAATACAACCCGATCTCACCGGCCGATTTTCCCGGGAGATGGATCACGCGCAAAGCGCCGGCAACCAGGTCCCCTTCGCGAACCGCTTCGTTGATCGCAACGGGCGCAAGCTGCGCTATCTCATCAGCGCCCGCGACGATGCGAGAGCTGTAGCGCGTTCGAAACGACTCGCTATCCCTGACGTGGTCGCGATTGGTGAGCACAATTTTCGGGATCGGCCTCATCTCGTCGAAGCGTGACCAGTCGTTCTCTTCGGGTACGGGTGGATCAACGAGCACGACGTATCCATCGAACGTGATTGCATAACCGCTTAAGTCCCACGGTCTGTCGGCGTAAGTCGAACCCCACGTGAAGATGCCGGGAAGAATCTCTCGCATGGGCAAGTTTTGACATATTCGAAATCCGCCATTCCAGAAATAAGTGCGATTTGAGCCGATGTGAGTGGTTGCCAATGGGTTAGACCTCCAACTCGGTCGGGACCGGTAGGGTCGCATCTCCGAGCCGACCGGTTTCTACGGTCAGGTCGTCAGTTTGAGGCGACCAATGCTGACGGTCCCTCGGAGATCGGACCCTACCGCCGCCCGATCACAGCGCTACCTATCCAACGTTGTCGGCGGCTACGCGGGATGCGACTCGGCGTAGAGGTTTTTCTGACTCTCCCGGCCGTAATGTTCGGTGATCTGTTCCCAGGTTTGATAGGTATCGTCCAGCGCCGCCTTTGGTTTGGTCTCACCGGCTAATACCGATGAGAGGCGCACGTCGAGCTCGTGCCAATACTCCGCGGCCCCGGGAATTCGCAAATAGAGTTGCTGCACTGGAAGGACCAGGTTCTGGTAATAGGCTTCCAGGTACCCAATAGCATCAGCTTTGTCCCAGCCCTGGTTCTCCCATTCCACAACGCTTCCGCTTCCAACCGGTGGAAAATACTCGTACTTCATCCCGGGCTGGACGCCGGTCCAGCCATTGGTGGAGTTAAAGAAGGCATTTTTCTTATTGGCCATGAAAGCCAGGAAATCATAGGTCGCCTCTTTTTTCTTGGACAAGCGCGAGATCACGCAATGCCAGCTCCCCCCATTCGTATTTCCAACCACATTGAGCGGATACTTCTCCCATTGAGCAGTCAGAGGGTTAAACGCCTCATTGGTACCAGGTATCAGAGCGGCGCCGACCCGACCTTGCACGCTGGAGCGGGCCCTGTCCTGGGCTAGGGTGGGTAGATCGCCCCAAGTTGCTTCCATAACCGTATGGCCGGCCAGAAAAACGCTCCATCCCTGGGGCAAGGTCCAGCCAAGTTGTTCCTTGGGACCGGCAGCCGATAATTTCACGTAATCTTCCAGCGCTCGCAGATGCCCCTCGGAGTTGATCAGCGGCTTCATATCCTGCGGGTTGAAGTAAAAATATTTGTTATTAGGCGACACAACGTAGGGCGCCGCAAGAGTCAGGAAGTGGAAAAATCCTTGCACGTTGACCTTGGCATGAAGCGAAATGCCCCAATCGTTTTTTCCATCGCCGTTCCAATCCCAACCGGTGAAAAACTCTGCCACGTCATGCATCTCCTTCATGGTCTTGGGAGGATTTGGCAGTTCGTAGCCAACTTTCGTCTTGAATTTTTCCTGGTAGGCAGCGTTTGCCAGCACATCCTTGCGATAATAGAGAATCTGGGCGTCGGCATCGAATAGGACCCCATAGAGCTTCCCTTGCCAGGTATAAAGCCGTTTCATGGCCGGCAGGAATTGGCTAGGATCCCAATAGGGATATTTGGGGTCTTGGAGAAAGGGCTCGATCTCGACGATATAAGGCTCCTTGGCCGTAAAAAAGTCTCCATAGAACCAAGCCGCTGTCTGGTAGGCATCCATCTGGCCAGACCCCGTGCTCAGATCGGAAAATATCTGCTGACGGAGTGTATCGATTGGAACTTTGGTTATGTCGACGTGGGCGCCGGTTTCCTCTTCCCATCTTGAGGCATGATATTCCACGCAGTTTCCGACTGCGTCCCTCAACACCATAAGGTTGATGGTAGTGTCTTTGTATGGTCTGGACTTCAAATACTCGATGCGCTCTTTGGTAACTGGAGACTCATTGGGCGCCAGAGGTGAAGAATCGACCAGGTTGTCATTGGCCGCCCACGAAACCGGTGCCATACGGCTCAACAGGGTGGCCGAAATACCGAGCCGCGTAGCCCGCTCCATAAAACGACGCCGAGAGATTTTTTTTTCAAAAAACCCGGCAGTTAATTCTTTGAACTCCTCTTTCGAGTGATGCTGGGACATAGGGAATTTTCGTAATCCTTGCGGGCTCAAGTCAATTAAAAGGGAACACCCCGGTTGAGAAATCCCGTATTTGTGAATGTTAACGCGGCTCAGCAGAAGCGGCTCGACTGAGCTCGCCGAAGTCTTCGGCCTAGCTAAGCTAGCGTGTGATATGACCTTGGGGCTGGTGAAGGGTAGGGCGAGCCTCCCGGCAAGCCGCCTTTAGAGGTCAATGGGCGGTTTAGAGGTTGCCCTACGGTGTGACGGGTGAAGGGGAAGGCTTAACCTCAGGCACAGGGGTACCGGATGTTGAGGGATTAGGCGCGGGCGAGGGGCTTGGTTTAGCAAGAATCTCATCCTGCCGCTTCAGTAACTGATCCAGGTTCCAGTCGGGAACGAGATACACCCATTGTTCCAGTTTCTTTTCGCTCTCGAGACGTTGCCGAAGCTCCGCAATCTTCTTGTCGAATTCCTGATCCTTTTTCTTTTTGTCTTCGGAACTTTCGTTGGGTTCCGGCGTCCGCGCCGCATTGAGCTGAGCGCCCACTTCGAACTTTGCATAACGCGTCTTCTCCGGACCGGATTTGCCGATTGCAAAATCGTATTTAAAGCCATCGAATGTTGTAAACCGAACGCGGAACGGCTCATTGAGTCCGGTTTCATCTGTTGAGACGGAACCCGGCCGAACATCTACAAAAGTTGGCGCGAAATTCGCCACCGCGCGGCCGAACTGCTTCTCAAGGGTCTCTCCATCATGTGCGTCCAGCAATTTCCACTCGCCGTTGGGTGTATCGCGAATGATCTTCCAACCCCGATTGTTAGACCATGGACTCTGCTCTATTTCTCGGAGCTCGCCGGGAGCAACGAACGTCTTGTCCAGCCAGGATCCGACGCTGATGGGATCGATGTTAGCGAAAGTCTCCGCGACGAGATAAACGCGACCCTTCGTCAGGGGATTGTAAACAAAGCGACCGGCGACTCCCCTTGTTGCATCCTCTTCCTGCTCCATCATCTTGCCGAGAATAAGGGAGCCAATACTGCTGTCGTTCTCACCCTTCAGATTTATTTCAAGGCCGGAGCCGTTACCCTGTCCAACGGCGCCGATCTTCAGCCGTTCAAACTGCGAAGGTCCGATCTCCATGTCCCGCACCGCCTTAAGCTGCCACAGTGTACGGGTCAGATCGCGGATTTTATCAAAATCGGCGGGATAGTCATTTCGTTCGGCGACCCCCCATTGATTTTGCTTCTTTTCCAAAGTAACCATCGCTGTGCTGGAACGAATCTGAATTTTCGCGATGTCGTTAATTGGCAAGCCTTGAAGAATTCTGCGGTCCGTTTTGACGTCGTTCCAGCCTGCCGACCTGGATATTTGGAAATAGACACCGGCAATGCCGAGAACGACGGCGAGAGCGAGCAAAAGAAGGAGCTGATT
The DNA here is from genome assembly GCA_035938215.1 of Chthoniobacterales bacterium. Taxonomy (GTDB): domain Bacteria; phylum Verrucomicrobiota; class Verrucomicrobiia; order Chthoniobacterales; family JAFAMB01; genus DASZHC01. Next base: position 34,503 of record DASZHC010000072.1, read on the forward strand.
TTTCTTCATCGAGCGGCGCGGCTGTAGCGTTTGAGATAGGCAAGAAGCAATCCGACGAGCGCTACAAGCACCGGCATGGCGGCAATATCGATCCACTTCAATGCGTTCTGAAGTGAGTCGATCTCGAGCCGGAGATTCTTGCGAACCTGTTTCAATTCCTGGCTGATTTGTGCCTCGTTTTCCTGGAACTTCTTGATCTCGGCTTGTTGCTCGGGCGAAAGCAGAGTTTTCTGATCAGCTTGTTTACCGGTCTGCAAGGAAGCCAATTTCTGGCGAGTCTGAGCGAGATTGTCCTGAAGCTCATCGATCTTGCTTTGGTATTTCTGCTGCGCGGCCGCCTCCATTTTGTTGACAACCACAAACGGGCGATTGCCGGACGACCGGCTGCGAATCCCAATGAGATTGGAGTCGCCAGCAAGTTGTTCGATGCTGCTTTGGATAAAATTCAGGTTGCCGTTCGACGGTACGAAAACGGTTTGTGTCATTACCTGCTGAGCCCGTCCGGCTATCTGATCATAGGCAAAGTCAGAATCGCCAATGAGCAGCACGACCCCATCGGCCTTGGCCTCTTTCAGCGCCTCCGCCTTCGGCCTGGGTGAAGGAGAAGCACCGGCAGCGGGAGTGGGGGACGGGGATGCCTCCGTTTGATCTTTCGATTGCGGCGGCGCGCCCTGAGGGAATGCTGTTTTGAATTTGCCGCTCAACCGAATGGCGATTGGGTAGGATATATGGTCAGCTTTCAGCGTTCTCCTGACCTGGTCGCCGCCGGCTTCCAGCAAAGAGGTATCTATAAGTCCCGCCTGTGCGGAAGATTTCACAAGGATATCTTCTTTGAGACCTTCTGCCGGCTTCCCCGTGAACGCCCCGGCGAAAGGAAGCAAAAGATCATTAATCGCGGCCCCGAGTGCATCTTCCTTGTTGATGCCATCGCTTGTCACAGAGAGAATTGTTGGATCGGATTGCTGTTCATTTTCGCGCTGGATCTGGGTAGCGAAAAGAGGATCAGCGACAGCTTTGGTGTCCGAGAATTGTATTCCCCAAGCCGGGAGCAATTTGGAAAGCGTTGAACTATACTTTCCCGCTCCACCGTAAGGCCCGGCCATTCGCGCCTCGACAAAAGAATAAGGGTCAAGGAGAGCCACCATCTTTCCACCGCGAAGCAAAAACTGGTCAATAGCAAACTGTGCCTGATCGCTGATCCCATCAGGATGCACAACCACAAGGACCGAGACGTCGTCGTCAATTGTGGCAGCTGTCAAGGGGATCTCGCGCACCGCATAGTTTTCCTTGAGCTCCGTTAGAAAAATCCATGGCTCCATGGATTGCTGGCGCTGCCGCATCATCATGGGTTGCGCTTCACGGCCCATAACGGGAAGGGCGCTCATCACGCCGATCACGGATTTTTTTGGATTCGCAACGCTCGAGATCGCCCTGGACAAATCGTACTCAAGAAGATTCTCACGGTCAGGACTCAGGTAGGGGATCGTCGTTTTTGAATCAAGAGAGCTGATCGCCGCGCCGAGATAAATCTTGTCGGTCAAATTAAGGTTCTGACCTTCAATCCCGTCGAGATTAGCGGAATCCTCCGCATCCGAGTCAGGCTTCGGATCGAACTTTACTACTTTGATCTTACCCCGGCTGTATTGCTGGTATTCGGCCAGGAGATCCTCGACCTGCTGTGCATAAGTTCGCAACGGTACCGGCACTGAAGCGTTGTCCTTGCTGAAGTAGAAACGTATCTCTACGGGCGTATCGAGCTTGTCGAGTATCTTCCTTGTGCCGGCCGACAGGGTGTAGAGCTTGTTTTGCGTCAGATCAGACCGAGCCTTGAAGAATCCTCCCAGAAGATTAATCGCGACGAGGATGACAAGTACGGCGGCGACGCCTGCAACGGAATAAAGGAAAGCCTCGAATTTGCCTTTCATGCGGTCATGCGCGATGAGCGCGGAGAATCACGCTGGTCGTGAACAGGAAAAATCCGATCACGGATAAGAAAAAGAGAAGGTCGCGACTGTCGATCACGCCACGCTGGAAACCTTCATAGTGTGTCATCACGCCGATACCGGCGAACCCATCGATCAGCCATGCAGGCGCCCAATTTACGACAATGTTAGTCACCGGCGGCCAGCTGCAAAGGATCAAAAACAAGCAGATGACGACCGAAAGAATGAAACTTATCACCTGATTTCGGGTGAGAGCCGAAGTCATACAGGTGATAGCGAGGAAGGCGCCGGAAATGAGGATACTCCCGCCGTAGCCAGACAGGACGCGACCGAAATCCGGATGGCCAAGATACGCCACGGTGATCACCATCGGGAACGTCAGCGCTAATGCAATCAACAGAAATACCCAGCTCGCGAGAAATTTCCCTAGAATCGCCTGCCATGGAGTTACCGGCATCGTGAGCAGGAGTTCGATTGTTCCGAGACGAAGCTCCTCGGACCAAAGCCGCATGCCCACGGCGGGGACCAGGAACAGATACAGCCATGGATGCCAGACAAAGAACGGTAGGAGGTCGGCCAACCCGCGGTCAAAAAAACCTCCAACCATGAATGTGAAAAACCCGGTGAGAAGGAGAAAAATGACGATGAACACATAGGCCACCGGAGAAGAAAAGTAGGCGCCCAGTTCGCGGCGAGCGATAGTCCAGATCTTTCTCATAAGGACGATCCCCTTTCTGTATCGGGCATAGTAATCGCCCGAAAGACATCATCCAGTCGACCTTCGTCGATTGTCAGGTGCTCCACTTGCCACCTGCGCTGATGAGCCGTTTCCAACAGCTCTGGTAACAATGCGCCGGTTGGCTGAAGCCTGGCGCTTACTCGGGAATCGGATTCAACAAGCAGTTCGGATTTCGCCAGAAAGCGCATTTTTGCCAATTCAGGTTGCAGGGCCTGCCATGTCACGCCGCGCAAACCGACGACGATGGTTCCAGCAAGGGGCGCACGCGCCTTCAACTCAGCGGGCGTACCGATCGCCACGATTTTCCCTTGGTCGATGATGATCGCCTTGGTGCATGCTGCTTCCACTTCCTCAAGGATGTGTGTTGAAAAAATGATCGCTTTGTTTTGACCCATCTGCCGGATTAGTGACCGGGCCTCATGCTTCTGATTGGGATCGAGACCATCCGTCGGCTCATCAAGGATCAACACATCCGGATCATGGATCAATGCTTGCGCAAGGCAGGTCCGGTGACGATAGCCTTTTGAGAGCGTATCGACGCTTTGATGGAGAACAGGCTGCAAAAAACAATGTTCGACAACCTTGTCGGTCGCCTTTTTCTTCGCTGATCCATACAGGCCTCTCAATTCCGCGCAAAAGGAAAGAAAGCCAAATACCGACATATCACTGTAGATCGGCGCATTTTCCGGGAGATAGCCTATCCTGCTTTTGGTGAGTAACGGTCGATCGAGGACGTCATATCCGCAGACCGAAACCTTTCCGGCAGAAGGCGGCAAATAACCGGTAATCATGCGCATGCTTGTTGATTTGCCGGCGCCGTTTGGCCCGAGAAATCCGAGGACTTCCCCCTTCTGAACCGACAAGGAAATGTTGTCGACCGCGAGCTTAGGTCCGAAACTCTTTGTTAAATTCTCAACGGTGATCATGGACGTTTTGACCGAATCGGAGGATGAGCGATTAGAAAAGCGCGACATCCAGATTTGTCAAGCGGACGGGATTGCGCAGAAAGTCGTACGCATTTAACTTTTGGAGATTTTCGCGCAGCGAATCGCAAATAGAAATGGACACCGCCTATGGCACGGCAGAAGCGCTTTGGTACCCTGCTCCAGAACGGATTGCCAGGAGTAATCTCAGGCGATTCCAGCGTTGGCTTTCCATGGAGCGCGGTATCGAACTGAAGGATGCCGGCGCGCTTTTTGACTGGTCGATTCGAGAATCCGAAGCATTTTGGAGCGCGATCGCGGCTTTTTTCGGCGTGCGATTTCATCGCGAGCCGACTTCTGTTCTTGAGCATGGTCGGGGTCCTACGGAAACCCGTTGGTTCCCGGGCGCTACCTTGAATTACGTCGAGCATTTGCTCCGGTTCGGTCCGGAAGAAGCGGGTATGAACGATCAAGATACAGCAGTACTTTTCTGTTCGGAATACGGGACATCGGTGCCCGGATGTGTGTTGACCCGCGCGGAACTGTTGAACGCGGTCAATTGCGTCGCGGCGGGGTTGAACAGAATGGGGGTGGGCTTTGGTGATCGCGTTGTCGGATATTTACCGAACCGGCTCGAGGCTCTGGTTGCATTTCTTGCGAGCGCCAGTCTTGGCGCGATCTGGTCGAATTGTCCTCCGGAACTCTCCAGTCAGGGCGTGTTGGAACGTCTGAAGCAGATTGAGCCAAAGGTCCTAATTGCCGTCTGCAACTACCGGTATGGCGGAAAGACACATGATCGAGCACGGGTGCTTGCTGAAATTACAGCGGGCCTGCCGACGCTCCAGCACGTGGTGATGGTTTCCCAGGACGCGGACCTGGCTGGGTATGCTACTTCGCCGCCGATATGTTCATGGACGGATCTGTTCGGGGCAGGGGATAGAGCACCTGAGCTGCATTTCCAGCCTGTGCCATTCGAGCACCCGCTTTGGATTTTGTTTTCGTCGGGAACCACGGGTACGCCAAAGCCAATTGTGCACGGGCACGGCGGAATCCTTCTGGAACACTTAAAGTCGCTGTCGTTGCATCTGGATTTGCAACCGGGTGACAAGTTTTTCTGGTTCACGAGTGCCGGTTGGATGATGTGGAATTTACTGCTATCAGGCCTCGCGCTGGGAGTTACGGTTGTTCTGTATGACGGCAGCCCGAAGTACCCCGATTTATCAGCCTTATGGAGATTAGTTGAAAAGGAGCGAATCACCTATTTCGGCACGAGCGCGCCCTTCCTGATTGCTTGCCAAAAAGCGGGATTGGAGCCTGGCAGGGATGCCAATCTCGAATTTCTGCGGGCGATCGGGTCTACTGGTGCTCCGTTGCCGGGCGATTGTTTCAGATGGGTCTACGAGCATGTGAAAAGAGATATCTGGCTCGGCTCAGTGAGTGGGGGGACGGATCTCTGCACTGCATTCGTGCTATCTCATCCCTGGCTTCCGGTCTATCCGGAAAGGCTTCAATGCCGCGGACTGGGCGCTCCCATCGAAGCTTGGGACGAAGATGGGAAGGCTGTCTGGAACCAGGTTGGAGAACTGGTGCTCACTGCACCAATGCCATGCATGCCGGTCTGTTTCTGGAACGATCCTGATGGTGAACGACTTTGGCAGACTTATTTCAGTTACTATCGTGGTGTCTGGAGGCATGGCGACTGGATCGAAATCTGTTCCGAGACGGGGCAATGCGTTATCTACGGTCGATCGGACTCGACCCTGAATCGCGGCGGAGTGCGAATGGGAAGCAGCGAATTCTACAATGTCGTCGACTTGCTGCCGGAGGTCGAGGCATCCTTGGTGATCGATACGACGGAACTGAGAAGAGACGGACACTTCACCCAAGGGCAGCTGCTTTTGTTTGTCGTCCTTGGTGAACATCAATTCTTCAATGAGGAACTGGTCGGGAGAATATCTGCAAAGATCAGATCGGAGCTCTCTCCCCGTTATGTTCCCGATGCTATTTTCGCCGTCCCCGAAATACCGCTGACCTTAAATGGAAAGAAACTTGAGATACCGGTGAAACGAATCTTTCAGGGGACGCCTGCCGCGAAAGCGGTTAGTCGCGAGGCGATGAGCAATCCTGATTCGCTGCAGGCATTTGTGAGGTTGGCGGAGTCATTTCGCCACAGAGATGAAAACAACGTGAACTCCTGACCTTCCTTAAATCTGAATGCCTAAAGATTCTCTTCCCCGCCTCATATTCGCTTCGAGTGAGCAGTCGGCGGATATGTTTTACGCGACGAAATTCTCCGTTCCGGATCCTTTTCTGTTGCTCGAGCGTAACGGCAACAAGACGATTGTGCTCAGTGATCTCGAAATTGATCGTGGACGAAAGGAGGCAAAGGTAAATGAGGTCGTCTCGTTGTCACAGCTCGAAGGTCCGCTGGAGAAGAAATTGAAGGGCAAGCCTCCGATTGAGCAGACGATCGCAAGTTTTCTCCGGCAGCATCGCGTTCGCCGCGCTCTGGTTCCTTACGATTTCCCGATGGGATTAGCCTTCGAACTTGCCAAGAATCGAATAACGCTGACTCCGGCGAACGGCCTTTTCTGGCCGGAGCGCGAATTTAAGAGCGCGGAAGAGCTGAAGTCGATCGAGTTAGCGATTCGGATAACCGAAATCGGTTTGGCTCGTGGAATTGAAGTGTTGCGGGCGACCGAGATAAAACGCGGAAATCGACTTGTCTGGGGCGGCAAACCGCTTACTTCGGAAATTCTGCGTGCCGAGATTGAGATGGCAATCTTGCGCATCGGCGGCAAACCATCGGCCACAATCGTTGCTGGGGGAGAACAGGCCTGCAATCCCCATCACCGTGGGAGTGGTCCGTTAAGGGCGAATACGTTGATTATCCTGGATGTCTTTCCGCGGGAAGCCGAGTCGGGCTACTTCGGGGATCTGACTCGAACCGTTGTGAGAGGGCGGGCGAATGAAGAGCAGAAGAAGCTATGGCACACGGTACGCGAGGCGCAGGTGTTTGCGCTCCAAAGGATTAAAGTTGGCGAATCCGGAGCATCGTTGCAGGATGAAGTGGCCGCATTTTTTGTCCAGAAAGGGTATCCAAAGGAAATTCGGAATGGTCGCTGGGTCGGATTTTTCCATGGCCTGGGTCATGGCCTGGGACTTGATATCCATGAACAACCGCGAGTTGCGAAGACCCATTTTCGAGAGGGCCAGGTGCTCACCGTCGAACCTGGGTTGTACTATCCTGGGATCGGCGGGGTGCGAATTGAAGACGACGGCGTAGTAACGGACAAAGGGTTCAAGCTGCTGTCGAAGTTCAGGAAAGAGCTTGAGATATAATACCGGGTGGTCGGTGGTCGGCCGCCAGTGTCAGAGGTCAGGTGAGGAGCTCAAGACGACCGCTTTCGAATCAGTGATCTAATAAGACCGTTTGTCAGCCGTCCGGTTTCGTTTGTTGCGCTCAAAAGCAAAGATTTTGAAGCGGGAATTAATTTGACCATTGAATAAGGAGTCTGGCGAGGATGGCTATCGGAAGCGGAAGTCGAGTTGGAAGCCATAAAGCCAAGGCAGTGTAGGCTCGATGCCCTCTTGTCGGAGTTTGGC